>JBBRCC010000004.1:0-74837 GCA_038205175.1 Cytophagales bacterium | reverse complement strand
CCAGATGTCCACCTGCAGAATGACCCGAAATAAATATCTTTTCAGGATCTCCACCATATCTGGCTATATTTTCTTGCACCCATTTGACGGCAAGGGCAGCAGCGAAAGCCATTTCTTTGTAGGTAGCTTTTGGCGAGAGTGGGTAGTCAATAATCACGGTTACTATATCTTTTCTGGCCATTCTGCTTCCTAAGAAATTGTACATAGACCGATGGCCAGAATTCCAATTGCCCCCATGAATAAAGATCAAAACCTCGTTTTTGGAACCTTGTTTTCGTGGTGAAAATACATTTAGCTTTTGCTTGGAAATGTGGTTTGACGGATCTCCTTTTGCATATACTATTCCCTTCGATCTTTTGATCAACCTGAAGGCGCAGCTGCTACACAGACCTATGCAAATCAGAAAGTTAATTGAAAAGAACACATACCGAAACAGGTTTTTGTGGTTCATAATTTTCTAAGAAACGAGAAAGCCTCTAAAAAGCATTGATTTGTTGGGAAATAAAAGTCAAATCAAGTCGATTAGTTGGTTAAAAAACACTTTACATGGTCTGAAAAAGATTGACGTTCATACTTTAGAATAAGAGTTTAGAGGCACTTTTTTATAAAAAAATACCAACAATCGGCAAGGCAATAAAAGCTGAAGAATCTGAAAAAGAATTGGCCGAAAGCATATTGGTTTGCACGATATGCACGTTTCGGAAAATTGTAGCCTGTTGGCGTTCTTTTTCAAGTGGCAAAATCAGTTGAAAAATCTTATCGCTGGATTTACTTTTTCACACAAAAAAAACCGGGCAGGGGGGATTCATTGTTTAAAATGAAATCGTTCACATTGTAGGTTTATGAGTTTAAAAAGGGAGGTACTTGCCATTCGTTTTTGATGAATGCGATGTAGAAAATCGTTTGGAATTGAAGAGTATTCTATTTTGAAATTGACTGAGCTTATTCTCACATCTTCACAAGAAATATGCGAGAACCCGAGAGTAGCAAATGCAAATTGAGAAAAGGGGATTAAAATGTAAAACCCTAAAATTTGTAAACAAAACCAGTTGAAACCAGCGCAAAGTGCAGCCAGTTTTTAACATAGCCATCCCCTGGACCAGGATCGTCAGTATCGGTTCCCGTTGCACCACCGCCCAGGTAACGCAGGTTTAAAAACAGACTATGAGAAGAGGTAATATTGGCACCCACCCGGCCACTCGCATCCAGAATAGCGCCAACGACTTCATTGTCGCTTCCGTTGAGATAACTGACAGGTGCATAAATTCCATCGGCCTCTATCTCAGTATAAAAAATTCGATTGAGTTGTAAGCTTCCCCTTAGTTTAAGTGCTGGCACTATGCCCACGCCTCTGTTTGAAGAGAAGCGGGTGCCATCAAGAGATTCAAAGGTGATGGTCGCATTGCGGATCTGAATTGTAGCACCTACACCAAGTTGAAACTTTTTATTTGATGGGAAAAGTTCTCTGAGATAGCTAAAACGATAGAACGGGAAATTATACAAGCATTTCATACTAGTGCCAGCCGCAAAGGTAGTATTGTCGAATGTGGCATCTTCCTTTAAGCGTACTTTCGATTCAATTCCCAGGGGTTGATAAAGAAAAATAAACGTGTGGCGATTGCGCACCTGCATCTCCAGTGAAAAACGGGCTACAGGAAATAGAACATCCTGGCCGCCGCTTTTTACGTAATCGAAATTAGTTCCGTTTTTACCGAGCTGAATCTGGTGCGACAATACAGACACAAAACCTAGCTCCGCCACAGCCCTAAATTGGTATCGGGCAGTATCGCTCGAATTCTGAGATTGAGAAACAAACGAACCAGCAAGAAATAAGAGAAGAAGATAGGTTTTTTTCATAGCAATGAAAGCAGAAAGTGGGAGGCAAAGGTAAATTTCGAATCCATTCTTTGTTTTCACAATTCATGAAGAAACTTGCATTATTTAAGCTTTCATGCTCTGAAATGGCCTTGAATAGACTTTGTGTCAGAAGTACTTTCAATGTAAATACACGCTACTCATCGGTAGACAAACTACCTGACAATTTCACACTTTCTGTTAAGCCATAGGAGGGAAAATAACCAAGGGTGAATGAGTGAAACAAGGTTTTGGCATCTGATGACTTTTTGACCAACAGCCTAAAAATCCTTATAATCAGCATTAAAAATGCCCAAGAAATAAGCTAAAACCCAAATGTCACACTGTTTCACTTCATAGCCATATCATTAAAATATAATAAATAAGTATAATTCTGTAAGATGTAAGCAGGCGAAAGGTGTCTAATTTGATCCATCCAAAATAAGGAGAACTGGAGTTTTTTTAACTACCACTTTACTCCCTGTTTGAATATCAAAATCAATTCATTTCAAATTATGGAACCACACATAGGCATACCAAAAGCCAAATTAGAAGACGTTACCACTTTGCTTTCCGGCATACTTTCAGATGCGGTGGTGCTTTATACCAAAACCAGAAAATTCCATTGGAATGTGAACGGCGACAGTTTTATGGAATTGCATAAATTGTTTGAAAATCAGTACGATCAACTGGAAACGGCGATTGATGAAATAGCTGAACGCATTAGTAAACTTGGCGGCAAAACGATTGGCACCTCGCATGAGTTTTCGCAAAACACCAGATTGAAAGAGCATCCTGGCGTGTATCCCTCGTCAAAAGATATGATCAAAGAACTGCTGGAAGATCACGAGACTGTTATCAAAGCTTTGCGCAAAGCAGTGGACGAATGTGCTGATAATCTGAACGATGCAGGAACGGCTGACTTCCTCACAGGTTTAATGACAACCCACGAAACCATCGCATGGACCTTGAGAAGATATTTCAATTGAGGTTTGGGAACCAGATGGTGATTTGCGCTGAAAGTCGGAATGGACTGATCTGAAGCGCAGAAGGCAGAAACAAAAATGGAAACCAACGTGCTGGTCAAAAGGCAATTCAACGGCTGTGTAGTGAGAGGTCAACGTCGCTGAAAAACGCTTGAAGAATATTTCTTTGCCGCTGCAAATTTTGGAGAATTGAGTGGATTTAGTAGGGTTAATGCAAGATAATCCTGGCAAATCTAAGTTGGGGCATGGAAAGACAAATCTTTATTTATTAAAAAACTACAGCGCCAATTTCTGATTGCAACACAATTGTGATACCTGAATTGATTATTACCCTATTCTTGCGGGGTGGCCTAACAAACATATTTCATTTGTATTTTTTCATTGTTTTTGTGTTTGTAAATACACGAAACGAATTAATTTTTAGTATACGTAAATAATAACAAGAAAATTGTAACCAGTTTGTAAAACCTTCCCCTTTTTTGGTTTAAAACCGTAAAAAAAAGTTAAGATGTATTTTGAAAAACAGTCCATTTATCTAAGTCCTCATGTTTGGGAAAATTAGGGATGAGAAATATCTCTTCAACATCTAAAGTCATGGTTATAAGTCCATAAATGGATATTGTAGAATTAAGCAATGTCTTGATTTACAGTTCGGCGAACCTACGTTATTTGCAAAAGTGATGTGCATTGCAATATATGCCGTCAATCAAAATCAGGCAACGGGCATGGAGCCAACTAAATGGACAAGTGGCATTTTCTCACAGCCCAATAAAAGAAAATAGGAAAAACCAGCAAGGTAAAAACGGTGGCTGTTACCAAACCCCCAATAATGACTATTGCCAGTGGCTTTTGAGATTCTGAGCCAATTCCAGTGGAAGTAGCAGCTGGCAACAAACCAATTGCCGCCATCATTGCTGTCATTACCACTGGCCTTGTTCTCACCTTTACTGCTTCAAAAATTGATTCATCCAGGCTTAGCTTCATCCGAATGTTGGAATGAAATTCCGAAATCAGGATAACCCCATTTTGAACGCAAATGCCAAAAAGGGCTATAAACCCAACGCCAGCTGAAATTCCAAAATTGATACCTGTGAGATGCAAAGCGAGAATGCCGCCAACCAAAGCGAAGGGTACATTTGCCAGCACCAGCGATGCGTCCTGAATATTGCCAAATAAGATAAACAGCAAAACAAAAATGAGGATTAAACTAAACGGAACTACCTGGGTCAATCTTCCGGTGGCTCGCACCTGATTTTCGAATTCGCCGGTCCAGCCGATGCTGTATCCTTTTGGAAATTGTATGTTCTTTTTTACATTTCGCTGCGCCTCTGCAATGGTGCTGCCCAAATCTCGCTCTCTGACAGAAAATTTCACACCGATAAATCGCTTTGTATTGTCCCGATAAATAAATGCTGGTCCGGTAACCATCTGAATGGTGGCAATTTCTTTCAATCTGATTTGGCCTCCCCGCAGCGTTGGGATCATCAGTCTCATGATGTCGTCTTCCGTTTTTCTATATTCTTTCTGGTAACGGATTCTAACATCAAATTTCCTTTCGCCTTCATATTTCATGGTGGCAGTTTTTCCTCCAATTGCCATTTCAATTACACTTTGGGCATCTGCTTTCTGCACGCCATAAATGGCCATTTTCTCTTCATCCAGCAGAACTGATATTTCGGGCTGACCAATGTTTCGTAGAATACCGACGTCTTTGATGCCTGGCACGTCTTCGATTTGCTCTATCACCTGATTGGCAATCAGATCCAGTTCTGCCAGATCATCCCCATAAATTTTGACGGCATTGCTGGCATTTATTCCAGCCACAGCCTCGGCTACATTATCAATTATAGGCTGAGAATAATTATATACAATTCCTTGATAATGTTTGAGTTTAGAGTCCATTTCTTCTACCAACCCATCCATAGAAATCTTCCTTTGCCAGTCTTCCTTTGGCTTCAGGTTCACCTGCATCTGGACATAATAAAAACCACTTGGATCTGTGCCATCATTGCTTCTCCCGGTTTGGGATAAAACCCCATTTACCTCTGGAAACTTCTGCAGCTCTGCCCGAAGAGAGCTGACCATTTTTACTGTTTCGGTTAAAGATGAACTCATGGGAAGTTTTGCTTCTACCCAAAGGGCTCCTTCATTTAATGGCGGCAGAAATTCAGAACCCAAAAATGTGGCTGAAAAAAGAGTAGCAGACAAAATAGAAATGGATACCAGAAAACTAATCCGCTTATGAGCAAAGGTCTTTTTGAATCCGGCGGCTACTATGTTGTTGAAAAAATTTACAAACCGGTTGTGCTTTTCTTTGACATCCTTTTTCAAAAGAATTGAAACCAAAACCGGCACCAGGGTCAAAGTAAAAATTAGAGCCCCAAGCAATGCAAAACCCAATGTCCAGGCCAGGGGTGAAAACATTTTGCCTTCTACTTTTTGAAAAGCAAAAATGGGTAGCAGGGCAGAAATGATAATAAGTTTTGAGAAAAAGACGGCCTTTCCCAATCCGGCACCCGTTTGTTTGATGAGGCCAAGCTTGGACAATTTATTAAACCTGGCCATGCCTATCCTGGAGGATAGATGATCTAGTGTCACAAAGAGACCTTCGACCATCACAACAGATCCATCAATAATTATCCCAAAATCAACCGCTCCCAGCGATAGAAGGTTGGCGCTCATCCCCTTAAGCTGGAGACACATAAAAGCAAACAAAAGCGAAAGCGGGATGACGAGGGCAACGATGACCGTAGTGCGCCAGTCGGCCATGAAGAGAAACACAACCACAGTGACCAAAATAATGCCCTCTATCAGGTTGTGCATCACTGTTTTGGTGCAATAGTTCATTAAGTTATCCCGGTCATAAAATGCTTCCATTTTGACATCGGATGGAAGAACAGACGTGTTCAATTCCTCGATTTTCTCCTTCAATCTACCCAAAACTTCACTTGGATTTTCACCTTTCCGCATCACCACAATGCCTTCTACCACATCGTCATTATTGTTTAACCCCACTTGTCCTACCCTTGGCGCAGAAGATTCGAGAACGAGGGCTATGTTTTTTACAAGGATTGGATTATCGTTGTATTCTGCAACAATTGTGTTTTCAATATCAGACTGGGTATTGAGCAGGCCCAAGCCTCTGATCACATAAGCCTGGCCATTTTTTTCAATAACGTCTCCACCAACATTGAGGTTAGATTTCGCCACTGCCTCATATACTTCAAGCGGTGTAAGTTCATATTTCTGAAGCTTTACGGGATCTACCGAGATTTCATAAATCTTTTCCTGACCTCCAAATGCAACAACATCTGCAATGCCCGGAACGGCTCTCAATTGCCTGTCTATCACCCAATTTTGAATGGTAAGCAGTTCCCGGGTATCTCTCTTTTTGCTTTTGAGAACATACCGATAAATCTCGCCTGTTGGTCCATACGGAGGCTGAATTTCTGGTTCAACTCCTTCTGGCAGAGAAACATTGCGAAGTTGGTTATTTACCTGCTGCCTTGCAAAAAAGTCTTCAACGTCATCCTCAAAAATAATTTTAATTACAGAAAGGCCAAACATGGTGATGCTCCGCACATTGGTCTTTTTCTGAACAGAGTTCATATTGATTTCAATAGGCGTTGTCACAAAACGCTCAACCTCCTCAGCACTGCGTCCATTCCATTCAGTTACAATAATAATCTGGGTGTTTGTAACATCCGGAAATGCCTCGATTGGGATTTTTTCATAACTTATGATGCCGGCTATTAAAAGCAATCCTACCCAGAAAAAGGTAAAAAGCTTATTCCGTAGCGAAAAACTGATAATTCCTTTGATGAACTTATTCATAAACTTCCGGAACTAATCGTTTAATGCGTCGTAGATGAACAGGCCGCCTTTGCTTATCACATTTTCGCCTTCCTGCAACCCACTCTTTATGTAGGTAAGATCGCCGACCTGCCGATACACCTCTACTTGTCTGGTTTCCACATCGGTGCGGCTTTTAAAAATCATGACCCAGTTTTTACTTTTATCAAAAATGACAGAACTGGAAGGTATTGTTGTCATTGATTTATCTTCCTTATATCGAAGGGTTACTGTGGCATTCATTTCAGGCTTAAGCTTCAAATCTGCATTTGGTAGTTTTACCAAAATCTTCATGGCCTTTGTGGCTGGGTCGATGGCGTTAAAAATTCGGTTCACCTTTCCCGAAAAGGTTTTATCGGGATAGCTGATTGTTTGAACTATGGCATCGTAGCCAAGAGCCACTTTGGAGATATCAGACTCATTTACATTGGCCAGCACCCAAACCTCATCTATTTCGGCTATGGAAAAAATAACATCCGATTTGTCGCTTCGCAATTGCTCATTTTGGTTTATATCTTTACTGACGATGAAGCCTGTGATAGGGGCAGTGATATTATAAACCGACCCTCTCGATAAATTATAAATATTGTAAACCTCTTTAATCCGATTGAGCTCTGCCATTGCCTTTTCCAACTCTTTGCGGGCAGACATAACTTCCTTTTCTGAATTCAGCTTGGCTTCAAACAAGTCTTGAGAAACCTGCAGATTTTTTTCAGCAAGGGCAACATCTGATTGGGCATCAAGTTTCTGCCGTTGAAAATCTGCCACCTCGCTACTTCTCACCGTGGCCAGAATCTGACCTTGTTTTACGAAATCGCCAAGCTCAACATTGATTTTCATTACCACGCCACCCACAATCGGATAAACCTGAGCCATTTTGTTGTTATCGGCAGCTATTTTCCCGAAAAGATGCAATTCGTTTTCCACCACCTTTTTTTGCGATAAACTAAACTCACAACGGGCCATCATGGTATCTGAAACCGAAAAGGCAACCGCATTTTCTTCCGGCTTATTTTTATTGCACGAAGAAAAAGTAAGGTTTGCCAGACCAAGAAAAATGGCAACAAACATTTTAGAATTCATTTTTAATAGACAGGAGTAGAAGTAATGTAATTTATTTTTGCGGCTGCAATGGCCAATTGCGCTTTTACCTTTTGAAATTCAGTAAGTGACTGGTTATAAGCTTCAAAAAAGTCGACAAACTCAATGAGCGATACATTTCGCTTTTGAAAATTCTCTCTGATTCCTTTAAAAACAAGCTCGAAATCGGCGCTGTAAAGTGATAATGTTTTGGTGTAATCGTTTATAGATCGCTCCTGCTGCCGAAATGCGGCCCGGACTTCAGATTTTGCTTCTTCCCGTTTTTGTTGAACCAAAACTTCTGAGGTTTTGGTTGAATATTCGGCAGCTTTTATCGCTCCTTTATTGCGATTAAAAACCGGAAGCGGGACCGAAAAGCCAAGATTAATCTGGTTGTTAAACGCACCACCCCGCTGGTCGTATGATGTATTTATGTTCAAATCGGGAATGGCCAGTTGCTTTTGAAATCTTAGATTCAAAGCTGATAATTCATTGCTTTTTTCAAAGATTTTAAGATCTGGCCTGTTTTCAAGAGATAAATTAATCAATTCATCTTCAGACTTTGTAGTTATAAATCGAATGAAATCGTTTTCCGGAATTTGAGGACTCACAACCCTGTTTTCCTGAAGCAGCAGTTGCAATACCTGTTGATCCTCAATTTGAGTGGAAAGCAATTCTGACCTTGCATTGTTGAAGTTCAGATAAGCAGATTTCAGACGAATGGCTTCTTTGATGGCGATATTTCCCTTTTTTGATTGGATGTCATAGTTGGTGATGATCGTATCCAACAAAAGCAATTGCTGTTCATAGTTTTGTATAATCAGGAGCTTTCTATTGACTTCATACAAAGAAAAATTGAGCCGCCAACGAAGATTTCTAAGCATTTCCTCAAATTCCAGTTTAGCAATTTCCTTGTTCTTGCCTGCTATTTCAATCTGGGTTTTCCGTTTTCCTCCCAAAAGAATGAGCTGATCAAGCACAAAAACTTTCTGGCCTGTTTCACCAATATGAAACATACGCTTGTTCTGAGGATCAATGAAATTGAAATCGGCCGTAAAAGTCGGGTTCGAATATGCCTTTGCCTGTATCTCAAATGCCTCTGTCGCCGATATATTAAACTGACCTGCTAGGAGTAGCAGATTTTTTTCAAGAAATTGCTTTTCGGCCTCTGAAACAGAAATTTTCAAAGTGTCGGCTGCAAAACCGTAGCCACCAGAGAGGCAAATAGCGACTAGAAAAAAATGAAGTCGGAGCGTTCCCATTTTCATGGTGCAATACTCCATCGAACAACCTTAAGAAGACCTTAAGGGATATAAAATTTAGCTTAAGACTATTGGAATAATCCAACCAAAACGAAAAAAACATTACACCTCAAGCAGGCTTTGCAATGATCCAATCCAAATTCAGAAGGTGTGGATTTTTAATGGAACTCAGCCTAATGCTGGAAGTTCAATCAGAAACTTGTTTTTGCCATTTTCTGAAATCGAATATTTAATTTCACCGAGATGAATTGAAACGATTTTTCCAACCATAACCAGCCCTAAACCCACACCGTTTTTGTTTCTGCTGTTTTTCCCTCTGAAAAAATGGGTAAAAAGCTGGGCTATTTCAGAATCGGGCAAAGTCTTACCTGAATTTTGAATTTCAATAGAAATAGTGCCTTTGGCAGAACTAAAAAATCTGATCCAGGCTTTTTCATCTTTGGAATAATTCAGTGCATTTTGCAAAAGATTCAAAAAAGCAATTTTAAGCAAAGCAGGCTCCCCTTTCACGGTCATTAGTTCTGGTTGATTCAGGTTTTGATCGAAAGTGAAATCGAAAGTAGAGCCAGGCAAAAGCTGCTTAAGTTCGGACATACAATCAAAAATAACCTCATCAAGCCGGACATCATGAAACTGCTTTTCAAAGTTTCCTGATTCAAATTTAGAAAGTTCAAGAAGTGTGTTTATAACCTCAGCAATCTGCATAAGTCCATTTTTCTGAAATTCAATACCCGACTTCCAGTTGTTGTGATCTTCAGAAATCATTGTTTTTTCAAGATTGGAGACCAAAACAGCAATTGGCGTTTTCAATTCATGAGAAAGATGGTGGATAAAATTCCTTTGAAATACAAAGCTACCTTCTACCCGTTCCAATAGTGAATTAAAACGATTTGCCAGCAATGCAATCTCGTCTTTTGTGGCCGGAATGCTCACTCTGTGTGATAAATCTACAGCCGAGAACTTACTAATTTCATTGCTTAATTTTTCAATAGGATTTGAAATCTGGTGACTCAAATAGCGGGTAAGGCCAATGATGCCAACAACAGCCAACCCATAGACAGTTAAAAGAGTGAGGCCCAGAAATCGCATTTTTTTATTACCATACAGATCTCTTGCTTTTGAAATACCAAAATATAATTTTCCCTTATCTTTTATTCTTTGAGCGTGAATTTCAAAGTCATTTTCGGAGTAGTTAAGTTCGTTTTTCTCAGCCTTCAATTGGGTTAGTAGTGATTCTGGAAATAAAATCCTTGTATCATCTATGCTGCTATAAATCATCTTTCCGCTGGAATCGAAGAGTAGAATCTTTTCATCGTAGAGGGTATTGATTGTATTTTTATCCAATACCTGGAGCAGGTCGTAATCAAACTTTTCTACATCAATCAATAAGCGAAGCGTAGTTTTGCTTTTATCTTTAAGCCTTTGAACAAATTCCTGGCGCCTGTTTGCTGCATACAGAATGTAAACGGAAAGCAAAACCAATCCGAGAAATGCCATAAATGAAATGGAAAACCAAATCTGGATTTTCTGTTTAAGCTTCATGTAAAGTGTCAGAAAGGTAGTATCCAAAGCCCTGCCTGGTATGGATTAGTTTAATCACGTGGTCTTTGTCGATCTTTGTTCTAAGGAAATTGATAAAGACCTCAATGGTGTTGGTATTGATTTCGACACTTGTGCCCCAAAGTTGCCTTATCATTTCCTTTTTTGGAACAGGATTTCCCCTTGCTTCGGCCATCATCACCAAAATATCAAATTCCCTGGGCGTGAGTTTTACAGGCATCCCCGCACGGAGTACCACCTTTTTATTCAAGTCTATTTCAAGGTCTGAAATGTGGATATTTTTTTGTTCCCGATAAATCTCTCCCCGCTTTATAAGGGCTTTAATTCGTGCATACAATTCCTGGAATAGGAAAGGTTTCGTGAGGTAATCGTCGGCTCCAGAATCAAATCCTTCTAGTTTGTCGTCAATATCAGAAAAGGCAGTAAGCAAAATTACAGGAGTAGAAATTCCCTCTTTGCGAATGGTACGGCATAGATCAAAGCCGTTTTTGCCGGGTAGATTCACATCCAACACAATGCAATCAAATCTGTTTTTGAGAATGATTCGCTCTGCCAGAAGGCCATCAAACACGGGAGCCACTTCGAATCCATGATGCTCGAGTTGGGCTTTAATATCGTTCAGCAAATTTGAATCATCTTCTACCAACAGAACTTTCATATCTCTTTTTTATGACCACAAAAAAAGGCATTCAAACTTAAGAATGAGATAAAAAATAATGGAGCCCAACTCATTTAGTGACTGGGAGGGTATCGGCTCTTGTATTCCTGACTGCTTGCTAGTTTCAAAGTCAGCTTGGATACAATTGAGATGGTACTGTGAGATACCTGCCATGCCTAATTTGGCATTAACTCGTTTGCAACGGGAGCAGTTGAGATGGCCGCTTGAAATAGCAAAAAGACATGTTTTCCCATCTACCTCTCCCTAAGTTTTAACAAGATTCCTACTCATTGCCTATGTTTGCTGCGGGAGCCTCGAACCATAGCCTGGGTTTGACAGCAAGATTTTCAGGTATTTTTGAAGGCGGATTGAGAGGGTTTTTTCACAACTATCCCAACTGGAGGGAAGCTGCTGTTTGCAGAAAGGCCACTGACACATAAGCGAAATCAAATCTTAACATCACAAATGATAAATAAAAATACGCTTGAATTTTTAAAAGACCTTAAACTTAACAACTCAAATGAGTGGCTTAACGACAATAAGAAATTGTATGAAAATGCTAAAAACGACATTCTGACCTTGACTGCTGAATTGATTGCTTCTATTTCGGACTTAGACACCACCATTTCAAACGCTTATCTCGACCCCAAAAAGTGCATCACAAGACTCAATAGAGATCTACGTTTTGCAAAGGTCAAAACACCGTACAAGACTGACTATTATATTGTGTTGAACAAGAACGAAAAAATAGTCCATCGGCATTCTACTACCTGCACATTGAACCAGACAATTGTTTCGTGGGCGGTGGGGTTTACAATCCTCAACCAGACCAATTAAAAAAATCAGACAAGAAATTGATTATGCTTTCGACGAGTGCTCAGCCATAATTAATGACAAAACATTCAAGAAAACATTTCCAAGTGGCATCCACAATTCAGGCGTTTTAACCAGGTCTCCAAAAGAGTTTGACGAAGCAAGTCAAGCAAATGAATTTCTGAGAATGAAAGGTTTGAAAGGTCGAAATTGTCACCAGTTGAGGGATGCAGCCAGAAGGGTTTTTCGTAGAGCAAGGATCAAGTATATGTTTCTGTTTTGCCGCCCGGCATGTATGCCATTCGGCTGTAGCCAACTCTTGGCACACCAGAAACCATACAATGGGTGAAGGAGTAGCCATTTTTCGTAGCTTAGCAACATGTTTTGCAAGATATGTTGTCGAACAAAATCTCACCGAATAGGAGATATTAAAACCTGGCAGTTCACAACGAATAGTTCAATGCAAACTTAAACACCACGTTGTCTGCAGCGTTCAATTGCTTATAGTGCCCCATTCGTAAAAAGGCACCAGCACCCAAACCGGTTCGCAGGCCAAACAAATTCACCACAAAAAAGTCGTTTACGAAAAAGCCAGATTCAAAATAACCCTTGTTATAATCCTGTATTAAGATGCCTTGGTGCACGTTTTTGTTATTCAGTGCACCCCAACCTCCGTTGGCTACCAGCGAAAAGTAGGGTCTAAATGGAAAGTCTGGAATGTAGATCCGGCGAAAACGGTGTACCAAAAAGATGTTCACATATTCTGAGGCAGTAAACTCATTGTAACGCATGGTTTCGAACGAATTGAAAGCCACAAACGAAAAATCCCGATAACTGCCTCGGGCATTGTAAAGCACAGGGTAGGGGGCTGGCCTGTTCACCCAGCCTCCGGTCAGATTAATAGCGGTTTCGCCCAAGCCCAATATTCTGAACTTGCTTGCCAGCCTGCCGTCCAGTTTCACATAGTTGTACTTGCCCAAAGGCCCATCGAAACCTTTGGTCACTTGCGCCCAAGCCTCTGGCCAGCGGTTGCTTATGCTTATTTTATCCTTGTTGATTCGAATAAATCGTTCGCCGGGCGAATACCTGGCCGAAGCCACCCAATCCAAAAAATGATGGTATCGCCGGTTGGCAAAGTTGTCGTAACTGTAGTTGTAAAGCGTTTGCCTTTCCGAAAGCACAAACCCTACCTTCATATTTAGGTTTTGCAGCGGTGTGAACCCAACAAGCGCCTCGGCCTTTCTCACCATATCGTAGCGCAGAATCAGTATATTCCGTAGGTTTTCATTGTTAAAATATGCCCTGGGAAAAGGCAGGTTTACAGATCCTGGTTCTTGTAGTTCCTGTCCACCCCGCAGCTCCAGGTAGCTTTCCCAATTGTCGAACAGGTTGTAGCGATATTCAAGTCCATATTTCCAACGTGAATCGCCAAAACCATATCCAAAGTAGCCACCGAATTTATGGGTAAGCGAAAATTTTCTACTGGTTTCAAACCCAAGTCCAAGCCGCAAGCCTTCAAAGTTGTTCACTTTCCAGGCCCTGTTCAGCACAATATCAATTTTGTTTACCGGAAACCTCCCTTGCGCCAATCGACTTCCAAAATTGACCACATTGTCTATGTTTTCAGGTTTCCCCAATTGGTCATAAAAATCGAAGGTGGCCGTGTCTATGTCCGAAAATGGCTCTTGCCTCAGTTTTCTGAGGTAGTTTTCATTGCCCGACGAATCGGCCAAAAAGTCAATCAACACATTGTCAAAGCGTTTGGGGCCAAATTTCTGTTGAAACTGATAATTGAACAGGTAAGTCTTGTTTTTGACCAACAAAGGAATGTTGGTGCCCAGCAAGTTGCTCATTTCGAAGGTTGTCATGGTTTGCACCGGCATCCAACCCGCATGTTTAATCAACGTATTGCGTTGAAAAATTCTGGTTCTTCCTTCGCCCATCATGGCTGGTGAAATAGAAAAAGCCACGATACCATGCGTGGCCGAATCTATCCAAAGGTAGCCTGCCGTGGTTTCCAGAAGTTTATTGCCTTTGGGGTTAAAATGGATCTGATAGGTTGTTGCTGTACCCAACTTCAAAGTATCGATTACTTGAAAATGGTACCTTTTAAATGGATTACCTCCCAGCGGACTTATAAACCAACTGCCTGCAATGTTGACGAATGACTTGTAAAGACCAAATGGCTGAAGTCCCGATGCGATGGAAAAGGGTGGGGGCGAGTTTAAGCCTGCTGCCCGGGTGCTGTGTACTTCTTCTTTTTCATAAATCCGGTTTTTCATGTATCCGTCCGTGGCCGATTCCATAAGAAAAAGGTGGTGCGGAAGCTTTGGAAAATCAATTTTTATGCGAAATCTTCTCAGCAAACTTCTTACTTGACTTTGGGCTTCACTGAGTCTGTCGGTGTCTACAATCAGTTTGTTATACGATGTAAACGTGTAATTCTGCGTTCGCAAGTGGTCGTTTCTATATGCAAACCGAAGCACATTTGAAATGAGTATCTGGGCTCCCGGTGAGGTTCGCTTTTCATAAAACTGAACATTGGTTTGCTTCAACAACAAGGCAACAGAATCGTCTTGTATCATTTGCTGACTCACTTCTTTGTGAATTGGGGTTTCAGCTGTGAGCTCGTCCATTGAACGGGGCTTTGCAATACGAAACCGTCCATTGATGTCGGCAATGGTGGTTTGGTTCGAAGTTCTGACCGTGGCAAATGGGAGAGCCCGTTTAGAAAATTCGTCGAGCACCACACCCCGAATTGTTTTTTGCCCAAAACAAGCAAATGATAACATTTGAAGCAATGCAACACATCCTAAAAGCCTTTTCACGCTGCGAAATTAATCAGCGTAAAATGGAAAGTTTACCAAAACCATTACTTATGGTATGATCGGCTCCAGTTGGACGGTGGGTAAACACGCCTTCATCGTCTTTTAAAATTACTTTATATAGGTACAAACCATTGGCCAGGCGTTTTCCATTGTTATCGGTTCCTTCCCAACGGTATTCACTGATGTTGGAGCCAATCCGAAGTGTGCCAAATTCAGATTTTAAAATTTGCTTCACCAATCTTCCTGTTGGGGTGAAAATTTGAATGGCAAAATCTTCTGGAAATAAAGTTCCGGTTAAAGTAAAAGTAAATCTTGTGCCTGTTGAAAATGGATTGGGATACGGGAAAAAGTAGGAGATAGAAGGCTTGCTGATCACTTGAAAATCAACCTTATACGCTGTGGCGGCCGTTCGGTTTCCTGATGCATCGGCACCTTGAACCGATAAGCGGTATTTGCCATCTGCCAGATTTTTTGGATGAAAATCGATTCTGAACAAATCAGAAGGACTATTTGCTACAAATACTTCTATGTCAGGCGAAGTAAAAGGAATACGAAAAGTTTCGCCGTTGGGGTAAGTGAGCAGTACGTCAAATCCTAGGGTGTCTTTTTTCCACCTCACCCGATTTTCATCTTTGAGCGAAATCTGAATCAAAGGACTAGGCGAAACCACATCGCCATTCGAAATAACGATACCGTCGAACAGCACATCGAGCACAGGATGCGTTTTGTCTGGAACCACTTCCATCGGAAGTTCCATCACGTTGTTATCGTAATATTCCTCAGGCTGCAACCTCGGATTCACAAAAACCGAGAGCTTATTGAGGCCTTGCAGATTTTCAGTAGACACGCTGTCGAGCGAAAACTGCACTGTTTGGTCTGGTGCCAGGGTGTCGAGCTCAATTTCTTTGAAAAGCTGGTTATTGATGCCTATCTGCACTTTCAGTTTATCCTTAAAAGTTCTCTTCGAAATATTGGTAAAGGCAAAAGGTAAATTCAAATATTGCCCTTCCTGAAAAACGCCTGAACGGTAGGTGCCCTCTGGGAACAGCGAGGTATTGAGCGTTCCTTCAGGCACACCTTCATAGGCTACCAACCAACGCCTGATTAAGGATGGAGTGCCAAAAGCCGAATCTTTTAGTAGGGCTCTTAACTTAAGATATGGAAACTGTCGTGCGTCGATCCAACTTAAATCGAAGTTTACCCGATCGGGTTTTACTGGCAACAGAGAATCTTGGCCATTCAGGCCTACGCCAATCAGTTCAAGGTTCGTTTTGTCGCCAGGACTTAGTTCTGCACTTCTGATTTGTGAAAACATGGAGCCCCATTTAGAAGCGGGACCGATAAGACTGGAAGTGATAGTGCCTTCATTCGAAAGTGCTGTGAGTGTGGTTTGAAAACTTAAAATCTGTTGATTGGTTGGAATGGAACCATTTCTATTGGGCGAAATCATGGTTGCGCTTCCAATAGGCGCACCCTTTCTACCCAAAATAATAACTGCATCGCCATCTTGCAACCTGGCGATGGAGTCGTAAGGAACGCCTATGTATTCAAGCTTTCTTTTTACAGAATCTGCCAATACACTCCACCTGAAGTTTCTGGTGGTGAACAACAAAACGATTTCGCCTGGTCTGACAAAGCTTTCCAGATAATTTCCAAAATGCCTGTTAACCGTGCCAGGAGTAGGGACTTGGAGGAAATTGTTTAAGGCAAAAGGTAGCCTGCCACAGGAAGAAACATAGAAAAATTCAACGCCAAAGTAGTTATAAACCCTGCTTCCTAATGTATTTGGATTGATGGTGGCTGTTACCAAACGAACATTATCAGATCTTTCGCAACTTGTATTCGATGTGCCGTAAATCATTGGCACGCCGTTGAACTTCAAATCATAAATCGGATTTGGGGTTTGCCCACCTGAAATACGCATATCAATTGCCAGTCTTGATTCAGGAAAATCCCACTTCCGTTGTTGAACATTTTTATTTATCCCAACATCTGTGCTTTCCAGAAACTGGTAAATCGGTCCTTGCGACCAACCTTCAGCGCCATTGGCTATGTAGGTAAAACTCATTCTTTTCCATGCCGTATCCTGCTGGTTATCGGCAAATTTTACCCGCCAGTAATACACCAAACTATCTTTTTCTGTAGGTAGCAAGGTATTCCATGTGGCAAGATTTCCTGCTATAATTTCATCTGCCTTTTTCAAAGGACTGTTGAAGAAATAAGAAGTATCGAGCTCAAAGCGGTAGCGTCTGCTCCGGGTAAACAAATCAGTTGCTTGTGCTCTTAGTGCTACAGATCTGGAATTGACGATACCGTATTTTTTAGGAAACAATGCATTTAAACCAGTCTGTGGAACCAAAAATTCCCAAATGGCAGTATTGTTTGTTTTCTTCATTTCGTCAACCGCATCAAAGGGATCGAGCTTAATTTCAAACCGGTTTATACCCCCATAATTAAAGCCTGGTGGTTGAGGAATAACCAAATGTAAGGTGTCTTTGTACGACACGCTGGGGAACTTAAAATAGAAGTTCTGAATTTTGCCATCGATCATTCGACGATTAACCCCAACCACAAGCGTGTCTCGGTAGTATTTGCCAAAATTGCTCACAATCATATTGATGTTCAGGCTCAAAGCTTGTGCACTGACAGCATCATCGGCAAGATAAACTTCAGCATTACTGGTTTTATAATCTGGTTTTTCAGCTCCAAAAATTCGGACCATAGGGTCGCCATGCAAGCAAAATTGATCTGCATGAATGCTGTCGAACAAGTTATTCGACTGGCTTCTGAATTCCGCATAAGAGGCTTTCAGCAATTGCCCAACTGGTTTTCCAAAATTGGCAGAATCTTGAAAAGTGTTTCTGTAAAAAGCCCTGGTGAAGCGTTGCAGATAGCCGGGTAGTCCTTCATCTATTGAAGAAATAAATCCTATTGCTCCTTTCTGGGGTGTGCGAATCCAGTTTTCGCTCAATGTAATTCCGCCGAGCTCAAATGTATTGCCGGTATAGCAGCCGTTTACGAAGATGGTAGGATATTTACCCCTGTTTTGATAACCCTGATTTGGGTCAGAAGCTGAACCGATGTCTACATCAGCACCTGAAGTGGAAGAATGGCCAAAAACCGTAAGCAAAGATAAGCCATCATTTATCTGATTTTTAATATTTACATATTCTACGGTTTGGTTGCTGTTTTTATGGTACATGGCCACTTTACCGCCCAAATGTTCATTCACGACCTGGCTTCCAAAATCCTGGATGAAAGCTTTAAATGCATTTTGTTCAAAAGCGGAAATTCCTCCGCTCATGTGGAAAAGGTGTTTTTTCCAAAGTGCATCGAACCCAAAAGATTCATATTCAATGAGTTTATCTAAATAAGATGCAAGCTGTGAAGGTTGAATTACCGACAATCTGCCTACTGGAATAAGCGGCACATTGCCTGAGCCCCTCAGGTTCACACTCATGATGTTGTCTGAGGCCGGAAATCCTAAAGGTGGAATGAGGTTATTCTGCCGCAAAATACTGTCTGCTCTATTTCCATAAGTCAGGTGCAAACCTTTGCCCAACAGCAAAATGCCTTTTGGTACATCACCAGTAGAGGCCAAGGCTGCCGCCATATTTTTGAGTGCTTTTGGATGTCTGTTGCCATAGCAAAACTGATCGAACACCTGTTGAATTTCCACCAGACCAACCCGGTAACTACCCCCTGCTGCCGATTGCCTGAATGATTTGTAAGCCTCAACCGGATTGGCATAACTGCCTGTAGGCTTGGCTAAGATGTTATTATAAACCATCATCAGGTCAATGTTGCCTAGCGGTAGAACTTCAAACCTGATTTCTTTTGCTTGATTTGCAGTGAAAGAAGTGGGTTGTTTCTGAATTTGAAAAACCCTTTCAGCTGCAGTTCCATTAATGCCTGCCACCAACTGACCGTTTATAAAAGAAGTGCCAATCCGGATGGGGTTAAACACATCTGTAACATCAAAAAGGTAAGGCGCATTTCCTAAATTGGTGAATCTAACCTTAGAGTAGTTCGACGAATTTCTGGGTAGCCAAAATTGTTGTGATGAAAAATTGTTTGCCAGTTCAAATACTGCCGGATACCTGACCTTTGCCCAAGAAAAAGAAACCCGGTCATTACCTCCTCTTGGTCGTGCTCTTATGGTAAGTGAAGATCCTTCTATCAAGTCTTTCGAAAATTCGCTAGTCAATTTTCCGTGTCTGAAACCATTGAATTGTGCCATGCCAATAAGGTTTTGTTGAGACCCAAGCAAAATTTCAATCCGATGAACTACCTGATTTCTCCCTGACATCAACAACTCTAAAGTAGGTGGCACATTCACTCCAAAATGGTAATTGTTCATGCCACTTAACACAAACGACATAAAGTTTGTAGGGCCCGATTCGTTAAACGGTGGGCCTGTCCATCCTTCGCCATAGTTGAAGTAGGAAGAATGCATTTTCGATTGTTCTTGAATATTGCCTAGTCCAGGCGAATAGTTTGTTCTAAACAAAGTTTGAGCTTCGTTCAACATGTAGGTTTCAAAAGGCACGTTAGGGTCGTTGTTAAATCCAGGATTTTGCATCCTTTTGCCTTCGATTCCACTTTGCCAGGTCAGGAAAACAAAAGCTGTGTCTTGGTAGTAGCTTCTTATGTTGTCTAGTTGCGCATTGGCAGGGTGAAACAAGTCTTTTTCATCGCCACCTTTGTTAATTTGAGCATAGAAATCGATGTAGTCATTGCCATTGATGAAATTGTCGCCACCTGTTTCCTTTATAGTGGGTAGCTCTACGCCTCTGTAGAACAACCTGAAAAAGCCTGCATTTTTTGTGCTGAGATCAGGATATAGTTGACCAAGAAGCTGGGCGTCAAGTCTATAGATACCATCGGAACCGATAGGGAATTTATAATAAGTCAGGCTATGATTGATCCATTGATTGGTCAAAGTCTGCGACCAAACGGGCTGCATGTCAAAAAGCAGCATGGCGCTGGAAACAAACAAAAACACAAAGCGGTAAAACTTTTCCATGTTAATAGGCAAAAGTTAAGGTAAAAAAGTGACTTGAAAACGATTCGTCGGCCAGTATGTTTCGCATCCATGCATAATTAAAATTCAATTTTTTAAACCTTACACCACAACCTGCATGCGGAGCAAAGCTTAGCTCTTTATTTTTCGAAAAAACCTGTTCCTGTTGTGCCAACTGACTGATGCCTCCCCCAATTTGAATTTTTTGAAATAGTTCAAGCATAACGCCCATTTTTGGCGCAATTGATACAGACCCGGTATTCAGCAGTCCATTGCTTCGGTTGTCGGCTGAAACTGCTACATCGAAAGTTGGAAGAATGGCCACCTTTTCACCGAGCTTAATCAATCTGGAAGCACCTAGCACAAGTCTGGGTCTATAGGTTTCGAGCCTGTTTTCAAAGATGCGAATGCCTGTTTGGGCAAAAGTTTCTGCCAATTGGCTGGTGTTGTAGCTCCAATGGCGATAATCGCCAAAAACACCTTTAAGGTTTGCTCCAAATCGCCAATCACTTTTTCGGTACTGGGCACCTATGTCTAAGCCGAAACCCATCATGGTCGAAAAAGTTTGCACTTCACCATAATGCATTCTCAATGTGGCACCAATGCTTAGACCGGGCACTTTAGATAGTCTACTTCCCCATGAAAGATAGAAAAGCTGATTGTTGCTGGAAAAAGTATTGACGTTTTCGAAAATCGGGTCACTGCCTGGAAAAAGTTTCCTTGAATCAATCGAATTGTCGGTAACAACACGTGACCAGCCAATACCCAATGCCGAAGAAGAATCTATTTGGTAGGCACCATTTACCATCATTTGATTAAACGCTGAACCCAATCCACTCGCATACATCAAGGCGCCTTGTCTGGGTTTGTTCAACTGCCCTAAACCTGCCGCATTCCAAAGGGGAGCATAAGAATCGTTGACGTTTGCCACATGAGAACCTGCGGTCATTACAGCTCGGGCACCTGCACTTTCAAGCAGCAAATCATCTGAATACGTTTGTCCAAAAGTAGAATGGATAGCAAAAATAGAGATGACTGAAAAGCCAAAAATGGTCTGAGAAAGTCGCATCTAAGTGTTTAGTAAAAAACAAATTCAGGGTAAAAATACCTTTTGTTCTTCAATTTTGGCTTGAAAGGTAAGTTTGAGCCCAAATTTCCATCCTTTGATAATGAAGTAAGCAGCTCTGTTCCAAAAGCGACATGCACATTGGGTCACAAAAAAGCCCTGACATTAACCGACAGGGCTCTTTGTTAAAAGGAAGAAATTTTTATTGAATGATGAAACGTGCCCTGGAAATTCCATTTCCAGCTTTCACTTCCATCAAGTAATTTCCTGGTGCAAGTCCTTTTGTGCTCATATTTTGGATGCCCGATTTCGAGATGCGGGGAGCTTGTTCTTTCACAAGTTTTCCAAACATGTCGAAAACCCGCAATGAAGCTGGTTCAACAGATTGATACGACACCGTGATTTGGCTGCTACCCTCAGCAGGATTTGGCATAATTACTACAGGTAAAAAAGTAATAGCTTTTGAGGCAAATCCTTGTTTAACACTTGTTACCACAATGGTATCAATGTTACTCGCTGTTCCATCCGAGCCATTAATTTCGCAGGCTAATGCTACCACCCTGTAATCGAAAGTGCCAGAAAGTCTTGTATAGTCCAACCAGCTTGGTTCATTCATGTTTCTTTCTATCCCATCCCAGCATTGTGACAATGGTTGCGGGCCGTAATTGGACGTAGTTCCAATGTTGTTTCCTGTGGTTCCCATAGCAAAAGTAACAAGACTTCCAGAAGCTTGTCTAGGTCTGAATGCTACTGTGGTCCAGTCGTTTGTGCCTGTTCTTCTTCGTTGAACTGCGTAACCAACTTCGTCTGACACATCATTCCATGCAATTTTTACACCACGGCCTTCATTGGTTAATGTTATAGCTGGTGTTCCTGGACTAGGTTGTCCTGGGCAAGAAACGACTAAATAATCATTCACCCTTGCTCCGGTTTGGCCCGAGGTCCCACTAGCATTGCCGTTTGTGTGGAAATTTTTAACAACTGAAACATCGGCAATGAAATTTTGCTCCACTTTGAGAACACCAACTGAACCTCTTTGGAAATTCCAGCCATGCAACAAGCCTGCTACGGTTACGTCATACGGTGCCAAATAGCCATTCATTCCAGTTGGGCCTTGTTCATTGGCAGTCATGGTGATAGAAAAAGCTTCAACTCCGCCATGGCGCTGACAAAGTATTCCTTCTCCGTCGTTTCCAAGCGAACCAGTTCCTTCATATCTGTTGTTGTGAAACCAAACATTCCAGCCTCCATAGTCAAAACCCCGGTTCATAAAATCCTCAGTATTGGTGTTTCTATGTGCCCGGTACGAAGATTTATGAATGAGGGAAGTGAGGTTTGGTGCGCCATACACATTGTTGAGGTAAATGCCTTCTTTGAATGCCACATTGTCCTTGATCACCACATACTTGCCCGCAATTTCAAAGTTTTTGTTTCCATGGTTATAGACCCAGTTCTCTTTTACTATTATGTCGTTTGCATAAAAGCCGTTCGAGTCTGATGCAGAACACCTCGATCTGATACCTGATAATAAGTTTTTGTTTACATCTACACCCAGGCAGTTGGCATAGTCAAATATTTGACCGTAAACACCTTGTGCTGCCCCATTTCCGGCTTTGCCTTCCTGATCGAATACAAAACAGGCTGTAGGCTTTGAAATGCAATTGTTTGCAATAAAAATATGTCGGCCATACACGCCTAACCTTGGTCCAAATTGCCAGCCACCATGCTCAATTTTCCAACTGCTCAATCCGCTTTTGTTCATGGCATAGTTGGTGATGGTCGAATTTTTGAGATGAACGCCAAACACAAATCGGTCCGCACCCATTCTGGCGTCGGCTTGCCCCCATGCATACGTACCAGAAAAAACATCAAGAGGATGCGTTCCATTTCCAACTCTGCTAGCCCATGCTCCTTTCGGAACACCTGCGTAAGCAAAATTCTCACGGTATTGTGACCACGACTCACTGATTTCAAAGCCGAAATACACAAAGCCAAATTCTACTTCAACCCAGGCAATGCCTACTTTTTCGGCATTCGCTGGCGTGCAACCAATTACATTCCACATTTTGGGCACAAGTCCTTTGTGTTCGTCGGGCCCAATAACGTTTTCAAGCGAATCCAAATAGTTTTTTCGGGTAAATTTGAATTTGGTAGGATTACTGATTAACCCATGTTGGATCAGTTGATTTCTATCCAACGTTGTTACCGCCCTTCTGTCATTGTCAGCAGGAATTTCACCCCTGATCACCACGCCTGATTTAAGCATTAAGCCACGGCCAGCTGGTCCATCTGGTACGTCGAATTCGTATTCGCCTGCCGGATAATAGAGAACGCCTCCACCCTGAGCAAAAAGTTCATCCCGGGCATTTTCAAATTTATTGAAATTGGTTGCACCGTTGGTGTAGGTAGACATATTGATAACCCGTCCCCAATTAATGGCGTCGGACCAGGAAGGATAACCTTCTCCAGTGCCATAAAAATCTGCCAATGGATTGCTGCTTGGTTGAGCCCATGCTGTTAAAAACATGCTGAAAGCCGCTACGAAAGAAAGAAGTCTCTTAATCATGATTTATTAATTTGATGTTGTTGAAAACAAAGGTAGCAAAAATCTTAAGGCTCGATAATCGACAAGAGCTACAAAACTTTTTTTGGAAATGGGTTCATGATTTCTTTTTGAAATTCTACACCATTGGATTTAGGCATTGCTAAGAATCTTTACTTTTTTGCAGCCCAATTTCAAACACATTATGACTACAGGAGCTATCCACACCGAAAAAGGAATCATGAAAATCGAGTTTTATGATGCCGATGCACCCAACACTGTCGAAAATTTTGTAACCCTCGCCAAGAAGGGATATTACGATGGCCTCACTTTTCACCGGGTTCTTCCTGACTTTGTTATTCAAGGTGGTTGCCCAAATGGCATCGGAAACGGAGGCCCGGGCTACAAAATTAAATGCGAACTAACAGGAGGCAATCAGTATCACGAACGAGGCGTTCTTTCTATGGCTCATGCAGGTCGTGACACAGGTGGTTCTCAATTTTTCGTTTGCCACAGCCGCACCAATACCGCCCATCTCGACAGAAACCACACATGCTTCGGCAAAGTAGTGGAAGGTCTCGATGTGATTGACCAGATTCGCCAGGGCGATAAAATGATAAAAGTGGTAATTGATTAAGGCTTACAGGTCGGTATTTTTAATCTTTTTCACTTCCGGCTGAAGTGCGTGTCCTTGCTTTTGCAGATGTTCGTGTCCTCATGAACCTTATCTAAAACCTCTCATTCAAAACTGTGTTACAGCATTTTTGGCAAGTATATTATGCCTGTTCGACAGTACAATAACATGAGCGTATGTTCAAAGAATTAATTTAGGCATTAGGGGATTTTTTGCTCGCAACTGTGCAAAGACTTAACAAGAAGAATGAATCTCTGCGGGGTATGCCTGGAGTTACTTCGCATTAAATTAATAAGAGATTATATAATCAACTGCTGAATTTTATTTTAGAGAATAGCTTGCCGATTTCTTAACCTACTTTATTTTTTCATCAAACAGGTCAACAGACCTTTGTCATGAATAAATCGCAAGCAGCTATGGATGGAAAATCATTTTTGAAAAAAGGAGTGCTTAGCGCTGCAGCAGCAGGATTAGGTATTCAAGCTGCCAAGGCTGAACCAATCCAAAAAGATGCTGATTTGGTAGGTTTTAATCACATTCCCAACACAAATTCAAACATTATGGCAAACACCGTTTTTCACAAAGCAGACAGCCGGGGCAAAGCTGATCATGGCTGGCTCAAAAGTTATCATACCTTTTCATTTGCCAACTATTACAATCCGGAGCGTATGAGTTTTGGCGTTTTGCGGGTTTTGAACGACGACACAGTTGCAGCTGGCATGGGTTTTGGCACCCATCCGCACGACAACATGGAAATCATCAGTATTCCGCTTGCTGGTGATCTGGAACACAAAGACAGTATGGGCAATGTGACTGTGATTAGAAATGGCGATGTGCAGGTGATGAGTGCAGGAACGGGCATAAAACACAGCGAGTATAACCGAAACAGCAGTCAGGAAGTGAAGTTTTTGCAAATATGGGTTGTGCCCAATAAGCGAAATGTGACACCACGTTACGACCAGATAACCCTTGAGTTGAAAGCCAGGCACAATAAATTGCAGCAGATTCTTTCACCAAATCCAGCAGACGATGGCGTGTGGATTCATCAGGATGCCTGGTTTCATTTGGGTGCTTTAGATAAAGGTTTTACATCAACCTACAAGATCAACAAAGAAGGCAATGGGGTCTATGCGTTTTTGCTTTCTGGCAAAGTCACCATTAATGGACAAACCATGGTGGCACGAGATGGCCTAGGTATTTGGGACACACAAAAAATGAACATCGTTGCCGACGAAAATGCTGAATTGCTGTTGATGGAAGTGCCAATGCGAGTATCTTGATCGGCTTTTCAGCTTTACAGAATCAAAAAACAGCCACAAAAAAACCCGCCTGCATTGGGCGGGTTTTTTATTTGGTATGGTTTAATTAATACCTGTATTGTTCTGATTTGAATGGACCAGCCAACGGCACACCAATGTAGTCTGCCTGATCTTTGGTTAATTCTTCTAATTCAACTCCGATTTTCTTCAAATGAAGACGAGCAACTTTTTCATCCAGGTATTTTGGAAGTACATACACCTGGTTGTCATAGTTGCTGTGGTTTTTCCAAAGTTCGATCTGAGCCAAAGTCTGGTTACAGAAAGAATTTGACATCACAAATGAAGGGTGACCCATGGCGCAACCAAGGTTTACCAATCTTCCTTCGGCCAATAAAATCACATCTTTGCCTTCCAGGGTGTACTTGTCAACCTGTGGTTTAATTTCAACTCTTGAATGTCCATAGTTTTCGTTTAACCAAGCCATATCAATTTCGGTATCGAAGTGACCAATGTTGCAAACGATGGCCTTGTCTTTCATAGCTTTGAAATGACGACCTGTAATGATGGTGTGGTTTCCGGTTGCTGTGATGAAGATATCAGCAAGCGGTGCAGCCGTATCCATTTTCAATACTTGAAAACCGTCCATTGCAGCCTGAAGCGCACAAATTGGATCAACTTCAGTTACCATTACCCGTGCACCTGCACCTCGAAGAGATTCAGCAGTGCCTTTTCCAACATCACCATATCCCGCAACAACAGCCACTTTGCCGGCAATCATTACATCGGTAGCTCTGCGAATGGCATCAACTGCCGATTCTTTGCAACCATATTTATTGTCGAATTTCGATTTGGTAACCGAGTCATTCACATTGATGGCAGGAAGTGGCAATGTGCCTTTCTTCATTCGTTCATAAAGCCTCAACACACCTGTGGTAGTTTCTTCAGAAATACCTCTAATGCCTTGAACCATTTCAGGATATTGATCAAGCACCATGTTGGTCAAATCACCGCCATCATCCAATATCATGTTCAATGGCTTCCTATCTTCGCCAAAAAACAAGGTTTGTTCTATGCACCAATCAAACTCCTCAGCTGTTTGGCCTTTCCAGGCATAAACAGAAATACCGGCAGCAGCGACAGCCGCAGCAGCATGATCCTGAGTTGAGAAAATGTTGCAAGATGACCAGGTAACTTCAGCGCCTAAAGCTGCCAATGTTTCAATCAAAACGGCGGTTTGAATGGTCATGTGAAGGCAACCTGCAATGCGGGCACCTTTGAGTGGTTGTGAAGCGCCAAACTCTTCACGAAGGGCCATAAGACCTGGCATTTCTGCTTCAGCCAATCCAATCTCTTTGCGACCCCATTCGGCCAGGGAGATATCTTTTACTTTGAACTTTACGAAAGTCTCTACCATGTAAACTAAAATTTGAGAAGTGCAAAATTAGACTTTGGTTTGCAGCCCTCCAAATTGTTTCAATAATACAGGGTTAATCTATGCAAAAAATTCATGCAACTACCATACTTGGTATCATTCACAACGGCGCTGTAGCAATAGGTGCCGATGGACAAGCAACCATGGGCAATACCGTGATGAAAGGAAACGTGAAAAAACTAAGAAGACTTCATAACGGTACCATAGTTACCGGGTTTGCTGGTTCAACTGCCGATGCTTTTACGTTGCTCGAAAAATTTGAAGAAAAGTTGAATACTTACCGTGGCGCCATGAAAAGGGCTGCCATTGAGTTGGCAAAAGATTGGCGCTCCGACAGGTATTTGCGCAAATTGGAGGCCATGATGATTTGTGCTGATAAAACAGAAATTCTCATCATTTCAGGAACTGGCGATGTGTTGGAACCTGAAAACCAGATTGCTGCCATTGGTTCAGGAGGCATGTATGCCCAAGCTGCCGCTATGGCTTTGGTAAGAAATGCTCCTCAGCTTTCAGCCAAAGAAATTGTTGAACAAAGTCTGAACATTGCCGCAGATATTTGCATCTATACAAACCACAACTTGATTTTCGAGGAACTTTAGACCTGACTTAAACCACAATTTCCGGGTTTGATCAAACCGAAATATTAGGCGCCTTGCTTAAAAATGTTCTTGCGGCAGCTAAGCTATCGCTGGTTATTTTTTCCAACATCGGCTTCGATGTAGATAAATTGAGGAGGTAGCCATTTGCCCCCTCCAACAAATCAAGATCGTGCGTAGAAAAGATGATGGTTCTGTGCTCTTCCTGCAACTGCTTCACCAAATACTTCATCATCAAATGTTTGTGATACAGATCAAGTCCTTGCGTGGGTTCGTCCAAAATCCAGACTGGTGCATTTCGAGCTGCCAATTGCGCCAACCAAGCCAGTTGCTGTTGACCGCCAGAAAGTTGGCTCATCTCATCCGTAATCTTTTCACCCAAGCCAAAAGCTACTGCCAGGTTGCCTGCAGTTTTATTTTCCTCTTCAGAATAGCCAAACCAACGATTTTTTTCCGGATACAAACCCAGCCTGATAAGCTCTATTACAGTGATTGAAAAGTGCAGTATATTCTGCTGAGGTAAAAATGCAACAGGTTGGTTCTTCAGGGCTGCAATTGGTTTTCCTTCCCATGAAATGTTTCCTTCAAAAGAAATGGAGCCTGTTAAGCACCGAAAAAGTGTGGTTTTCCCAGATCCATTATGACCCAGCACTGCGAGCAGTGTTGGCATTTTTATATCAAATAACAATCGGCGAATCACGATTTTTGACTCGTAACCCGCCGATTGAATATCGATGCCCAGCAAAATTAATATTCGTCCTCGTTGAAGAAGAAATCGTCTTTGGTAGGGTAGTCGGGCCAAATCTCCTCTATACTCTCATAAGGTTGCCCATCATCTTCCAGTTCCTGAAGATTTTCTACCACTTCCATGGGTGCTCCAGAACGAATTGAAAAGTCGATCAGTTCGTCTTTTGATGCAGGCCAGGGAGCATCTTCAAGATAGGATGCTAACTCAAGTGTCCAATACATAGTGTTCCCTACTTTTAAAAATTGAGGCGCAAAAATTTAGTTTGTTATTATAAATTCAAAGGGTAATCAAAAATTTTCTGAAAATAAAATTGAAATCTTCGTTTAAAGCACTCCAGGTGCCTCTTTAATTTGAAAATAAACTTCGTGATTCTGGTTAAATTTCGGTTAATGATGTATTTTTTTAAATTTCTGGTTTTGATTCGTGTTCAAAAAATTCCAAATAGGTTGTTGTATTTATGGAATCAGAATTTTACTTTTGCAGCCCATTTAGATTTTTCAGCATGCTGATAATAAACGTAAAAGAAAACGAATCGATCGACAAAGCGCTAAAACGCTTCAAAAAGAAGTTTGAAAAGACAGGTGTTCTAAGAGAATTGCGACGCAGGTCATTTTTTACCAAGCCTTCTATTGCAAGAAGAGGCCAAGTGTTGAAAGCTTCGCACAAGCAGAACATGTACGCTAAGGACAACTACTAGTAGTTTTTAGTTTTTTTAAAATATATACGACCGTATTGGCATATTGCATGCTGATATGGTCGTTTCTTTTTTAACCTACCAACAATACGAAAAGGGTAGTAGTGTTCATACACTTGCTGCCTACCGCTCAGACCTTCTGCAGTTTGAACAATATCTCTTTGATGTTTTTCAACAAAACACAATTCAGGCCGGGCGAAACGAAATCAGAAGCTGGATGGTCTGGCTTCATGAAAAGGGGGTAAGTGCCAATTCGATTTCCAGAAAACTCGCAACGTTAAGGTCATACTATAAATATTTGGAGCGGGAGGGGCAGCTTGAGCATAATCCTACCGAGCATATTCAAAAACCAAAAGTTCCTAAAAAGCTTCCTGTAGTGGTGCAGGAGAAAAAACTGTTCGATCTGCTTGAAGGTGAGGTGTTTGCAGCAGATTTCGAAGGCTTGCGTGATAGGGTCATCATAGAGTTGCTTTATGGAACTGGTATCAGAAGAGGCGAGTTAATCAGTCTCAAAGTAAGCGACTTAGACCTTGAAAATGGTTGGCTGAAAATACTCGGTAAAGGCAACAAGGAGCGGGTGGCACCCTTGCACGAAGATTTGCGTAAATTGATGATCAAGTATGTGACGCAGCGAAAACTTGAATTTCCCGACAATCGAACCACGTGGTTGCTCGTTACACGCAAAGGCGAACAAACCTACCCAATGTTTATTGACCGTGTTGTAAAAAAATACCTCAACCTCACAGGGTCGCTCGAAAAAGCAAGCCCTCACGTGCTTAGGCATAGTTTTGCTACACATCTGCTTGATCATGGAGCCGATTTATATGCGATAAAAGAGGCACTAGGACATAGTAGTTTAGCCGCAACGCAGGTGTACACGCATACCTCCATTGAGAAATTAAAAGAGGTCTATAAAAAAACTCATCCAAGGTCTTGACATTTTCAAAAAAGGCCTATACATTTCAGCACTCAAAATGCTCTCGCTAAGCAAAAATTGAAATTGTTAAATCTAAAATTTGTTGTTCTATGAAATTGCAAATGCATTCAATCCATTTCGACGCAGACAGTAAACTGCTCGAATTCATCCAAAAAAAAGCTGACAAACTTGAAACCTTCTATGACCGGATAACGAGCGGCGAAGTATATCTTAAAATAAACAAGGACAGTGAGAATCATGAAAACAAGGTGGTTGAAATTAAAGTGAACATACCAGGCGGACAACTCTTTGCCAAAGAAAAGGGAAGCACTTTTGAAGCAGCAGCTGATGTAGCAGTTGAAGCTTTGAAAGCGCAGATTAAAAAGTATAAAGAGAAAAATCTCGTTAGGAGCTGAATAGAATATCAACATCATAAAAAAAGGGGCTCAAGCCCCTTTTTTTATGTAGTATTATGTCAGAATCTGGGACATGGAATGGGCGAGAATTTTCTTCTTCTTTTTTGAGGAGTGTCAAACTCATACGAGATTGATATCTCGTGAGCACCTTGTGTTCCTGGTCCTAGTCGACCAATAGTTAAATCATAGCTGTAGCCGATGCTTAAATCTTCCCGCTTAAACCCAACAAGAAATACCAATGCATCTTGGTTTAGAACGGTTGAGTTTTCAACTTTTAAAACTGGAAGACCTCTGTACCACATACCGAGAATCAAAGGTGAAACGGTAAAATAAGCACCTATGTCTAATTGTTGAAAATTGCCCTGACGCTTGTATAGCAATGTGGGGGTAATGCTTTTTACTACGTTGTCGGCATTGTATCCTCGGCCATACATTCGCTTTTCGAGCGGAATCGTGATGCCAGAAGTAAGGTTGATTCGCATAGGCAATTCTGCAAGTTGCCCAACACTGCCTCCCACAAGTGCTTGGTTGGGGCGGTTCATGTGCAAAGCTGACAAGCCTGCCCAGAAGTATCTTGAATAAACGAGTGCGCCTGCTCCTGCATCAAAATAGTTTGCGCTTTGAATAGGAGGGATGTCTGGCGCAACAGCTACTCCTGAGTTGTTCAATTGGTTGGGAAACGTGAGTTTCGACCAGTTAATAGACCTGCTGCCGTAGCCAAAGTTTAAACCACCTCTTGCACTCCATTTTTCAGTAAGGTTCACTTGATATGAATATTGGGCAGCAATTGAAGTAGTGACTAAGCCTCCAGTTCCCTGTTTATCACGAGTGGCTATAAAGCCAATGCCTGAATTGTATTGCTTAAAAAACTGGTCGTATGAAAACGAGGCAGTAGAAAATGCTCCTGGTATGGAGGGCCATTGCATTCTTGCATTTCCAATAAACCTTCCTTTGAATGCACCTCCTGCTAAAGCCGGATTGTGGTACAAGGGAGCAGCAAAAAACTGCGAGTATTGCGGATCTTGTGCCCAAGCCTGGTTGCCCAGCAAACCTGTAGTTCCTGCCAATAGTGCAAGTTTCTTTAAAAAATTTGAGCTCAAAAATTGTCTCATTGCCTTACCTGATTAAAGTGATATCACCTGTGATTACTTGTTGTTTTCCGGTCACATACGTAACTTCGATTCGATATACGTAAGTGCCAGAGGGAGCCAGTTTTCCATTCACGTAGCCGTCCCAACCTCTGTATAGTTGGTTGCTTTGGAAGAACAATTGCCCCCACCGGTTAAAAATCTGGATTTTTATTTTCTCAGCACCCTTCGTTTGAGGGTAAAATATGTCTTGAGTTAGTTCCCGACCTATAACACCTCCGCTTGAGTACAGTGGATTGGGAATGAAAACATTAGGTGCTCGAATATATTCAGAGGCTATTGCCAGCACTGCATTTTTTACGGTGTCAGTAGCTAAGCAACCATTTTCGCCAGTTACTGTTAATGAAACAGTGTATGCTCCAGGATTCTGATAGTTATGGCTCGGGCTCCGCTCGTTGCTGGTGTTGCCGTCGCCAAAGTTCCACATATACTGATAACTGAGGTTAGACTCAAGGGCAGTGAATTTTACAAATTCCTCAGGTACAATCACTTCTCTTGGAGGTGTAGGGTCTGATATAAACCTGGCTGATGGAGAAGGATAAACATTGATGTAGGCTTCTTTCACTTCTACATCTGTTCCACCATAGCCTTTTACCGTAAGTTTTACTCTTTTCTGACCGGGCGTTGTGTAGGTGTAGATGGGATGTCGCTCAAACGATGATCCTCCATTTCCGTCTCCGTCGCCAAATTCCCACTCATACCAACGTCCAAATTTGGAAGTATCTCTGAATGTAACAGTTAAAGGTGCGCAGCCTTCTCTGATATTGGCAAAAAAGTTTGCTTCTGGTTTTCCTGGCTTTATAATGATGGTTTTTACCAAAGTGTCGGCACAACCAAATGCATTGCGAGCTACCATGGTAATATTGAAAATCGTGTCGGCCAGGAAGGTGAAGTCTTCATATTGCAAGTTGTATGTGAAGTCGAAAGTTTCGGCATTCGATGTATCTCGTTTTCCTTGTAAGTCTTCAAAATCCCAACGGTAGCTCCAGTTTTCTCTAAACGTGGTGTTGTTTCTTATCCTCACCATATTTTCGGGTAAGACCATTACAAGCGGGCTTAAAATGTCAAAGCTATTTGCAGGTCTTCCAAACACTTTTATGTCTAAACTATCTTCTGCAACACAAGTACCTGGCTCCGAAATGGAAGATAGCAAAACCCTAAATGTGGTATCTGATGCACCAGTATAGTTAAAGATGTGTGTTGGATTTTCATCTGTGCTGGCTCGCCCGTCGCCAAAATTCCAGTAGTATGTTCCACCTGTATTTTCAGACCGGTTGGTAAAGCTTACTCTGAATGGTGTACAACCTTGGGTAGAGGCATTGAACCTGGCAGTGAGGTTTGGGAATACAACAACGTTTTGTTCTTTTTTACTAAAACAACCAAATTGGTTGAATGCAAGATATTCTACCTTAATGGTTTTGGGAACAAAATTTGGATTTACAAACACAGTGTCGAAACTTGCCGGTCTTCTGATGGTATCACTAAGTCCTCCGGCTGTAATTACCCAAAATCCGTTGGTAGAGCCTGCTGAATTGTTTGCCATGCTCACCGGAAGTGGTCCGCAACCTTCACTTCTATCTAAAGTAAAGTCTGCAACAGGTAATGGATAAACTACAATTGTTTTTTTGGTTGTGTCGGGGCAGTTTTGAACCTCGTTTCGTTGTGCAATTAATCGAACGATGAATCGCTGTACAGAATCGGAATTGTTTACAAATGTTTTAAGTGGATTTGGGTTGCTGGCTGTATTTGAACCGTCGCCAAAATCCCAGCTGAAACTATTTGCATTGATACTTGTGCCACTAGAAAATTGAACCGGAAAAGGCGTGCAGCCTGCTGTATCACTCAAAGTAGTCATGTTGGCTTTGGTGAAAGGCCTGACCGAAACAATGACTTGCGCTGTGTCTCGACATCCTTTTAAAGATTCTGCAATGCGCAGAACCCTGAAGTTTAAGGTTTGAATAGTATTCGGATTTTCGAAAACATGAGCAACTGCATCTCCTACAGATGTAGTATCAAATCGTCCATCTTTGAAATCCCAGAAATTGCGAACAGCATTCAAAACATCGTTTTGGAAATTGACAGCTACCGGGCTGCAACCTAAAGTGGGTGTAGCTGTGAGCGACAATGTTTTTGGTTTTGCAAAAACCTTGATTTGCCTTGTCATTGTATCTCTACAGTTGAAACCTGTGTTGTTTCTAACGGCAAGTTTTACCACAAACACCGTGTCTTGCAGTCCTCCGTTGCGAAGTACAGTGTTAACCTGACCTAAGTTGTTGAATATCTGTCCATTCACGATCCAGGTTTTTACGTTGGCTGCGGCTGTAGAACTATCAAGTAGCATGATAGGAAGTGGAGTGCAACCACTATCGGCAGACTGAGTAAAGCGTGCCCGCACCAAAGGATTTACTGTGATTTGTTGACTTACAGTTGCAAAACAACCTTGAGCAGAGTAGGAGGTAAGGGTGATATTTCTGTTGAATGCAGCCGCTGTTTCGTTGGTGAAATCTCGTAAAAATGCTGTTGTATCTGTTGAAACCAAAGAATCATTTGAACCAAAATGCCATACATATCTCACAGCATTGCTCGGGTTTCCATACCTGAAGTTTACGCTTAGTGCACCACAATTAGGTTGCTGCACAGTTGTTGCAAGTATGTTTACACTTGGATTTGGGTTCACTTTGATGATTTTTTCAACAGTTGTGGTGCAATTCGCAGCTGAAACTACTGAAAGCCTGATGGTGTAAAATCTTGGCTCGCTTGTGATATTGGTAAATGTTTTAGAAGGCGAGACCAAAGTTGTCGTTGATGCGTCAAAGTCAGGGAATTGCCAGATGTATGCATTTACGCCAACTCCATTTCCTTCCAGGCGCACGGTTTCGCCACTGCAAATAGAATCTGGTGCATCAATTTGGGCTCGAGGAGTAGGGTATACTATAATGAATCTCGTGGATGTGTAGACGCAACCGTCTCCTCTTACGAGCGACAAGCCTACTGTGTCCCTGCGATTGAATAAGCCATTGTTTTCAAAATCTTGTGGTGGTGGATTGGGGCCATCAAACGTTCGGCCCTGACCAAAATTCCATTGGAACCGGATGCCGCCCTCGATGGGGAGATTGGCAGAAGTATTCAAAAAGTTTAGACCTAACAATGGACTACATCCGTCTGTAGTAGGTTGAACCACAAACGAAGAAATAGGTGTAGGTGCAATACGAATGTTGACAGGTGCAGAGATTGTCGAGCAAGAATCTGGACCATTGCCTGTTTTTGCTCTTAATCTTATTTGGTATAAAGTGCTATCTCCTGGTGGGGCATAAGGCAAAAATATGCTGAATGTATCTTTGCGTGTTCGGGTGTAGTTGCTTACCAAACTTCCTCCTCTGAAAACCAACAATTCGTACTTATCTGCTTCAAACTGTGAAAAATTGTTGACCTGAACTTCGCTGTTGTTACAACCTACCCTTGTGAGTGAAAATCCAGGTACAGCATTTGGCCTTACGTTCACTTGAAAACTATCAGTAACCCAGCAATTGCTACCTGATCTTACCCGCAATTTTACCCAGAAAATGCCCGGACGTTGGTAGGGGTGGTTTGTAACTCTATTTGAAGCAACGGGGTTGTCAAAATTGTTAGCAACAGGTTGTGTTGATCTATACACTGTGTTATCACCCATATCCAGTTCCCAAGTCAGTCGGTTCCAGCTGTTTGGCAAGCCACGCTGATCAGTATTGGTTACCCGGCTGCTGTCTCTTACCCTAAGCAGTTCACCCAAACACAAGGAGTTTAAGTTTTTGGCCCAGCGAATGGTTGGAGATGGAAATATACGTACGGTATCTCTTCCAAAAAACTCTGGACAGCCAGGAGACTGGGCTCTAACCCTCAGAACATAAGCACCATAGGTTCTGTAATTGGCAAAAAAGGAACTATCATTAGGATTCAGGCTAACTATGCGAACTATGCCAGGATTTGAACTTGGAAGGTTTGGAAGAAAATCGCCGCCAGCAGTGATGAGTGGTATTCCAGAAAGCTGCCAACCCAACCATTGTGCACCAGAGGCATTTACCGAAATATTCTTTATGTTCACTAATAGTGAATCGCAGCCTGTTTTCGATGGAGTTAACCTTAAAACAGGTGTAATAGAGGGTCTCACAGAAACCTGAATAGTCCTGTTTAAACTGCAAACTTGTCCGCCATGGCCTTTGATGCTTGCAGACAGTTTTACAGTGTAGCTCCCTCCAAAAGTGTAGGTGTGTGTTACTATAGATAAATTGTTGATTTCGATATTTCCATCTCCGAAATCCCATTCATATTCTTGAATTCCATAGGGGTCTGAAGTAGTGTTTAAAAATGTCATGGGTTCACCCGGACAAGGATTGTCGTTTTGAACTGTGAACCTTGGCATGTTGGGCCTTACATACCTGATAATAGCAATGGCTGTATCCTGACCACATGCGTTGCGAATATTGAGCCTGACTTTGTAAGTGCTATCTGCCGGAACTGGTGTAAACGACGAAGCAGGAATTACCAATTCTTTGTGAATACCCAGATTGTAGGTTCTGAAAACATTGTTTCCAGGGAAATTCAGAGTTCCATTTAATCCTCGTTCAGCTGTCCAGCTAATTTGCCTGCCTACTGTATCGTTGCAATTCAGTTTTGATGCATCCCGGATATTTACTGCTATTGGTTCACAAAAAGTTATTACTGGTGTTTGGGTAAGTGCCGAATCTTTTTCCATGAATAAATATGGTCCAAGGTTAAGAACAGGGGGAGGCTGATTACCCGGAATCACACCACATATATTATTGTAAGTGATAATGATTCGGACGTTGCACAATCTTTTGCCTTCCAAGTATTCGTGAGGAATGTTTTGGTTAAATGACCTGAAATCAACGGTATCTCTTAGGCCATCGCCCCAATTGATGAAGAATTCTGTGAAGCCATTCATGCCTGGGGTTGAATTTCTGAGGTTCAGCACATGTGGCAAACAGACCCTTGCGTTGTTGAACGGAGGGGCAATGAAGCCGAGGCCTGGAACAGAGGTGTTGTAGTCGTTGATGAAAATGCCCTGAATGATGGTGCTGCAGTTGGGCTGTGTAATGGTGTAGTTAAAAATCCCTGTTGTAGTGTAGGTGTAAGAAATGGAAGAGGTTGGGCCAGGAATGGTTTGAATTGTGCCATCTCCCCAATTTACAACTATGTTCGAAACGGCAGAAACGAAAGTGATGGTATGAACGGTTGTTGGGTTTTGTCCAGCAGATAAGCAACGATAGTTTTTTCTTGGGGCAAAGGAAGGGCGGTTTCCATTTCTAAAATCTCGCATGGCAATGCATTGTCCGAACAGGTCATAAGAGACACTGCTAAACAAAAGAAAAGCCAAGAGAATGCCTGTAAAATGTGCTTTGCCGTAATGCTGATTCATACTTGCTACTTAAAAAATACCAGAGACCAAACAATCATTTTTGTTGACGAGAGAACAGTCCTAACCACAAGAGCAGGTGTTTTCTTCAACAAATCAAAGGTCTGGCAAGGCAGCAGAAGTTTTTTACAAGAAGGCTCTTGTTTATTACTTGTATGTTTTTTGAAAAAGAATGGAGGATTTGTCTGGTCAATTCGGGTTGAACCTTATGTAAGTTTGGGGACTTACAGATTGCTCAAGTCTGCCACTACAAAGGTGCTTCCACCTACATAAATAAAATCTTCTGGCTTTGCATGTCGAGCGGCTGCGGCAAGTGCAAGGTTTACATTCTCAAATATTTCGCCTGCCAAGCCAAATACTTCTGCTTTTTCTTTCAGTTGAATAACTGGCAACTTTCGATCTATTTGAGGCTGGGTAAAATAATAGCGTGCATTTAAAGGCAGAAGTTTTAAGATTTTTGCATGGTCTTTATCGTTCACCATGCCCCAAATGATATGCAGGTTTGCATAAGGTATTGTCGAAATCTGATGCATCACTTCTGCAACCCCTGCTTCGTTGTGAGCAGTATCTGCCACTGTAAATGGATGATGGCCAATAGTCTGCCAACGTCCTTTTAAGCCAGTTAATTCTTGTATATGTGCAAGTCCTTGTGCTATATGATAATCTGAAATAGTATAGCCTATTGCATTTAGTTTTTCAACTGATTCTAATACACCTGCCAGATTTCGAAGCTGATATAGCCCTGTCAGTGAGCAATTTAATTTAAGATGGCGATTTATATTTTTTGCCTCAATTTTTCTGAATCCATTGTGAATTCCTAAATCTTTGAGTGTCCATTTTTTTGAAGCAAACTCGAAAGGCGCATGGAGTTCTTTTGCTTTGTTCAGAAATACCTCAGCTACATCATCCTGGTATTCGCTGATAACTATTGGCTTGTTTTCTTTAATAATTCCAGCCTTTTCAATGGCAATATGCTGTAAGGTCGGACCAAGCAATTCTGCATGATCCCATGAAATATTGGTAATAAGGCACAAGTCTGGTTCAATGACGTTGGTTGAATCCAGCCTGCCACCGAGTCCAACTTCAATTACGGCTACATCTACTGCTTGTAGGTTAAAATGCCAAACAGCGAGTGCAACAGTAACTTCAAAAAATGAAGGCTTCACCTCTTCTATAAGCTCGAAATGCGTATTAACAAAGTTGGTAATTTGCACTTCTTCTATGGCTAACCCATTAACCTTGACTCTTTCAGAAAAATGTTTGAGATGAGGCGACGTGTAGAGCCCTGTTTTGTAACCTGCTGATTGCAAAATCGAAGCCAACGCATGCGATGAACTTCCTTTGCCATTGGTGCCGCCTACATGAATGGTTTTAAACTGTGTTTGTGGGTTGCCAAGCGCCTTGCAAAGCAAGATGGTATTGTCCAGGTTGGGTTTTAATGCAGCGGCACCCACACGCTGGTACATGGGCAAAGCACGATAAAGGTATTTTTCAACCTCTTGGTATGTGTTGAAAACCAAAGGATTATCTAGACCTGATAATAAATGTGATTCTGCCTTCTGAAATGGGTGGTGGTTCCACATTCCCTCTCTTTTTTACAAAAGTAAGTCGCTCTACCTCTGCCTGATATATTTTAACTAAAGTAGGAGATACCGTTTTCTCAACCACTTTCACAGAAACAAGCTCCCCTGACTCGTCTACGGAAATCCTGAAAACTATTTTTCCTTCTTCAACCGATTGGTCATTTACAATAGGTTTATTTTCCCAATCCCAACCTGCCAAATCCAAGGAAGAACCTCCTGCTCCTTTTGCTCCATAAAGTCCTTTTTTGTCAATGTCACCATCGGGTCTGCCTTGATCTCCAACTGCGCCTGACTTGTCGCCGTTGTTGTTTGAGCCAGATCCTGGATTAGGATTGTAAACTGGAGTTGGCGAGGGCGGCGATGCTTGCTTTGATTCTTTTGTTACTTCTCTTTCAGCAGGTTTTTCTACAGGTTTACTTGGTGTTTCGGTTTTCTTTGGCACCACCACGGGCGATTCCATTTCGTTTACTGGTTCAGGCTCTGGTTGTTTTGCTTCCTCGGATTTTGCAGCTTCTATTGGCTTGGTTTCTTCTACTTTGGTAGGCGTTTGCTTATCTGTTCCAGGAGCTTCCAGGGTTTGCAAATCTCCACTACCAGCGTCTGTAGTCCCAAAGTTTATTTCAATGCCATAAACAGGAAGCGGTGGGTCAGGTTCTTTCCAAGCAAAAATAAAATAGAAAAGCAGCAAAATAGCCGCATGAATGATGAGCGACACAGTAAAACCTGTCACTTCACGTTGAGTGGCTTTGCTGTCGATGTAGTGAGTAGATTCTGCCATATTAATGAAGGCAAATGCGTTGGTTGAAAGCACCCTGTAAAGTTGAGACTTCTAACAGAAAAATACCAGAGATATTGCCAGGATATTTCAATTTAGCTGTTTTTCCGGTCAGATTTATCTGAAAGATTATTCGTCCTGTAAGGTCAATAATTTGTGCCCTTATTAGTTCTGATTGGGATTCTAATTCAATGAGGCCTTGTTTTTGGCTGATACTTAACTGATCCAGGTATTTCACTTTGTTTTTAATAGTTGTTTGCGTAAAAAACGGATTTACGAAATTTCCAGGATTAAAGCGGGCAATTTTACCAGGAATCAGCGGATTGACCCTTTCATTTGAAATGAACCAACTCCCCGATGGAGTATAACAAATGCCTTCGGTTTGACCTGAAATAGTCACATTCGGCAATTCAAGCCGTCTTTTGTTCATGTTGAAATAGTCGGAACCTTCGAAGCCGAACAACAGGTATGCAAAAACTGAAACAGAATTGGGTACATAGCCAACAAATGCCAATTCATTTCTCTGCGGGTGAAATGCAGCATCAGTTACTTGTCCGCCAACAAATAGTGAATCTTTGAATTGAGCCAGGTATTGACCCGGAATTTTTGGCAAGGTGTAGTGTTTGGTGAAAAAGTTACTTCGATTTTTAGTGAACAAGTGCAATGAATCGGAACGGGCTACAAATGCCTCACAATCAAAATTATGGTTGGATGAAGCTGCAAAACTTTGTTGATCTGGATAGCTGAATTGGATCTCATCTCCTTGCACACCAGAAGCATTTGCAGCAATCAAAGCAGACTTCAAAATTTTGATAACCCGTAAATTTCTTCGAGCGCCTTCATTGTTGCCGAAATCACCAATGTATACATATTCATTATCCATGGTTAAGGCTTCCCAGTCGTTGTTCGAAATGCCAATTACCGGTATTTGAACTACTACCTGTCCACTTGTAGTGTCAATCTTTTGAATAAGATTGAAATTTCCGCCGTCGTTTATGCAGTAAAGATATTGGTCTATGAGGAGCAGCCCGGATGATTCATTTAAGCTGGCTGGTAGGTTTGAAAATTTAATAAAAGGCTGGATGGAAGTATTGGCATATTGGCAGCTGCCATCAGGCAAAGATGCTGACATTTGAAAGTTAAAAGCCAATGGATCACGGCACCCAAACACCTGGGCAAGAATAGGCGTGGCTTGCAATAAAAAAAAGAACGATGCAAAGCACATCGTTCTTTTTTTGACAAAGGCTAATGTAGAAAACAATATTTGAGAATTAATCTTCAAGTACTTCTATTTCTACCCTTTTGTTTTTGTAGGCAAGAGGTGAGTCTTTGTCATAAAGCATTTTAGAACCACCCCAGCCTTTTGTCTCAATTCTATCGGGCTTTATGCCTCTGGATAGTAAGTATGACCTGATGGTGTCAGCACGTTTCTTAGAAAGCAGCTGCGTTGTTCCATAAGTAGATTCGTTGTTGGGCGACAAGCGGAAAAAGTTGTTGTCATTGTCTTTCAGAAGCACCAGTTTTCCAACGGATTTGGTGTTAGCATGACCATGAACTTTTACTTTGTAACGTGCATTTTCTTTCAACAAATCCAATAAACTCTCAAGCTCAAAAGTAGATTTTGGAAGCATGACAGAGGCGTCATCGAAGAAGAAGATATTGTAAGCCACTGCAATGTCATTTTTTCTCAAACGCTGCAACGGAATGTTAATCACAATGGTGTCGTCTATAATGTTGACCATACCTTGTGTTGAGTCATTAATGATATTGTCCAGGTTCAAATCAAAGTCAGCTTTTCTGTATCCAAAAATATCGGCGATAACCAATTTTTTGTTTCCACCGTCTTTGTAAACAGGTATTGCAGCTGTTTTGCCCGCCGGAATATTTGTAACATATTTAGTTTTCAACTGGTCAACAACCTGCAATGTGCCGGTCACAGCTTTTTTGGTAGATACACTATAGGTGTTACAAAATAGATAGAAGAACTTTTCCGTTGGGGCAATAGTGTTTTTTTCTTCTGCAGATCCAGGTTTTGCGCTGCCTTCTTTTTTAGGAAGATTCTCCATTGGAGCATCTGCAGGAGGGGGCATTTTTGCAATTGGCTGTTTAGCAGGAACTTCCTTCTCAGGCTTCTCAGGTACAATATCCGGTTTTTGGGCAGGAGTAGGTTTAGGAACAACAATCGAAGGTATTGTTGGAGTTGGTTTTGTATACACACAAAGCCTTTCACCTGCATAAATTATGCTGTCTTTGAGATTATTATAGGCCATAAGTTCAGGACTGGTGAGTCCGTATGTTTTTGCTATTGAATAAAGGGTGCTGCCTGCTTGGACTGTATGACTGTTTTTACAAGGTTTTCTTTTGGCATTTCTTTGAGCAGCAGGGTTCGCAGGAGGAGCAACAACCACAGGCGCAGGGACTGTGATGGATATGATGTTAAAATCTCCATTCGAGCTGGCAACGCCTGCCGGAGCAGTTACTTGTATTTGCCCTGATGAAGCACCTGCTGGCACTTTTGCAGAAATTTTCTTATCTGAAAGAACAACAAAACTAGACGACTCTACTCCGTTGAAAGATACTGAACTTGCTTTGTTAAATTGTTTTCCTTCCAGAATAACGGTGGATCCTTCTTTTCCTTTTTTTGGATTGAAGTTTGAAAATACAATAGGATCTGCTGCTTCAAAAACAAACTCACCTGGAGTAGAAGCTCTTCCAGCACCGCCCATTACTGTGATTCGACCCGAAACTGCGTTATCTGGAACAGTTGCTACAATTTCATTGTCGTCGTTAATGTTGTATTCAGAAGCGGGCACCCCGTTGAAATTAACCGAATAAGCTGATTGAAAATTTGCGCCTTTCAAAACAACCTTGGTTCCTGATTTGCCTTTTTGAGGTGAGAAACTTTGAATTTCAATAGCAGGTGGTGCTAATGAAGGATTTGGTTGGCCATTCTTAAGAACTTTGTTTCCGGCAATAATGCCACGTCCATTGAATCTGCTACCAGGAATACAACCGAAAAATTTCAGCAAGTATCCCTTGGTTTCAACTCTTGGGTTGTCGACAACCAAGTAGTAAACTTCATCTTTTTTTACCCCAATTGAACGACTAAATGGCATTTGTGATCCGGGGCCTTCATACTCTTCAGTTGTTTCCCAATCACAAGACATTCCGGTTGCAATTCCGGTAAAGGCATCGTTTAGACCGAGATTTACTCTTTCTGCTTTTATAGTTCCATTTTCAAGATCTGTGAAAAAGCTTTCACCTGTATATTTCAACAGCATAAAGTCAAAATCGTCGGAGGGGTCGTTTGGCTCCAACATGAATGCAATAGTGGTATCTACAGGCATAGTAAAGGTATACCAATCTGTATTTCTTTCCTTTTGGAAGGAATATGGACTGTCCGGGGAATCAGCTTTGATTTCTTGTTTAACACCAAATCCGGTGTTCGATTTTTCTACATTCACTTCTGGAAATGAATCAACGCTGAAAACCAGTTCCATGGCAGATGAAGCATCGCCGTTAGTTGAGGTAGTGGTCTTGTCATCTTTTTCTGTTTCATCGCATGATGACAAAAATGCAGAAAGGATGAGGAACAAAAATGGGGTAAACTTTTTAAGTTTCATATATTCTCAGACTGATATCAATGGGTAAAATAAGCTAACCGAACAAAAACCGCCAAAATTTTTTGTAAAAATACAGGTCTTATTATATATTGACCGTGTGATTAAAAATGGAAATCGGCAAGTTTGAATATAAAAAGGGTGAAAGAATTGACTTTCACCCTATTTCTTATTGCATTATTTCAAGAAGTTATTCTGCCGTCGGCCTACGAAAAACATATCGGGTTACAAAGATTCCTGTGCTCTTGTCAGCCCCATAAACACCTGAATTCACATGCATCAGCTCCCAACCTTCTTTTGCCAAACTGTTTAATTTGGTGGTAACGATCTGGTCGTTGTCTTTAATGTTGCCAAAATTGATGCCCACTAAACTGAAGAAATTTTCCATTTTAGTTTCTTCAATTTTTCCGTCGGGCCCCGTGCTAATCATCCTGCTTCTACCTAAACCACCCGGAACAACAGATTCGACAGTAGTTATTTGCAGAAACTCTGTGTTTTTTTGGGCAAATGAACTACTCATTGCCAGAAGCACTAAACTCAGGAAGAAGAACGCTGTTTTCATAAAATTAAATTAGATTTTGGGCAAATCTAAGGCTCTAACAAGTCTTGTTGAAGATATTTCTCTGTTATACCTGAATTTTTTTTCACCTGTTGCCCCAAAGGCTGGAAGTAAAATCGTTTTTTAAGATTTCCGACTTGTAATTCGTGGAAGCCATTTTCCATAAGTTGGTTGCCTTTTTCATCTGGAAATGCTAAGTTTTTTGCTGGTACTATCTTGACTTCCAACGTTTTGCTTTCGCCTGGTTTCAGTAAAATTTTATTATAATCGGCTAGTTCTTTCAAGGTTGGTGTAATGGTTCGAACTTCATCCTTTAAAAACCATAGAACGGTCTCTTTTCCAACTACTTTGCCGGTATTTGTCACAGTTACTTTGGCTGTCAAGCTTTGATTTTGGTGGATGACAGTATCAGATAGGGTAAGGTTTGAGTAGGAAAACTGCGTGTATGACAAACCATGGCCAAAATGGAAAGCTGCTGTAGGTTTATCATGGGCTTTGCAGTTGTGGGGATTGATATGGCCAGGGCCTGCAGGGTAGGTAATGCTTAACTTGCCACTTGGGTTCACTTTGCCTGTTAAAATTTCAGCAATAACCTGACCTCCTTCAAAGCCCGGTAGACCTGCAAAAATAAAGGCATTACAAGCTTCGGCGGCTTTTCCTGGCAAGCGTGGGCGACCAGCGATCATGAGCAAAACCACCGGTTTTCCAGTTTTTGTGGCTTCAATAATCAGCTTTTGCTGGTTTTCTGGTAAGTTGAGGTCATCGATGTTGCCATTGCCTTCGGCATACGGTTCTTCGCCTAAGGCCAAAATGATTACATCTGCGGAAGCAGCTTTGGATGCCAATTGGCTTTCGTTGTCTCTTAAAGTATCTATCTGAACTTGTGGCAATTGGTTTTTAAGGGCTGAGTAAACCGTTTCTTGTCGGGCAGGAAATGCATTTTCAGGTGCACCTCCCCATTCTATAGTCCAACCTCCGCAAATGTTTCTTTTAGAATTGATAGAAGGCCCGGCTAATAAAATTCTTTTGGTCGAACTGGAAAGTGGCAACACGCCTTCGTTCTTTAACAATACAATAGATTCCCGGGTCGATTCTAAGGCGACCTCAAGGTGTTCTTTGCTTCCAATTCTGTTGAGTCTGTCTTTCCTTGGAAATGGGTTTTCGAATAGACCCAAATCAAATTTTAAGGCCAAAATGCGTTGGGTGGCTTCATCAATAATTGATTCAGAAAGCAAACCTTCCTGAACAAGCGTTTTGGTAACTGTGCAAAATGTGGTACTGCTGGCCGTCATGCTCATGTCGATTCCTGCCTCTAAAGCCATTTTGGTAGCTTCTTTTTCATCGTGAGCCACTTTGTGTTGCCCTATGAGCTGTAAAATATCGGCCCAATCGCTCACAATCACTCCTTTGAAACCAAGTTCGGTACGCAACAAATCTCTCAGGATTTTTTTGTTGGCATGAACTGGAATGCCATTCACTTCTCCACTGTTAATCATGAAAGTTTTAACACCCGCCTGCACAGCCTCTCTAAAAGGCGGAAGAAAAACTTCCCTTAATTCCTGGTCGCTCAAAACAGATGGAACCCTGTCCCAACCAGATTTAGGATCGGAATATCCTATAAAATGTTTGGCGGTTGCAGCCACTTTTTGCGGCAACACCGATTTTTCTTCTTGCAAGGCCTTGATGTAGGCCACGCCCATGCGGGTGCAAACCAATGGCGCTTCCCCAAAAGTTTCATATTGCCGTGGCCAATATGGGTTTCGGCCAATGTCGAGAATGGGCGCAAAATTCCAATGCTGACCTAAGTCGGAGATTTCACGTGCAGTAATTCGGCCCATTTCGCTTGCATAAGAATCGTTGAAAGTATTGGCCAGATTGAGTGGCTGTGGAAACACGGTTGCATCTGTGATGTAATTTGCTCCGTGCACATGGTCGTTTCCATAAATCATGGGTATTCCCAATCTCGATTCTTTGATGGCAACTTTTTGAAGTTCGTTGCTGAATTCAAACCATTCTTTTGGAGTTACAGCAAAGGCGGCTAAAAAAGAACCTACATGATGTTCTCTAATCATTTTAGAAGCTTTTTCCTTATCCAGATATGGCCTAAACTTTTCGCCTTTATTTTTCGGATTGATGACCATGTTGATTTCTGTTGTTGCAATCTGGGTCATTTGCCCAATTTTTTCTTCGAGTGTCATGCGGGAAAGTAAGTCATCTACCCGTTCGCTGATAGGCAGTGCAGCATTTTGATATGGCAATTTTGCTACAGGTTGTGCTTTTTTTTGTGCAAAAGAGGGAGCAGACATGAACGCCAGAAAGGCAAGACTCAAAAGCGATTTTTTCATAAAGAGGTGTTTGGATTCCCGGGTGCGAAAATCATTTTAAATTTTGCACATTTCATCATTTGCAGAAAAGATCATGAAAATCTGTGCCCTTAGGAGCCTGAATGCGGTGGTGAGATTTCTCAGTTTTCAAGATAAACTTAAGAAGGTCTGAGATTCAAAGCAGAGTCAAGTATGTTGAGCTTGGCACCAAATGTTTTGTTGATGTTCTCCTTGGTAAATACATCGTTGGTTTTGCCAAATGCAATCAAATGTCGGTTCAACAAGATGGTTTCATCGAAATACATTGGCACTTTCGACAAATCATGATGAACAATGATGACCAATTTTCCCTGACCAGCCATTTCTCTGATGATTTGAATTATTTTTTGCTCAGTGGCCATATCCACTCCTACAAATGGCTCGTCCATAAGTAAAATCGGTGTTTTTTGACACAAAGCCCTGGCCAGGAAAACCCGCTGTTGTTGCCCGCCCGACAACTCTGAAATCTGACGATCGACGAAATTATCAATTTCCAGTTTTCTCATGATGGCCATCGCCACTTCACGGTCTTGATGATTGATGCGCTCAAAAGTCCCCTTTTGCCCGTAGAGACCCATGAGCACTACATCGAAAGCGGTGGCTGGAAACTGCCAGTCAATCTCCTCTTTTTGAGGTAAATAGGCTAATAATGGTAAATACTTTTCTGGAGGTAAACCGTTGATAGTTATCGAACCAGTTTCCGGTTTCAACAAGCCACAAATGGTTTTCATCAAAGTAGATTTTCCCGAACCATTGGAGCCAATCAAGCCAACTACTTTGCCACCTGAAATACTGAGATTTACATTGCTAACAGCTGTTTTGCCTTCGTAAGCCACGCTGATATCGTTAACTTCCAGCAATATGTTGGCGTCGGGAAACTGGATCAATGGTTTTCTAAGCTTGTAAGCCAGCCAAAAAGTTGAAATCAAAAAAATGAGTAAAGTTGTAGCTAGCAATAATAAATCAGGACTCACGGATGCCTGAACAGGTAGTGTTTCTGTAAGTCCTTGTTGAATGGTTTGGGTATTGTACAACAGCATAGCGGCATAGTTGGGCGCTGCTGAAGTGCTGTCGCCGATAGAATCTGAGAATAGCTTTTTGCCCACACCAATTTGTATGTCTGATGCGATTTGGGTGAGTAGTTTCGGATTGATGGTGGCTTCGACAAAAACAACTGGAATGTTGAATTTTTTGATCACTTCTATAAGGTGGTTTACATCCTCAATCAGAACTTCTGCATCGGTTGAATTGCCCAAAACAGCCGCTACTTGAAAGTTGTAGGCTTTGGCAAAATAGCGAAATGCGTCGTGGGTAGTAAGTAGAATTCGCTTGTTTTCAGGAATTTGAGCCACGATGGAAACAATCTGCTTTTCCACTTCATCAAGTTTACTAAGGTACTTTAGTTCGTTTTCCAATATATCGGTTTTATGTTGAGGATATTCCTTTATCAATGCCTGAGCTATGTTTTTGATGTAAATCTTCCCATTTTCCGCAGTCATCCAGGCATGGGGATCAAACACATTTTCGAAACCTTCAGCTGCAACTGGAACTACACCCAAACTCACCTCTACCACAGGGGTTGCTTGAACAGTGGCTTTAATCATTTTGTCGAGCCAACCTTCAAGATGAAGGCCATTTTTTAAAATAAGTTTGGCCTTGGCTAGGGTTCTGGCATCGGAGGTTGTGGGCTCATAAATATGCGGATCTGCTCCCACTGGCAACAGCGAAACAACTTCAATTTGCTTGGGAGCAAGATTTTTGGCCATGTCTGCAATGATGGTGGTTGTGCAAACCACTTTTCCCTGAGCAAACAAGGAAAGATTAACTAAAAGCAGGGTAGCAACGGCGAGAAGTTTTTTGCCCAATTGGTTTATTTTCAGGCAAATCTAAAAACTAAATTCGGTTGATTAAAATGAATTGAATATCAGGCATTTCTGTCCAAGTGTGTATAACCTCCATCAACAAACAAATGCTGGCCTGTTGTGTGTGCCGACACCTCTGAAGCCACGAAAACCACAGTGTTTGCAATTTCTTCAACCGTGGTAAACCTTTTGCCAAGTGGAATTTTGTCAACTACTTCTTTTAACTTTTTTGCAGCACCTGGTGATCGGTTGATCCATTTTTCGTAGCTGGAAGTCCAGACTTCGGCTGGAATTACTTCGTTTACCCGAATGCCATGTTCAAGAAGGTCAAATGCCCATTCTCTGGTCAAACCTTGAATTCCCCCTTTTGCAGCTGCATAGCCAGATGTGCCTCCCTGTCCCAAATTTGCTACTTTTGAGCCAATATTTACAATGTTGCCTTTCGATTGAATTAAATGAGGTAAAGCGAAGTGAGCCATAGAAAAATAATGCACAAGGTTAGCTTTTAGCGAGTCAATAAATTGTTCTGGGCTGCCATCTTTCAAGGAGATGGAATCGTTGCCTCCTGCATTGTTTACCAAAATATCGATACTTCCAAACGTATTCACCACTTTGTCTACCACAGTTTTGCAAATCTCAGGGTCAATAAGTTCAGCTGCGATAAAAATAGACATTGGAGATAAATCCTTAATCTTTTCAAGTACCTCTGTACCTCGAACTGTATCTCGACCAACAATGATTGGAATGGCTCCTTCCTGTGCAAAAGTCAAAGCTATGCCTTCTCCTATTCCGCTGGTTGCCCCGGTTATAATGGCTATTTTTCCATTTAGTTTTAAATTCATTTTCTGATTTTGTGTTGTTGTGCAAATATGGAAAGCAACCAAATATGGTTTGCATTAATTCTACTAATAATCATACTTATCTTGCCACCTGGATTTTAAAAATTGTCTTATTTCATTTTCCCGGGCATTTATTCCGGGCTCGTATAATTTGTGTCCTTTGAGTTTGTCGGGCAAATATTCCAGATTTATAAAATTTCCGGGGTGGTCATGTGCGTATTGATAGTCTTTTCCATAGCCTAAATTTTTCATCAATCCTGTAGGCGAATTGCGCAAATGCAAAGGCACAGGAAGATCACCTGTTTCGGCTACAAGACTTTTGGCATGGTTGATGGCTACGTAGGCTGCATTGCTTTTAGGCGATGAAGCCAAATAGGTTGCGGTCTGAGATAAAATGATTTCTGCTTCCGGGAAACCAACCATGGTAACTGCCTGAAAACAATTGGTGGCTAAAATCAAAGCTGTTGGATTGGCATTGCCAATATCTTCAGAAGCTAAAATAATCATGCGGCGGGCTATGAACTTTACCTCCTCGCCACCGGCTATCATACGGGCTAGCCAGTACACAGCTGCATTTGGATCACTGCCTCTGATGGATTTGATGAAAGCAGAAATAATATCATAGTGCCACTCGCCATTTTTGTCGAACTGAGCCATGAACTTTTGCGCTACCTGCTTCACCGCAGCATTGGTTAACTCCATTTTTTTGGACGTATGCAAAAAGTCGATGGTCCATTCCAATAGATTTAAAAGCTTGCGGGCATCGCCTCCAGACAAAGCCAAAAGGGCAGTACTTTCTTTGATTTTGATATCTAGTTTCTTCAAATGCTCATCCACGCTGATGGCTTTTTCCACAATCTCCAGCAACTCATTTGCCGATAATTCTTCTAGCACAAAAACCTGGCAACGGGAAAGTAAGGCTCTATTGACTTCGAAAGAGGGATTTTCAGTTGTCGCACCAATTAAAATGAGCCAACCTTTTTCAACTGCAGCCAGCAAAGCATCTTGCTGACTTTTGTTAAATCGATGAATTTCATCAATGAATAGAATAAGTTGTTCAACCGTTTTGGCTTCTTCGATCACCTCACGAATGTCTTTTACACCGCTGCTGATGGCACTCAGGCTGCGAAATGGTTTGCTAATTCGTTGGGCTATAAGCTGCGCCAGGGTCGTTTTTCCGGTTCCCGGTGGTCCCCAGAGTATACAACTTGGAAAATTTCCTGTTTCAAAAAAACGACTAAGTGATTTGCCACTTCCCAACAGGTGATTTTGGCCGACAAATTGAGAGATGTCGGTGGGCCTCATGCGCTCTGCCAGAGGTATATGCCTTGAATTCATTTAATGAATGGAGTCCCGCAGTTCGACTAAAAAGTCCCTGATCACTTCCAGGCGTTCAAGCACATTACGCTTCTTTTTATCGTGCTTTCCCGAAAGGTAGGTTTTAGCACCTTCAATGGTGTACCTCTTTTCTTTGATCAAATCGTAGATTTGTTTGATCTTTTCGATATCGGCTTTCGAATATCTACGATCACCTTTAGCGTTTTTTCTGGGTGTGATTTGCGGAAATTCATCTTCCCAATACCTTATAAGTGAGGTCGACACATTAAACATGCGTGCTACTTCACCGATGGTATAGTAGAGTTTGTCTGGTAAAATTTCCTTCGATATCCGCATGAACTGAAAGTGTGTACAAATATAACAATCAAGGAATTACAAAATCAAGCACTTGACCCGAACCCATTGAAAGTTCCTGCCAATTGTCGATTTTAAACTGTAAAAGAACCAAACCACAAGTGGGAAGATTATAGTTTTGTTTGTTGTTTGCCAGAAAAGTTGCCAGATGGCTTATGCCCGGATTATGGCCAACAATGGTTAACTTTTGAACTTGGTTGTTCTGCTTACAAATTGTTTTCAGATAAGATTCATAGGGCGCATTATAGAGTTCCTCCGATTGTAAAATTTCACCTGCATCTATGCCGAGGTGCAGGGCCAATTGCTCGCAAGTCTCCTTGGTTCTGAGTGCTGCGCTACAAATCATGGTATCGGTTTTCCACCCTTTTTTCTGAATATATTTTCCAATAAATTCCAGTTCAACTTTCGCTGAAACGTCAAGCGTTCTTGCAAAGTCGTTTTGCGCACCGTGCTGTATTGCAGTAGCATGCCTGATAATATAAAGTTGCTTCATGGAAGGCCAAAGAAGATAAAAATCAATCGATTAATCTTAATCACTGAGCACTTTTTAATCTTGACAGTGCTTCCAAAAAGTAATAATCGGCATAAACAATGCTAACTTCAATCTCAGATTTATGCGGTTTGCTGCCTGTAGATTTAATTTGAAGACTACCATAATTCACATCCTGATTCAAATACTTTGGCCCACAAAGTGCAATCAGCAATTTTTTTGCCGCTTTGAAATATATGGTTTTTAGTTTATCGTCCTCATCGCTGATCTGGCTCAGTTTTAGTAAACCCGAAGCAGCAATAGCAGCAGCAGATGCATCTTTTGGCTCATTGGGAATGCCCTGTGCCTGAAAATCCCAAAATGGAATGGTGTCTGCAGGTAGGTTTTTCAAAAAGTAATCGGCGGCTTCCACAGCTTTGTTGTAAAACACTTTGTTTCCAGATTCTGCAAATGCCATAGAAAACCCATAAATGGCCCATGCCTGGCCTCGACTCCAAGTGCTTTCATTTGAGAAACCCTGGTCTGTTATTTTTGCCAACACCTCTCCATTGTTTGTGTCATAGTTTAACACATGATAGCTACTTCCATCCGTTCGAAAATGATATTTGGCTGTGTTTTCAGCATGCGTATTTGCCGCTAAAATTAATTTTTCACCGCCACCATTCTTTCCTGCCCAGTAGAGAAGCTCAAGGTTTAGCATGTTGTCCATGATGGTGGGATGCTGCCATTCTTTGCGCCATGTCCAGCTTTTCATAGTACCAACTTTGGGATTATAAAGCGAGTAAAGTGATAACGATGTGGTTAGCAAGACATCTTTATAGGCGGCACTTTTTGTCAATTTATATCCCAAACCATAACTGTTATGCATCATAAAGCCTAGATCGTGGGTCCATTTCACGGTTTTGTTGGGCTCCAGTCTTTCAGTGTACATTTTGGCTGACTTTAGGATAGTTGGGTTTTTTGTTTGACCATAAATTTGCCACAATACTCCAGGGAAAAAGCCTACTGTCCAGCCTGTTAGCTTTTCACCTTTCCATTGGGTTTCACCTATTTCAATATTTCTTGGCATCCGGGTCGAGTCGGTCCAATAGGCTAAGGTTTTCAAGGCTTTTTTCTCTGCCAATTGAAATAATGCGTCTACAGGCACTTTTCCGCCTTTTACTTTGATTTGGCAAAACGAGGCAATTGGGACAAGCAAAAGCACGAACGCAGCAACTTTTTTCATTTGAGTTTCTTTGTTGAGCCTCAAAAGTATTTGATTATTCAAATTTGGTATCAATCCTTCTTCAACTAATATTGACCCCGCATTGTAAGAAACAGGCCGAATGTGCCTGAATTACGTCTGATTCTATTCATGACTGAGCCCAATAAAAAAGTATATTACAAACATTTGGATGGTGTGAGAGCCTTTGCCGTGCTGCTTGTTGTAATACATCATTGGACAGAGGGTGAAATGCCATTTGAGTTTATAGGTGAAACCTACAGGTTGGGCAGTTTGCTTCACCTGGGTGGCACAATGGGGGTGACTTTGTTTTTTGTGCTTTCCGGGTTTCTAATCACCAATATTTTAATGGGTCAGCAAGAGGCGTTCCAAACGAGGGGTAGCGCCATCAAAAAGAAAATTCTGAGCACTTTTTACATACGCAGAACCCTTAGAATTTTTCCGATCTATTATTTATATATAGGAGTTCTTTTAATTTTCGGAATTGGTCAAGTGCGTGAGGTCTGGGTCTGGTTGGCGACTTACAGTTACCATTTGCAGTTGTTTTTTACCAATAAATGGGTAGGAGGCTACATAGACCATCTTTGGAGTCTGGGAATGGAAGAACACTATTATCTGATATGGCCGGCTCTTTTGCTCTTCACACCCAGAAAATACAACCTACATCTGATTCTTGCTTTTATTGCCACTGGCATCATTACTCGGGGATATTTCTATTTGCAAGATCCTGAATCGCAGTTTGCTAAGTTCACTTTCTGCGTTTTCGATTCATTTGGAATAGGGTCATTGCTGGCTCACTACCATAGAAAAGGCTTAAAAGTTCCTGGAAATTGGTGGTTCTATTGGTTAGGGTTTGGGGTTTGGGTCCTTCTTCGCTCGCCAATCGCCCATTTTTATGGTAAAAGTTTTCTGACTATTATAATCCCTGCTTACTCCATTGGATGCGCCTTTTTAATTGCTATGGCAGTGAATGGAGTGAAGGGCATTTCAAAGCCATTTTTTGAAAGTAAGTTTGTAATTTACTTAGGTAAAATAAGTTATGGAATCTACCTCTACCACTTGTTTGTGCCAGATTTTTGCCAGTGGCTTGCCATGCAGGCTGGTTTTGAAATAAGTAAAGATTTGGTTTGGCTTCCGCTCTGGAGTGCAGTTTGTCTTGCCATTTGCTCAGCTAGTTGGTTATGGATAGAGCAGCCTGTCAACAAATTAAAAAATAGATTTGAATACAAAGGATAGACTACTTAAATTTTTATCCTTTTAACTTACCAACACCTTGATAATCTTTCGATTCACAGAATTTACAAAGTAAGTTTGGCAAATTGAACTCTAAAAACACGCAAGATTTCTAAAGTTTTCAAACCAAATTTTATTTGGTTTGAAGCTGAAATTTTGAAATTCTGATAGAAAAACCTTCTCCTTCTTTATGTTGAAAAAGAAATAAAATCTTACTTTTGCTAGGTTTACAAAACATGAACATGAAACACATCTATCTACCACTATTGGCATTGGTTTGTTCTTTTTCTGCATTCGGTCAACAGTATGCAGGTACCGGAAAAGGAAAAATACTATTTGGGTCTGCTGGCATGCAGCAAGAATATCGTTCAATGTCCGTGTATTCTAATTTGAATTTTTTCTCTAATAAGATAAGTTTTCATTTTAAAACCTCTACTTTTTTACCTGTCAACAACAGCGATGCCGATCTTATGGGAGAAGTATTTGATGCTGGTCAAAAAGGCGCCATGGAGTTTTCAGGTCCTGTGCCTGCTGGCTTGAAAAATTTGAAAATCAAAGAGTCATTGAATACCATTTTAAAGGGTCATATTGCTTATGGATCTGTGAAAAAGCCTGTTGATATTCCTGTAAAAGTGAAGAGAATAGGAGAAGACAAGTTTGAGTTTATCTCAAACGGAATGCTAAGTTTACCTGCCCTTGGCATATCGCCGCAGTCTGCAACCTGGAAAAAAACTGAAGGAACAGTTCGCCTCCAAGTTGAGGTTGACCTTCAGAAAGAACTTTAAGAATCTACAAAACAAACACAATGAGACAATTTATACTTGGACTCTTGTCCTTAATTTTGGGCATTTCTATGGCCGCTGGCCAGACCTGCCCGCCTCCAGGCCAGGTGGCATCACCTTGTAATCAAACTGCTAGACCTGTATTTCCTGAACAAGATTGTTGTGGTGCAATAGCTCTTTGTTCTGAAATTAATTTTATTCCGAATAATGCCATTTTGAGTTCTGGATGTGTAGCTGCTGAACTTCCTGGTAGCGGAAATACATGCCTTGCAAGCAATGAAAGAAGAACTACGTGGTATATTTTTGAAATCCGACCGCTACCTGGTGGTCCCATTGCACCGGGAAGCCCTGCTGGTTTACTCAGGATTCTTATTTTTCCAAACGACATTCCTGTTAATTTGCCAATTACAGACAATGGCACAAACGGAATAGGTTTGTTGGATTATGACTTTGGTTTATTTGATATTACAGCCTTTGGTGGCGACAGGGCTGCTGCTTGTGATGCCATAAAAAACACTACTGGAGTTGGAACTCCATCAACTATTCAGCGTAGTTGCAATTACAGCGGCACAGATGGGCCTACCGGACTTATAGAACCTGGTACAGGTAACAACGGAGGCAATCGATACAATGCACCTATTGCAGTAACAGTAGGTCAGCGTTTCATTTTAGCAGTTGATAATTTTTCTAACAACCAATTTGGCTACAAAATTTATTTCGGTGGTTTTCAGCAAGATCCAGGCTTGCCACCAAGTGCCATTGTAACGCCACCGGCAACTGATACAATTCGAGTAGCAGACTTTTCTACCCCTGAATGTATAGACACTATTTTTACTGTTAAATTTACTCGTTCTGTGCTTTGCGATTCGGTGAAGCCAAATAAGTTTAATATTACTACCTCAGATCCATTGATTATTGCAAGGGTTGTGACAGTGAATCCGTTTATGGGTTGCAATGCAGATGGGCAGGATTCTATTTACAGGTTATCTGTACAACCACTTATTCCTGGTTTAACTTACACACTTTTTGTTATCGACACCATTCGGGATTTATGTGGAAATTCAGTTCAGATTGATTCCATTTCCTTCACTTTGCCAACACCAGACACCATTCGGATTGTAGGCATTGATGGTGATTTGCCCACCTGTGGTAATAGCGTACTCAGACTTAAGTTTAATGAACTAGTACTCTGCGATTCACTTACCAGGCCCAATAAATTTGCAAAGCTACTTATTCGCTCAGATCAGTTTCCTGAAGGCGTAGTGCCAATCAATGTTACCAGGGCTAATAACTTGCCATGCGGGGCTGGTATCGAGGATTCTGTTTTTATTGTAACTTTTAACAGAGCAGCAGTTGACACTACTTTACGACTGATTTTAAGAGGAACAGTAAGAAACCGGTGTGGAAAGCCTGTTGCATTTGACTCAGTTTCATTTTTTATCAATCCATTTTTGTTAGCCGAAGCAACTCCTGACACCTTGTGTGAGGCTTCTATTTTCAGGATTCTCGCCGGTCCTGATTCAACATTTGACAATACCCCAAATAGAAATACTTGGCGATATACTTGGAAGTCCTTAAATCAGGATGCGATAACGCTAACAGGATTGGGCGTTACTCCACTTTTTAATTACGCTGTTAGCTCCGGAGTTGGCAATGAAATAACTTGTACGCCAGCCAATCTCACCCGCCCTACTTCTTTGATTTTTCGGGTGATTTTTCAACGACCATACAATCAATGCGTTGATTCAGTCGACCTTACTGTGCTGGCAAGTCCGAAGCCAAAACCGGAACCCATCGGTAGATTTGCGTTGTGCTATGGCGAATCTCAAATAGTGAGACCAGAACTTCCATCTAATCTAGATGAATATGACTTTATTTGGACACGCCTTTCTGCTGCAGGTCTTGATACGGTAAGCACCGATTCGATCTACACGGTCTTCAATGACGCTAGTCTTTCATTTTATGGGCCATCTTACCGATACTCGCTAAATGTGAAGTATAAAGATGAATTAGGTGGCTGTAGGGCCGACGCAGCAGTGAGTTTTAACGTGAAAGTGGGTAGAAATGTAGAACCAGCAATTGAGTATGATACTAAAGTGAGTGTGAATGGTTTTATTGTTCCGGGCTTTTTTAAACTTGTAAACAACACGGTAGTTGTTCCAGCATCTGACTCTATAAGATATGTTTACACTTTCACCCATGACAAAATTCCAGGATTTGTTGTTGCCAGAAGAAATCGTGAACCAGTAGAGAATATTTGGGATATTCCGGGGTTTCTAAATACAACATTGGTGGCTTTTGATTCTGTAGGTTTCGGAAAGGTTTGCCAGAGCAGTGCTGAATTGTTGGTGGAACTGAAGCCATTTATTATTCCAAATGCCGTTACGCTCAACGATGATGGCAAGAACGACTCATTTAAAATAATTTCGCTTCCAAACACTTTTAGCTTGTCGATCTTCAACAGATGGGGAAAGCCAGTGTACGAGTCAGGAGAAGGATCATTCAACGAATGGAAGCCAGAGAAAAACCAGGTTGGTATGTTCTACTATCATTTAATTAATAAAAGGGATGGAAAAAAATACACTGGTTGGTTTGAAGTGATGAAAAACTAGCTTAAAAATAATAATACAAAATCCCGGTTCAAAAAGCCGGGATTTTTTGTTTTTATAGGGTAAAAGCTCGTTTGAATTTATTTTAATTAAAATTTTTTGACATCCGGACTGTTTCAATTATCTATAATATGTACTCGACTTTTCCGAAAATGGGTAAAAATCATACATTTGCCTTTTCATTCCTTCTTCAATTATGATTAAATCTCTAAACTTTGCAGTTTGCGTCTTATTGACTCAGGTTGCTATTGCTCAACAATTTGTTGGAACAGGCAAAGGTAAGTTGGTTTTTGGCCAAAGCTCCGCTCAGCATGAATATCGCTCAAACTCAATATTTTCTAATATGAGTTTTCTGACCAATAAAATTAGTTTTCACTTCAAAACCTCTACTTTTTCTCCCATCAACAACAGCGACCCGTCACTTGTTGGTGAGGTCTTTGACGCTGGATTGAAAGACGCTATGGAGTATTCAGGCACTTTGCCGGCAAGCGTGAAGAACCTTAAATTGAAAGAAACTGCTTCAATTATTCTGAAAGGCAACGTTGCTTATGGCTCTGTTAAAAAACCGGTCGACCTCCCTGTGAAAATTAAGCGAACCGGAGATACTAAATATCAGTTTACATCTGATGGATTGTTAAGTTTATCATCATTAGGTATCACGCCAGAGTCAGCAACTTGGAAAAAGACCAGTGGTCAGGCCCGATTGAACGTTGAAGTTGATTTGAAAAGAGAACTGTAATTCCCTGAAAAGAACATTATGAAAAGACTACTACTCTTTACCCTGCTCTGTCAGGCTTTCATTATAACTGCTTTGGCTCAAACTTGTCCTCCGGGAGGTCAGGTTGCTTCACCTTGTTTTCAGGTGTCAAGGCCAGTGTATCCAGAGCAAGATTGCTGTGGAGCTATTCCACTTTGCAACGAAGTCAATTTTGTGCCCAATTCCCGAATATTTGGGCCTGGTTGCGTAAATAATGAATTACCATCTTCGGGCAACACATGCCTCGCCTCTAATGAGCGTAGAACAACCTGGTATATTTTTGAAGTAAGGCCAGCCATTGGAGGCCCAACTGCTCCGGGAAGCCCGGCAGGTTTGCTTCGGTTTCTTATTTTTCCAAATGATATTGGTGATAGTTTGCCTGAAAACGACAACGGTACAACACCGATAGGACGTTTGGACTATGATTTTGGTTTGTTCGAAGTTACAGCATTCGGAGAAAATAGATCGGCAATGTGCAATGCTATTAAAGCTACCACCAATGTGAACACAGCCGGAACTATTCAAAGAAGCTGCAACTACATTGGTACATCAGGACCGACGGGTCTTTTAGATCCAGGAACAACAGATATTGGGGGTAATAGATACAACCGCCCGTTGCCCGTTTTTGTTGGGCAACGATTTATATTGGCGGTTGATAATTTTACCAGTGATTCAACAGGATATAAAATCCTATTTGGCGGTTTACAAGGGCCTGTTGGTTCTCCTCCAAGTGCCAGAGTTACACCTGCGCCGATTGATACCATTCGGGTAGTAGAATTTTCAACACCAGAATGTGTAGATACTATTTTCACAATCAAGTTTAGCAATCCGGTGCTTTGTGACTCAGTAACACCAAGGAAGTTTCAAGTCATCACTTCCAATCCAGCCATTAATGCACGCATAAATAGTATTGTACCTTTTATGGGTTGCAACCCGGGTGGACAGGATACTATTTATCAGATGTCCGTTACACCATTGATTCCAGGTCTTACTTACAAATTGTTTGTGCGTGATGAAATCAAAGATCTGTGTTTAAATACTGTAAATCTGGATTCGATTTCTTTCACATTGCCAATTCCAGATACCATTAGAATAGTGGGGATAGATGGTGCATTTCCAACTTGCGGAAACAGCGTTCTTCGCCTAAAATTCAATGAAATGGTGCTTTGCGATTCAATCACAAGGCCATCAGCATATTCAAAACTACTCATCCGTTCCGATCAGTTTCCAGAAGGGGTTAACCCAATAAACATCACAAGAGGAAATGGTGGTCCTTGTACAGCAGGATCTGAAGATTCTGTTTTTGTTGTTACTTTTAATAGGGCTGCTGTAGATACTACGTTAAGAATTATTCTACAAGGTACCATCAGAAACCGATGCGGAAAACCTGTTGCACTTGATTCAGTTCCTTTTCGAATCAATCCATTTTTGTTGGTTTCTGCTACACCGGATACAGTTTGCGAAGCTACATTGTTTGCCCTCAATGCCGTTCCTGACTCGACATTTGATCTTACACCCAATGAGAATTCTTGGGTTTACACCTGGAAAGAGTTGAATTTTGATACCGCTACGCTTCGGGGATTGGGAGAAACTCCGTTTTACCTATATTCTGTTGGAGGGGCCGGAAATACAAATACAGTAACCTGTACACCGAAAGATCTCATAAGACCAACCGCCCTTAATTTTAGAGTTACTTTCCTCCGACCATACAATCAATGTGTCGATTCTATTGACGTAACCGTGTTGGCTAGCCCAAAACCAAAACCAGAAGCAATTGAACGCTTTGCACTTTGTTTTGGAGAAAGCGAACAGATTAGGCCTGTTTTAGCTTCAAATTTGGATGAATATGATTTTATCTGGAAGCGGCAATCTGTTGTTCGACCAGACACAGTTGGTTTAGATTCGACGTATACAGTTTTTAATGATGATTCATTGTCATTTTATGGCCCTGCATATCGTTATTCGCTAGAGGTAAAATACAGAGACGAATTAGGAGGTTGTAAAGCAGATGCTCCTGTGTTTTTCAATGTAAAAGTGGGAAGAAGAGTGGAGCCTGCCATTGAGTATGACACCTCAGTGAATGTGAATGGATACATAGTTCCTGGTTTCTTTAGGTTGGTAAACAATACGTTAGTTATTCCAGCATCTGACTCGATCAGGTACATCTACAATTTCCAACATGATCAATTACCTGGTTATCAGGTGGTTAGAACTAATAAACTGGCAGTAGACACAACCTGGGATTTACCCGGAACCATGACCACAACTCTTACAACTGTTGATTCTGTAGGTTTTGGTAAAGTGTGCCGTCAGAATACTGAGATTGTCATCACGCTTAAACCTTTCATTATTCCAAACGTGGTGACGTTGAATGGTGACGGTAAAAATGATTCGTTTAAAATATTGTCGTTGCCAAATACATTTTCTCTAAACATTTATAATCGTTGGGGTAAATTGGTGTATGAATCCGGTGAAGGATCTTTTAACGAATGGACACCTGAAGAAAATAGTGTTGGAATGTATTTTTACCATTTGATGAATAAGCGAGATGGCAAAAAGTACACAGGCTGGTTTGAAGTGGTGAAGAACTAGTTTGTCTTGCATCAAAAAAAATCCTGCCTCTTCAGCAGGATTTTTTTTTGAGCACAATTTCAAGATGATCAGGTGGTTTCTAGTTCCAGTAATTCCACAGTTTTATCATATAAATCCATGGCTCTTTCGGCTGTACTGCCAACGCAAAGAACACCCAGTTTTCCATGTTGTGAAATAGCACCTATCAGGTGAAACATAACACCTTCCTGTGTGCTGCCGTCGAAATGGAGGTTGTGGCAAATGGCAATATCTATCAGGTCGGTTGGGGTAAGGCTTTTGAGTTTTTCAGAAATCAGGTTGTCCGTGGCCATATAAAACCTGGTTTGTCCGTTGGGCATTTCATAGTTGCCTGTTAAGTAATTGTAGATTCCACTGGTGAGCAATTGCAACATCAAATAGGGGTGGGTAGTTCCTCCTTTTCTCAGGTTTATTTCGATGGCATAATGCTTCCAACCCTCAGGAGATGGCACCGATATAAAGTCGATGGCAAAACGACCCAACACACCCAGGGATTGCATATATGTAGCCACTTGCTTACCTAGTTGGCCAATTGTTTGCCGATATCCTTCCTGAGCCGGGAAAGTGGCTCCCGCATAAACCTGACCGTTGCCACCGCTAAGCAATTGGTCATGGGTAGAAATTACATCAACATCTCTGTTGGGATTGATGCGGCATTGTACCGAAGGAGACATTTTAATTTCGCCTTCTACAAACTCTTCCACTACGCCTCCCATCCAGGCGAATTTGGCTGCAAAAACCTCAAAACTCATATCTCCGGCCACAATCTCAAGATGTTTTTTCAACACATCCTCGGTTACTTCCTTGTGATTGCTGTAGTTGAAAATTGCATTCCCATCACCTGAAAATCCATCGTTTAGTTTAACTACAGCACGTTTCAGCAATGGTTTTTGCTTCTTTAAAGTTTTAAGAGATTCTATTACTTCTCCAATGGATGCCAGATTTTCAAACCCATCAGGCACAAGCAGGCCAGCATTTTTGAAAAGTTCTCTGCTACCGCTTTTTGTACCCCAATACGATAAATTAGAAGGGCAGCCATTCACGGGAATATTGAGCATCAAGGCTAAGCGTTCCTCCAATGGAGTTACGTTGAAGGCAACGATATGAGCTGCATGTCCACCCGGGATGTAGTTTTTAATTTGCTGAACAAGCCTTGGTCTGGAAAGAATTTTTTCGGTGAGTGGTTTGCTCGATGCGTCATTGCAATTGAGCAACACCAATCTTCTGCGGGCATGCAACGTAGTGATGCCGGGAATGAGGTGCAGGTAATAATCAATAATAGCCTCGTCAATTGGCACGCTACTTAAGTAAATGATATGGGTTCTGGGCATCCGAAGCAGAAGCAACATACAAAGTAGCCGCTCTTCATAATGAATGCTGCCCGAAATTTTTGACAGCATTTCTGCATCCAAAGAAAGCCCTGGCAAAACAACCACTGTTTTAGAAGCCAACCTATCTGGAAAGTACGCATCGAACTGCGTGGCAAGTTGCTCTTGCAATACTTGAAAATGCTGACTTTCAATGTCGGAGAGGGATGGTAAATTTAAAATCATTCAGCTATGGCTTAATTGAAACGTTGCAATCCTGCTATATTCCATAGCCTGCTCCAGATTTCAAAATAATTCCTTTTGAATAATTTCTGGCGACAATTGAATTGGGTATAAAACCGCCCAGATTAAGAGCAATTAGTTGAGAATGGAAATTCGAATCCTTAGCAAGAAAAGCGATCCCAAAACCAAAAAAATTATTAAAATAAGTCTCTAAGCCCCAAGTTCACGAGCCCGATCTAAGGCTGCCTGGAGGCCTTTTTGAATTGCTTTAGCGAGCTGTTGTCGATCGAAGCTTTGAATGGCAGCTTCTGTGGTGCCCCCTTTCGACGAAACCCGCTCTATCCATTCTCTGCAAGTGATGTTGTTGAGCCCTAATAAATGAATGGCTCCCTGAAAAGTTTGTTCTACCAACACTTCTGCTTCTGTGGGAGAAAAGCCCATGTTTCGGGCGGATTCTATCATAGATTCCATAAAATAAAACACATAAGCAGGCCCGGAACCGGAAATGGCAGTCACTGCATTCAGTTTATCTTCTTGTCCAAAATACAAAGACTTGCCCGTGGTGTTGAGCAGGTTTTGAACTGAAAATAGTTCTTCCCGGGTTACGGCCTCGGTAGCAGTAAACCCTGTTATGCCCATGCCAATTTGAGCGGGTAAGTTGGGCATGGCTCTTATTATTTTATTCAAACCGGTGCCTCCCATGATATTTTGCATGGTTACTCCTGCCATAATGCTGAGAATGAGTTTTTCGGGCGATAGAAATGGCTTTATTTTTGGATATAAAACAGGCGCATCCTGGGGTTTGACAGCCATAATAATGAGATCCATGTCGGCAATGAAATCACCGGCATCCACAAAAACATGGTGAAATCCTTTTTCTGCAAAGTAAGGCACTTTGTCGGCCATGTGTTCGAGAATGAAAAGCTGGTCTTTGCTTACTGTTCTGTTTGCTGTAAAACTTTCGGCATAGGTTCGGCCCATATTACCGCCGCCAATGATGAGTATTTTGTGCATAGATGTTTATTGCGACCTGTTTTTATTTCTCAATTTGAAGTCCTTAACTTTAAGAAATGATGAAATATCTTATCTAACCAAGCCAGAAAATATTCCATTAATTTCTTCCAAGTCTGGATACCAGCTTTCTTTTTCTCCATTGCCCACCACAAGCAGATGCCTGAAAGTAACTCCCCAACCTGGAGGAATGGTGAGGTCTGTTCGTTCTCGATTGTTTGTAAAAGTATTTTTTCCGAGGTTGTTGCAAGCAAAAAGACCATAGTTTCGAGCATGCCAGTAGGCAGGGTACCCCGGATTTTTTGGGTGATCAAAAAGTCCTACACAAATATTTTCGTTTTCTATTTTACCCTGAACCCAGCAATATGGCGCTGTTTTGCCCCAGACATTGGCACCGGTTTCACCCGAAGGTAAATTGTAAATGCCTGTAGTTGTGTAGTTTGCAAGTCGCTTTTCTTTTTCAGGCTTCCCGTACATGTCAGTAAAAACATCAGACGAACTCCACTCTCCTTCCAGTTCTCTGGTTACTCTTAGACCCAGGAATGCGTCCTTTCGGTCTTTGAAAACTACTTCAGTCTTTTTGGCTCTTAACTTTGTTGTCCGTTCTACAAGCCTTTTGCCTTGTAGGCCAGCGAATCGATAAGTTGTTTCTTCGCTTAAAACTGCTTTTCCAGTATGGTCAATCCAATCAGCCTCATAGGTAATTTCTCCAAATTCAAGACCAGATCGGGTTTTTAGTACTTTTTTCAGCACAATTTTTCCAAAAGGTCCTTTGTGGTCTGGCGTTATGGCTGACGAATTATTCCAATAATCCACACCATTTACTGATTCGTGATTAAGCCACAGGCCTACATGATGCATGTGGTCGGCTCGCTCACCGGGTCTTGAGTCTAAAGGGAAGCCTCTCGTAATCGTTTTTCCACTACCCGACAAAATGGGGTAAAGCACAGGCTTCTTGACTTTATCAGTCCAAATGAGCGAAGTGAAATACTTGTTTCCAACATAAACATCAATCTTGTTTTCTTTCATTAAAGGCTTGAATGAAACCTTTGCAGTTCCTTTCATCACCTGGGCATTGAGTTCGGCCGCTTTCGATAAAAAGAGAAAAACCAGACTGTATGCCAAAAGTCTTTTTAGCATAAGTGTTTGAACATCTGAATGTTTTTAGTAACAAAGAAGGCAAAAGTAGGGTTTGCAACCCAAACTTTACTAACCTCAGGCCTGAAAAATTCCAATCAGCAGTTCCTGATACAATGAATCGTGGGTAGTTGAACCTGTTTCAACTCCTTTTGCCTTGGCATCCAATCTGCGCAACAACCGAATTATTTTTACCAATTGCCGGGCAGAATAGTTTTTTGCCCCATCCATATATTGCCCTGTATGGTAGGTACTTATTTTCAATTTACCAGCCACTTCTGATTCGCTTGGCTTTGAAAGAGATGCAACGACCACCATTTTAGAGAAAAAGGCAAAAAGAATGGCCAAGGTTCCTATAATGTTGTTGTCTTTGGGATTCTGCTGAAAATAATGAACGATGCGGTATGCCTTTTCTACATTTCGTTTTACAATGGCTGTTTGAAGCTCAAATACATTGTATTCTTTTGAAATGCCTATGTATTCCATCACCAAATCTGTGGTAATGACTTCGCCTGGTTTTAGATTAATTCTGAGTTTTTCAATTTCATTATCAATCCTTGAGAGGTCATTTCCTAAAAATTCTGCCAGCAGGTGAACAGTGTCTGGTCTGGCTTGCAAACCTTTTTCTTTTAACAAGTTGGATATCCAGTCATTCAGTTGCCAATCCTTTAATTTTTCTGAAGTGAGCAAAAGCGCAGTTTCGGTAAAAACCTTGTTTAGCTGTTTTCTGCCATCTAACTTTTTGTGTTTGTATGCGAAAACCAGAATGGTGCTTTGAAGTGGATTTTGAAGGTATTTTACGAGCAAGTCGCTATTGCTTTCCAGGTCAGAAACTTCCTGGGCTTCTTTGATGATCACCACCTGACGATCGGCCATCCATGGGAACTTTCTGGCATTGCCTAAAATACTACCCATGTTTACTTCTTTGCCATACAAAATATTTAGGTTGAAGTCTTTTTCATGGGCTTGCAAAGCATGTTCTTCAATGTAGTGACAAATTTTGTCTGTATAAAAAACCTCTTCTCCCTGAAGAAAATAAACCATCGCATAGTTTCCCTTTTTCAGGTCGGCCATGATGGAGTTGTATGTTGGCGTTTCCTTCTTCATTTCGTTGCAAAGAAAGCAATACAATTGGCCAAAAGTCAAACGATGTGGATAAAGGGATCACTTGAACTGATTGAATTGCTAAACCCTACTGTTTGATGGAGCTATGGCCGGGCAAAAACCCAACCAGGCATTCCCTTCGATATAAGGTGAATGGAGAGAATCAAAAACTGATGTTTGATAAGGCCGGAGAACAAGGTAGATATAATGACAATCTATCAGGACGTTTTTTGGGCTAAAACCGATATCGTTCTGCCATTTACAAAGTCGATCCATGAAGATCGAAACGGCATTTTACCTAAAATTTTTCTTAGCCAGGTTGGCACCCTTTCACTCATATATTTGTCTACTTGAAAAACATCGAAACCATGAGATTTCAATAAAATTTTTAAGCTCTTTTCTGAAAAATTAGAAATGTGGTAATGTACATGTGCGGGCCATTTTTTACCAAAACTTCTCCTGTCGAAACTGTCGTAATCAGGCACTCTAATGTACAATATGCCATTGGGCTTCACCAAAGTATTTAATTTGGCTGTCGCAACATGAACATCTACAAAATGCTCTAATACATGGTTGAGAAACACGAGATCGAAACCTTCTTCTATTTCAAGTTCTTCAAGTGGCGTGTGGATTACTTTTTGATGAAGCCGCTCCCTGGCAAACTTCGACGCAGGTGCTGACGTTTCTACCCCAAGGGTTTCAAATCCTAGTTCGCCAAATGCTGCCAAGGCAAAACCGCCTCCAGAGCCAATCTCAAGAAATTTTTTGGCTTGAAAGGTGACTTTTGAAAGTGTTTTTTGATAAAGGCTTTTAACGTTGGCAATAATAGATTTTATCTCAAGATCAGAGATCGTATCAAAGTCGTATGCCATGTGATTGGCATAATATTCTTCGCTGTTGTAAAGCTTATCCAGCATTTCAGCAGTGGGAACAGGGTCTACCATGCCAAACTCGCAAGCGCCGCACGAAACTACATTATAGGTTTCAAAAGTTTCGCTGATGTAAAGGTTTTTGCTACTGCAAATGAGGCAAGAGGAATATTCACTCATTTAGAATTGGAGACAGGTAATTTGCTGGCAAATAGCACAAAATTATTTTTCAATGGGTTGCAGACCATTGAAGCTTTCCTACAAACAACCGTGTAGCTGTTTGCAATCGGAAGAAGTAAAAACCTTGTTTCAAATGATTTATCGGTACAATTCTTTCCTTTGTTTGTTGTTGAAAAATTACTTTTCCTGTGACGTCTGTTATTGATAAATCTGCCAAGCCTCCATTTTCCAAATCAAAAATTTCAATGGTACTTCCTTTCAAAACTACCCTTGGTTTATTTTCAACATCTTTTACTTCCTTTGTTTGCAAAGGAATAAGCAGTTCTCGAATGGTGTTGGATGCCCGTTGAGCCAAAAATGGCTTTATGCCATAAGGCGTGTGCGCATCTACAGTGTTGGTAAAACCACGGTCAAAGTCTTGAAGCGTATAGCCATAGTCTAGCGATCGGTAAGTGTCGTTAATGGCAGCCTGCCTCACAAACGCTTGCATGGAATCTATTGAGGAACTGATGTAAAATGGATGCAACACATACCTTGAAATTGAATCTAAATATTTAAAGTATCTAAACTGAAAATCGGGAGCCGCCAACACCCTCGACGCCAATGGTCTGGGACCAGTTGGGTGAATCCAATTGACAACCGAACGTTGTGCCCAATCAATATTTACCCAGTCTACTCCAAAAGTATTGTCAGTATCGTAAGAAATGAAATCGAATTTATCTGTGAAGGGGTTATGGTGCAGGTAGAAGTTGTTTTTATTATAACCATAGTTGTCCCAATGCCCTGTGGCAACATCTAAAGCCAATACTTTGATGAATAAATCAAGGTTTAGAACTTCCTTTATTTTTTGCTCAGCATTGTTTCCTGTAGCTTCGTTGATGTTTTTCACAAACTTCACAAACCCGGAATAATCGTCTGTTTCCTGATTGGTTTTAAGATCGTAAACCCTTCCTCCGCTTGCTGTTCCATTTGTTAAGTTTTTGTAAGTCTGCTGGTTGCTACCCAAATAGGTCAAGTCTGCCGGATAAACGCATTTATAAAGATTGCCAATATTTATTCCATAGACCCTTGAAAGCCAGTCATTGTCCATTTCTTCTAAACTGGTATAAAACCCATAATAGGCGCTGTTGATATACACTTTCACAAAAGAAGTTCGACGATTCGGAAGCCCTAATTTGTTCCATACATTGTAGTAAAGTTTTTCCCTCACCATGGTGGGGTCGTTGTGCTGACCGTTAAGATTTAGCTTTTTGACACCTCTATACCGCCTTCCTGTTTGAAAAGTATTAAAGCTTAGCTTAAAAGATTTTTTTCTTGAATACCTGGAAGTGTTTCCACGAAGTCTGAAACCAACATTTTTTACTGTGTCTGAGATGCTTTCGTTTTCATACACCAGGGTAGCCCTGAAATATCGATCCGAGGTTACATTTTCGTAAAGCCAAGCCACTGTATCTTCTGACACAAAAATTTTAACGCTGGCTATATGTTGCTGATCAAAGAGGGGATCAGTTTGGCCAAATGAACGGAGCGAAAAAGCAAAAAACGAAATTACAATAATGCAAAAACGAAACATGGGCATGTTGTAAACATAGTCTAAACCATTGAAATATGCCAAAATTAAATCAAAGACCACATTACTATTTGTGAAAAATTAAAGCTTATCATTTTGTGACGATGTGCCTTGATCTGCCCAAACTTTTGAAAGGGTTGTCCGATGATAAAATCAGTCTTGCGAAAATAGTTGGAGGATAAAGCAGAAGTCAATTAAGAAAGCTCTAGCACTTCCTTTTTTGCTTTAATGGCATGTTCCTGGCTTGCTTTCACAAACCTAACAAACAACGGGTGTGGATTTTCTACCGTGCTTTTCAATTCTGGATGAAACTGAACACCAACAAACCAAGGATGATTTTTTAGTTCTATGATCTCAACCAGCTTACCTTCAGGATTCATGCCTGTAGCTATCATTCCAGCAGCTTCGTATTGCTTGAGGTAGTCGTTATTGAATTCATAGCGATGGCGGTGCCTCTCAGTTATGTCGCTTTGGTTGTACACCTGAAAAGCTTTTGTTCCTTTTTTGATATGGCAAGGATAAGATCCCAAACGCATGTTGCCGCCTTTTGTGGTAAGCTCACGCTGGCTTTCCATCATGTGGATGACGGGATTTGTTGTTTCAGGATTCATTTCAGACGAAGCTGCATCTTGAAGCCCTAGCACATTTCGGCCAAATTCTACCACTGCACACTGCATGCCCAAGCAAATGCCCAAAAAGGGAACATTGTTTTCTCTGGCATATCGAACGGCATTGATTTTTCCTTCTATACCTCGCTCCCCAAAGCCAGGTGCGACCAATATGCCATGCACTTTGCCTAACAATTGCTCTAAAGCATGTTCGCCCAATAAATCTTCTGCTTTTATCCAGCTCAATTTCACCCTGCACTCGCTGGCAGCACTGGCATGTACAAAGGATTCTGCAATAGATTTATATGAATCTTTGAGCTCTACATATTTTCCGACAAGTGCTATTTGCACTTCATCAGTTGGGTTTTTCAATCGACCCAAAAACTCTTTCCAACTTTCAATATTGGGGTCTTGCTTCGAACTTAATTTTACTTTTGTCAACACCCGCTCATCCAATTTCTCACGCTTCATGAGCAATGGAACATCATAAATCGTTTCAGCGTCCAAGGCTTCAATCACCGAATTGATATGTACGTTGCAAAACAAAGCTATCTTTTTTCTAATCTCGATTGGAAGTGGTTTTTCAGATCGGCAAACCAAAATATCGGGTTGAACTCCGGCTTCCAGCAACATTCTAACCGAATGTTGGGTGGGTTTGGTTTTTAGTTCGCCTGCAGTAGCCAAATAGGGAACCAAAGTTAAATGGATTACTATGCCATTGTTGGCACCCAATTCCCACTTGGCTTGTCGCACTGCCTCAATAAATGGAAGAGACTCAATATCTCCCACACATCCACCAATTTCTGTGATTACAAAATCAAATTCACCGCTCTCACCCAACAGGTAAAAGTTGCGCTTAATTTCATCTGTAATGTGTGGAATTACCTGAACAGTTTTTCCGAGATAGTCGCCTCTTCGCTCTTTGGTAATTACACTGTTATAAATTTTGCCAGTTGTAATGTTGTTGGCCTGGCTGGTGAAACGGTTCAGAAACCGCTCGTAGTGACCCAGATCTAAGTCTGTTTCAGCCCCATCTTCAGTCACATAGCATTCGCCATGTTCGTAAGGATTTAGCGTGCCCGGATCTATGTTGAGATAAGGGTCAAACTTTTGAATGGTTACCGTGAACCCCCTGGCTTGCAAGAGCTTGGCTAAAGAAGCAGCGATGATGCCCTTGCCAAGGGAGGAGGTGACACCCCCTGTGATAAAAATGAACTTACTATTCATGCCCGTGTTTACGGGCTGTAAAGTTAATTGAAAATGTGGGTGAGGCTGAAAGAAATTAACATTCGATAAAGTGGACACCTTGATTTACATCTTAGCAGAGGTTGCTTTCAAGTTGGATTTTAAAATGTATTTAGCATCAAAAGAGTAACTTAAATCTCTAATCATGAATTTCAAATTAATGATATTTACATATACGAAAATACCATTATGCTTACCGGAAACCGTGCTGTATTACTTCTTACTTTTCTTTTTTGTCAAATTTGGCAAGCATGACAAATGTTTGGGCACAACAAGTTCTTGTTCCGCTTCGAGGAACCTGAGGTAGTTTGAAAGTAGAAACGGTTCAGCAGGGATGTATTCAGGTCTTGTATCCCGAAAGGATCAATTTTCGACTTTACTAAAAATATCTACTTAGCTCAATTTTATAACAGCTAAATCAAAATAGCTGTATACCTTTGCTTTCAAGGAAATACTCTATTATGAAACCTTTATTATTTGCTTTCTTTTTAGCCTTGTATGCCATTGCGCTGCCTGCCCAAAATCCCGGTTGGGAATGGCAAAATCCTCAGCCAACTGGTAATCACCTAAGAGACATATTCTTTACTGATGAAAAAAATGGCTGGACTGTTGGAGACATTGGAACAATACTAAAAACCACAAATGCAGGCGAAACTTGGGTTTCACAATCGAGCCCTACAGTGAAATGGCTTCGTTCAGTGTACTTTGTCGACAAAAATTTGGGTTTTGCTGCTGGCTATGGTGGAGCAATTCTTAGAACTTCAAATGGTGGAGAACAATGGACTTCTATGACAACGAATACCGAAAACGATCTTTTTAGCATTTTCTTTACCGATAGCCAAACTGGCTGGACAGTGGGGCAATCTGGGGTTATTTTGAAAACTTCAGATTCAGGAAATAGTTGGTCAGAACAGAGTAGTAAAGTTACTTTTAATTTAAATGAAATATTTTTTATAGATGACCGAACAGGATGGGCACTCGGAGAAAATAGCAAACTGCTAAAAACTTCCAACGGTGGAGCTGCTTGGAGTAATCAAATCACCGGTTCCAATTTCACCGCTTATTCTGTTTGTTTTGTAAATAGTGAAACAGGCTGGGCATCAGGTAGTAATGGCATTATTTATAAAACAACAGATAGTGGAAACAGTTGGACATTGCAAAAAACAGGCACAAAAAATCTATTGTATTCCATTCAGTTTTTGGATGATAAAAATGGATTTTCAGCCGGGGAACAAGGAATTTTGTTGAAAACGACTGATGGAGGAATGACCTGGAAAGAGCTAAAGACTGGAACTTCTACAGGTCTTTGGTCAGTTTACTTTGCGAATCAGCAACATGGTTGGGCAGTAGGCAGTTCTGGAGTTATTGTTAAAACAACTGATGGCGGGAATACCTGGAGTGGTTTCAAAAATGTTACTAAAAACTGGTTGGAATATGTTCATTTTGCTGATGCCAACACAGGTTGGATAGTAGGAGATGGAGGAGTAATATTGAAAACTACAAATGCGGGTATTGATTGGAAAGACCAAAAAAGCAACACCAATAAACAATTGAGTTCTATTCATTTTTCAAGTTTGCAGTCAGGATGTGCTGTTGGCGATGAAGGTATCATTGTCTACACCAATGACGGAGGAAATAACTGGAATACAGCGATAAGCAATTCTACAGATGATTTAAATGCTATTTATTTAATTGACAATATGTTGGGCTGGGCGGTAGGCGATCCTGGTGTGATATTAAAAACTACAGATGGCGGCAAAACCTGGAATCAGCAAAAAATCAATGCAAAAAATGAAATAACAGCTGTATTTTTTGTGAGTCCTGAACTGGGCTGGGTAGTTGGAAGTGAAGGTATTGTGCTGAAAACTATGGATGGCGGTTATTCCTGGACATCTTTTACTATAGGCTCCAGCAGCGAACTTTTATCTGTATATTTTATTGATGAAAATACGGGTTGGGCAGTGGGAGATCCTGGTACAATTGTGAAAACAACTGACGGCGGCAAAACCTGGCAAAGCCAAAAAAGCGGCACAAAAAATGGTTTATGGCATGTTACCTTTAAAGACGTCAACAACGGCTTTGCAGTGGGAGAGTATGGTACCATTTTGAGAACCATAGATAGCGGTAAAAAGTGGGTAACTCAAAGCAGCGGGACAAGAAACAGCCTGTATTCAGTCAGTTTTGCTGACCCTTCCAACGGATGGGTAGTAGGCAGGGGTGGAGTGGTGTTGCATACCTCAACCGGCGGTGAACCGAAGGCAATCCGTTAAAACAAAGTGGCAATTTATGGGTTAATCAAATTATGAAATTGACTGACACTGAGGTTGATCGCATTGTGGAAATGGCTTGGGAAGACCGGACACCTTTTGAAGCAATAGCAGTTCAATTTGGCTTAAACAATCAGGAGGTTATTGAGCTCATGAGAAAGGAAATGAAACCTTCTTCATTTCGTATGTGGCGAAAAAGAACATCCGGGCGTAAAACCAAACACATAATGCTGGTTGGCCACGAGAACAATCGATTTAAATGTACCCGGCAGCGGACTGTTTCTTTAAATAAAATTTCGAAGAGATAGGTTGATTCAGAATCATTTTTGAATGTAGGTGCCTACTACAAAAAATCAAATCGATAGAAATTTCTCATCAATACAACGAAATTCTTTCAATCTTACTTTCGGGTCTTGCTACATTAATAATTTCAGGGCTTCCGGATGAGTTATCGTATTTTCCAACCCGGTTGGCTTCTGTGGTCAAAAACTCAACCCTATATTTCTTTTCGGGCACATACATGCACTCAAGGTTGTTTTGATAACTATCTATTGCAAGGCTGGATTTAGGTTTTAGCTTAACAAATTCAGCATAAGTTATGCCTACGTGTATGCCTCCTTCTACATGAATCGATGGGGATAAAATAGAAATGCCATTCACTGTTTTGTCGCCTTTGCTATACAGAATGTAAAACTGAGGTTCATTATTATCAATGATCAAAAGGCCATTTTCAATATTTCCAAGACCGTATTCTTTATTAGGTAGGTTTTTAATGGTGGCGCCTTTGTATAATTGCTTTACATCTTCAATTTTCATCCCGACATATAACTTTGTAAATATAGAAGGCTTCTCTGCCACCAAGTCAGGAACATTGGTTGTTTCTAAAATAGTATCAGCCGTGTCTCTGTTCGACAGGTTGCTCTCTAGAGCTTCTGTTGAAGTTGCAATGGCTGTGTTTTGGGAAACAATAGCTTCTTCAGTTTTCGGAGTAGAGCAAGAAAAGGCGATTGCCGAAATTGTTAAGATGAAGAGATAAGCTTTCATGTTGTGATATCTTTTGGGTTTTTTTAGTTTTAAAACTGGTTGCCACAAAATAACATGTAATCATTGAACTTACCATATTCCAACAAGGAATTTGAGTTTTAGTGCATTAAGTTAGAAGGTAGAAAAACCCTTCAAAACACTAAATAACGACAAATTGGATATACCTTTTAAAATAGAGTTCGATAGAAAAGTATGCCTAATTTGTTCTGATGGCCACTACCGGATCCATTTTAGCTGCTACCCAGGCAGGCACAATACCAGCAATTATGCCTATAGTAACCGAAATTCCGATTCCGGTAAGCATGTTTTTCATGCTAAAGATAAGATCAAGTGAACCGAATGGAACAAAGGAGAGCAAGGCGACTAGTAGTAATCCGGCAACTCCCCCAAACAAGCTTAAAAAAATGGCTTCAAACAAAAATTGAAACAAAATGAAGTTGTTTTTGGCTCCTAACGACTTTTGTATACCAATCTGGTTGGTTCTTTCTCTCACCGAAACAAACATGATATTGGCTATACAAAACCCGCCAACGAGTATTGAAAAACTGCCAATAATACCCCCAGCAAGACTAAATACATCGAAAATGCTGGTGATGGTAGCTGAAATCATTTCAGGTCGATTAATGGCAAAATTGTCTTCTTGCTTTGGTTTCAAACCTCTTCGAGCCCTCATTTGACCGATTAGTTCACTTTCAAGCATTTCCTGATGGAAGTCTGTATCGACTCCTTTTACAGCAATTACTGGTTCTATTCCTCTGCGAGTTGTTTTGTATAACTTGGTAAATAAGGAATATGGAATGTAGGCAACATTGTCGGCGCTAGGCATTCCGAGCCCGTTTTCTCCCTGACGTGTCACCACGCCTATAATTCTGAAGTTGATGCCTTTTACTTTTAATTCTTTGCCAATCGGATCTGTGGTTGCGAACAATGTTTCCTTGATTTTATCCCCGATTATCATCAAAGGTCTAGCGTTTTCAATTTCACTTTGGGCATAATATCTTCCGGTAGTCAGTGAAATATCTGCCACCTGATTAAATTCATAAGAAATGCCGGTTATAACCACGTCGTTGATGCTGTTATTGTCAAATTTCAACACCCTGCTGTCTCGTTTAGCAGAAATAGCAATAGCCGATGCATGCTGCAATGTTTTTTCGAGATGGCGCATATCTTTTACCGATGCCACCGGCCTGTTTATGTATTTGTACCAGGGGTAGCTTTTGCCAGTAAACCAAGGCCATTTCTGAACGTAAATGACCTCATGGCCTAAAAAAGACATGCTTTTTCTAATGCTTTTTTCTAGTGAATCAACCAGGGTAAAAACAGCAATGATGGCAAAAATGCCAATAGTGACGCTCAACAATGAAAGAATGGTTCGCAATGGGTTGGCTACAAGAGCACTCCAAGCAAACCGTAAACTTTCAGAAAACAGCCTTAGAAACATAAGTTTTCATTTAGTTACGTAAATGTATTGATTAACGCCTATGCTTGCTTGCTTGTTTGGGTTGGGTGGCAATTCAAACCGTTTGTTGGAGCATTCCAAGGATATCATCTATGTACTCCCTGTGGTTAGATAAACGGGGAACTTTATGCTGTCCACCTAATTTCCCTCTTTTTTTCATCCAGTTGTAAAAGGTGTTTACAGGGACACTATGAACTTTAGGCTCTTTTAAAGCTATATTTAGGTAGCGTTTAGCATCATAATCTGAGTTGAGCATTCGAAGTTTTTCGTCAAGTAAGCGGTTGAACTCAGGGGTATTTACAGGCTCCTTTTCAAATTCAATAATCCATTCATGGCAACCTCTGTTTTTGCCATTCATGTAAACTGGTGCCACCGTGTAATCTTTTATTACGGCTTGGGTAGCTGAACAAGCCAAGGTGATAGCAGTGTCTGCATTGTCCACCATAAGTTCTTCACCAAAAGCATTGATATAGTGCTTTGTTCTACCTGAAACCACAATTCGGTGAGGAATCAGTGAAGTAAACCGAACTGTGTCACCAATAAGGTATCTCCATAAACCTGCATTTGTGCTTATCACAAGTGCATAATTCTTGTTCACCTCAACTTCTCCTAAGGTAAGCGCCTTTGGAAAAGGCTTATCTACTTGATCAAGAGGTAGAAATTCATAATAAACGCCGTAGTCAGTAAGCAACAACATTTCGCCAGGCAAACTCAGGTCATCCTGCATAGCAAAATATCCCTCAGATGCATTGTAGATTTCCATGTAAGCCATATTTGGCTTATCGATCATTTGGTCGAAAAGTTCACGGTATGGTTTAAAACTTACTGCCCCATGAAGAAAAACCTCAAGATCTGGCCAAACTTCATGAATGCTTTGCTTGCCGCTAATTTCAAGAATCCTTTTGAGTAAAACCACCATCCAAGTTGGAACACCTGAAATACTAGTTACTTTGTCCCTCAAGGTTTGGATGGACATTTGCTCAATTTTGTCCTCCCATTTTTCCATCAGCGCAACTT
>JBBRCC010000003.1:0-75026 GCA_038205175.1 Cytophagales bacterium | reverse complement strand
ACAACCGGGATCTGTCTAACAATACGCAGGTTCAAAACCGATGTGCTAAGCTCAAGTTATTCCTTCAAGCTTTAAAAGATCCCTCCTTTCGTCGGGATAAGCAAAGAATGCGGTCGGTGCCTTTGGCCAGACCGCTTTTGCCCTAACATCCGTTTGGCGTTCCTTGCGGTCGGCGCCTTTGGCCAGACCGCTTTTGCCCTCTTACAACCGTTTGGCATTCCTTGCGGTCGGTGCCTTTGGCCAGACCGCTTTTGGCCTCTGACAACCGTTTGGCGTTCCTTGCGGTCGATGCCTTTGGCCAGACCGCTTTTGGTCTGACAGCCGTTTGGCGTTCCTTGCGGTCGGTGCCTTTGGCCAGACCGCTTTTGACCTGACAGCCGGGATCTGTCTGACAATACGCAGGTTCAAAACCGATGTGCTAAACTCAGGTTATTCCTTCAAGCTTTAAAAGATCCCTCCGTTCGTCGGGATAAGCAAAGAATGCGGTCGGTGCCTTTGGCCAGACCGCTTTTGACCTGACAGCCGGGAACTTTCTGGCAATTCGCAGCGCTACGACCGACATTGGTGCATTGATATTATGCTAGTCTCAAAAATATGAAATAAAAAAAACCATCCGATTTGGATGGTTTTTGTTGCTCCCCCTCTTGGGCTCGAACCAAGGACCCCATGATTAACAGTCATGTGCTCTAACCAGCTGAGCTAAGGAGGAGTTTGATTTGGGAGTGCAAAAGTATTGTTTAAAAATTTTTCAACAATACTTTTTAAAAAAATTATTCTGCTTGCCTGGATAAAGCAGCTGCGGTATCAATTTTAGCAGCTGTTGCATCGTAATTTGAAAACAATTTTTCCTTTAAAACAGCTGAACGGGCAGCTGCATCTGGGTTGGTTGTATTCGGATTTTTAGATTGCCTGGCCGGTTCGCCGAGTTTTCCATAAATTTCAGGCTTGCTTTCCATGTATTCCTTTTTCGTATCTTCACGAACCTTGCTATGCTTTCCACAACCTGTTAAAACTACAAACAGCGATATGGCTGCGAGAAACTTTATGTTTGATCTCATCTTTCTTCTTTACCTGTAAAGCGGGGCAAATATAGGACAGCCCATTGATTTCACAATTCAATAGGCCACAGAAATAGGATATTTTCAAATTAAACCGAAAGCGAGTTTGTGCCTCGGTCGAAAAGGAATAGTTTTGTGGCCACTATCAAGCGTATTTTACATTTAACATGAGTGTTTTAGTCAATAAAAACTCCAAAGTCATTGTGCAAGGTTTCACGGGTTCGGAAGGATCCTTTCATGCACAGCAAATGATTGAATATGGCACCAATGTGGTTGGTGGCGTAACGCCAGGCAAAGGCGGACAATTGCATTTAGAAAAACCTGTATTCAACACCGTTGAACAGGCTATTAAAGCCACAGGTGCCAATGTGTCCATCATTTTTGTGCCACCGGCTTTTGCAGCAGATGCCATTATGGAAGCTGCCGATGCAGGTATTGAAATCATCATTACCATTACCGAAGGCATACCTGTAAAAGATATGATCTATGCCAAGGAGTATCTCAAAGGCAAAAATTGTCGCTTAATCGGGCCAAACTGCCCTGGAGTAATCACCCCAGGAGAAGCCAAAGTGGGTATCATGCCCGGGTTTGTGTTCATCCCCGGACGAATAGGAATCGTTTCAAAATCGGGCACTTTGACGTATGAAGCAGCCGATCAAATAGCCAAAGCTGGTCTTGGTGTTTCTACTGCGATAGGTATTGGCGGCGACCCCATCATTGGCACGTCTACAAAAGAAGCGGTTGAGTTGCTGATGAACGACCCTGAAACAGATGCCATTGTGATGATTGGCGAAATTGGCGGTACCTATGAGCCGGATGCCGCTCGTTGGATAAAAGCCAACGGAAACAAAAAACCTGTGGTAGGTTTCATTGCAGGTCAAACTGCTCCAGCAGGCAGACGAATGGGCCATGCGGGTGCCATTATTGGCGGTGCAGACGACACAGCTGAGGCAAAAATGAAGATTATGCGTGAGTGCGGATTGCACGTGGTTGAATCGCCGGCTATGATTGGCGACACCATGAAGAAAGTGCTTAAATCTAGTTCAGTGCAAGCCTAAGGGCAATGCGATTGATTCACTTTTTAGGGAATTGATCTCAGCAAATATATATTTTGACAATTGGCTTTGGGCTAGTGATGCATATAAAATCTTGCATCATTGGCCCATTTCTTTTAGCCCCTGACCAAACCAATTTAATGCATTATAATGAGTCATAGAATGAATATAGTTCTGAAAATACATAATTTACCCTCAATATCAGGGTGTTAGAATTTGTAGTTGTAGCCCAGGCGAATTACCTGCGTTTCGAAATATTCGGTGCTTGTGTATTTGAAGCCATTGCCCTGAATTTCTCTTTTGATGATCATGGAGTTAAGCAAATCTGTAGCGTTTAGAAACAGTTCTCCTTTCCCGTTCTGCAATCTCTTTTTCACACCAAGATCAAGCGAAAAACGTTGGTCAATTTTTCCTTGAGGAATAATATCGGGAGCTAAATATATGGCAGTGAGTTGTGCATCAACACCATTGGGCAGATGAAAAATGTTGTTCAACTTCAAATTACCTGAAAACAATTCTTGCTTTTCAGCAGAAAATGGAAGAGGCACAGGGTAAAGATTTTCAATACTGAAAGCATTGATTTGATTTCGATACACATTTCCGTTGATGGTGAATGAATACCAATTCTCCATTTTCTGATTCAAGAGAACCTCCAATCCGGTATTGTAACTTATTCCTGCGTTTTGGAATATGGCATAAATCAAATTGCTATTGGGAACTATGGTGGAAATCCGGGTAATGGTTCCGTCGGCAAAGCGGTGGTAGACTGCCGAGTAAAAATAGCCGCTTTCCCAGCTAGTTTTATCACCCAGCTCAAAAGAGTTGGTAAACTGCGGACGTAAAGCAGGATTTCCAACTTTGATAATTTCAGCATCGTCGTATTTGGGGAAAATTCTAATATCTACTTCATTAGGTCTGTCTACCCGTCGGTTGTAGAATACCGATAGTTTGTTCCGTTCGTTGATTTTATAAGCCAGCCGAACATTGGGAAATGGTTGCGTGTAGTTGTAGCCATCTGTTTTGTAAGTAGGGTGACTTGAACCAACCACATAGTTTATGTTTACATATTCCAGACGCAAACCCACCTCGGCCTCCAACTTTTGGCTTTCAAAAACATAGTTTCCATAAAGTGCAGGAATGGTTTCCTTGTAGGTTGCAGGCCCACCCGCAGCGCTGTCCAGCGGCGAATTTAATCCCGGAACAAACAACATATTGGTGGGAATTTCACGCCAGCGAAACTTCAGGCCAGTTTCAATTCGCCCATATTTCAAGGGTTTGATGTAATCTGCATTGAAGTCGGCAACATGCTCATCTGAAATCAATTTAAAAGCATCCTTGCCCGAAAAGCCCGGCAAAATATTGTCAAAAAAGTACTTTTCGTCTTCCCTGTGAAAGGTGTAATTGAAACCAAGGTTCATCAAATGACCAGCTTGTTTGAATTTGTGCTGATAAGAAGCAGTGGCCATGGCGGTTGTTTTCAGTTCATCTTCCAAAAATTGCCAAAGTCGGTACCTCTGAGATAAATCTGCGTTAAAAAATGGTTGATCGCCACGGTCAATTATTTTTTCACTGCCAAACAAACCCGAAATGGTCAACGAATTTTGATCATTGATGTACCAATCTACGCCCAGTTTTGATGTGAAGAAATTGGTGTTTCGGTTTCTTTTCAGTTGTTGTTTAATAATGGTTCCGTCATCGTAAGTCCGGGTTACAAACTCGTTCTTGTTCAAGGTTTGTGTGTACAAATTATCGGCCTGCAGAAAAGCGTTGATTTTGTTTTTGCGGTAGTTGAGCACAAGAGAAGGATTTAACTTTGGGGTAAACTGGTACTGTGGCCTGATGTCAGGCAAATTTGCCCTGCGAACCCACAAAGCACCCATTCCAGTAGACAAGCCAGCTTTTCCCGTAAATCCTTCCTGTTTATTCTTTTTGAGTATGATGTTGATGATTCCCGCATTTCCATTGGCATCGTATTTTGACGATGGATTGTTGATAATTTCAATTTTTTCAATGGCAGAGGCAGGTATATTGTCAAGTCCGGATTGGCTGCCAAAACCAGTAAGCGCAGTTTGTTTACTGTCTATCAGCACTGTGATCTTATCGTTTCCCCGAAGCTGCACTTTGCCGTCTTGTACCGTTACGCCGGGTAGGTTTTGCATGGTTTGCAATACCGAGCCGCCACTCTGACTTATATTGTCTTCTACAGCATAGGTTTTCTTATCCATGGTTTCGCTCACATCATCCTGTTTCGCAGATATCACCACTTCATTTAAGATGGTGGCATTTTCTTCGAGTTCTATCGTGGCTACATCCAAAAATTCGGAAAGGCTTCCCACAAAGACAGTTTGCCTCCAGGTTATGTAACTGATGAAGGAAACTTCCAGATAATAGTTGTTGGGCTTTACGTTTGCTATAGCAAATCTTCCCTCGTCGTTGGTAATAGTTCCAAATATAAAAACGCTGTCTTTGGCGGTTTTCAACACTACGTTTACATAAGGTAGCGGCATTTTTGATACTTTATCCTTTACTACCCCCGATAGTGTAACGGTTGAGACTTGTGCCATGGATCTCGACATAGCGGGTATCCAAAACAGAAAGATAAAAAATGCCTTGAGTTGCATTGAGGCCAATTATGGTTTCTCGATTTCTTCTCTGATAAAGCTTCCATCACTCTCAAAAAACACTTCTTTGCCTTTTAGTTCCGCTTCAAAGGTTACTTTACCTTTGGCATCTGTAATTTTTGATGCCTCCTTTACTTTTTGCGAAGGGTAGCTTTTGGCTAAATAGGCCTTTGATGATGATGGTAGTTGATCAACTTCTATTTCAACTTCAGTTTCAACCAAATTCCCAAAAGCATCGAACAAAACCGATACATCGGATTCTTTCATTTCAAACTCTGCTTCAAAATATTCCTTTTCTTTTTCCCACTTAGCTTTTTTTACATCAGGATAAAGCTTTTGAAAAGCAGTTTTAACATCTGCGGGAAGATCTTTTTCCTTCACTTTTTGAGCAAAAGTGATTGTGGATAGCACTGAAGCTGCCAACATGAACAAGTACTTTTTCATTTTTCTTGATTTTTAATTCAACGAGACAAACTTCCCATCCAATCTTGTAGAAAACTTGAATTTAAAAGGAAACAGAAAAATAATGGAGGTTATTCTCAAAAGTGTACTCCACTTTCCAGCCATTCAGGTTAGCAATACGTTTTACAATAGCCAGGCCAAGCCCAGTGCCTTCGCCTGATGGATTGAGCTTAGAAAAACGCAAAAACAACTTTGCGTCAGAAAGCGGTCGATTTGCTCCGGTATTTGAAATCTCAAGCCTATTTTTAGTAAGAAAAACGTTGATGCTTCCATGAGGCGTGTTGTGCCTGATGGCATTCATAAAAAGATTGCTAATCAATATTTCAAACAAAACGGGATTTGCTACCATGCCAGCTTGCCCGTCAAGGTCGGTTTTGAATTGTATACATTTAGCATTGGCTTGTTCGGTGAAAAAATCAAGCAGTTTCTCGATTGCCTCTTTGATGAAAATGGGTTGTTTATCGGTATAGCTTTCGTTTTCAATTTTAGACAGCAAGAGCAAATTTTTGTTCAAGCGATTCAGTCGAGAAGCACTTTCGGTTAATGAAGAAAGTATTTCAGCCTGTGCTGCAGTCATATCAGTTCGCTGAACAAATGTTTCAATCTTTGCCTGAAAAACAGCCAAAGGAGTTTGCAACTCGTGAGCAGCATTTTCAATGAACTCTCGTTGGCTGCGGTAAATGCTCAAGTTTCTTTCAATGAGCCGATTAACGCTCAAGTGCAAGCGATTGAATTCCTCAATTCCAGTATTTGCAGATAAGGGATTGCTGTTTTTATCTATTTCAAATTTTTCGATTTGCAGCAAAGTTTCATAAAAGGGTTTCCAAATACGTTGAGACAACTTCCTGGAAATGAAATACAAGCCAATCATGAGCAAAGCAATAATAAAGGCAAAAAGCAAAGCAATACTTTCCATTAAGTCTTCTGCTTCAACCAAATTAATTCTTGCCGAATAAGTATAAGGCTTACCTTCCACTTCAACAAGACCATTCAACTCCCGGTAAGGTTCGTTTTCGTTGTGCAGCGTGTCGAAATAAAACGTGTAAAAAAGGGTGTCATTCAATATGGGCGCAGCTTTTTTAATTTTTATATCCCGATTGAATTTATTCCAAATAGGAATTTCGCTGGTTTTCAAACCTGGCAAGGCATATTGCAGAAACTCCTCTTTGCGCAAGAGAAGGGCTTCGTCAGCATCGTCTACGTAAAGTCTATCTGTAATATAGTAAAACAAAGGCGCAGATATCGTCAATACCAGCAAAGCAAAAACAAGGTATGTTCTGGATGTTTTATGTAAGAGTTTATCAGTCATTTTGCCATTTGTAGCCTAAGCCGTAAACCGTTTTGAGATAATCTCCACAACCTGCTTCAGTGAGTTTCTTTTTCACATTTTTGATGTGGGCATAAATAAAATCATGGTTGTCGAGCATATCAGCCATATCGCCCGAAAGATGTTCTGCTATGGCAGCTTTTGAAAGCACCTTGTTCTGGTTTCCCACCAGGTAAAGCAAAAGCATCATTTCCTTTTTGGTGATATCGAGAGGTTGGTGGTTTACTGTTACCGTTTTAGCATGTATATCCATTTCGATTTCTTTAAACCGAACCACATTTTTTCCATCGAAATTTTTTCGCCTGATGAGGGCGTGAATTCTTGCCAATAGTTCAGAAAGATGAAAAGGCTTGGTTAAAAAATCATCTGCGCCCAATGTGAAGCCTTCAATTTTTGTTTCTACATTTTCTTTGGCAGAAATGATAATAACACCTTCTGTCTTGTTCATTTTTCGCAACGCTTTCAGCAATTCAAACCCGTTGCCGTCTGGAAGCATTAGGTCAAGCAAAATGCAGTCGTAGTCATACATGTCAATTTTACTTAAAGCACTTTCTATATTGGCTGCATATTCACTTACGAGCTCATTCCCTTTCAGATAGCTCAGAATACTATCTGCCAGTTCTTTTTCATCTTCTACAAGCAGGATTTTCATTCAACCAAAGGTATCATTTCAATTTTGAAGAAAATCTGAAGACTTGAAGTTTGGATTGAGTGCTGCTATAACTTTTGAAACTACCTGGCAAATATGAGGAAGCTCAAAAAATCGATTCCAACCTTAGGTTGAGCCTTCTGGCTGTGCTAAAAAATGTCCCAGATTGTAGCATCGGAACATCCCTGGCATGAAAAAGATGGTTTGTATGACTTTGGCTTTCCAACCAAATTCCAGCTATTTAATTATTGGAATAAAAGCAGCAAGGGAGAAATTGGCTTTTATTCAAAAAAGCGACCTCAAATGGCGTCGTAAAACAGGCTGAATACTACTGGTAAAATGCCTAGCACAACCGTAAGCATAACCGCAGCGGCAATCGCAAAACGTTTGCCGGAACTTATCTCTACTTCCCCGCCAGTGTAGCCTTCTTTAAAATAAGCAGCCGCAACAGGTTTGATGTAGTAGTAGGCACCCACAACACTTAGCATGATGCCGGCAAAAACAAGCCAGGCCATGCGCTGCACTTCAATGGCGCTTGAGAATATGAGGAATTTACCAATAAAGCCACCTGTCAGGGGTAAACCAGCTAGCGAAAGCATAGACACTGTGAGCACAAAACCGAGAAATTTGTTGCTTTTGGCAAATCCCTTTAGTGCATCCAGGTCTTCGCTTCCAGTTGCTTTAGCCACAGCGTCTAACACATAAAAAGCAAGTACAGAAGCCAAGGCATAGGAAAATGAATAAAAAAGCAGGTCGTAGTCTGAGCCTTCACGTGCAGTGGTAACACTTATAAGCAAGTAACCTGCATGAGAAATGCCTGAGTAAGCTAAAAGCCGTTTGAAAGAAGTTTGATTGGCTGCCACCAGGTTACCAATCAGCAAACTAAACAAGGCACAAATGGCTAAGGTTGTCCACCAAAAATCAAACAAGCCAACCATAGAAACAGAAATCACTTTATACAAGGCGGCAAAACCAGCCATTTTCACCACTGTGCTCATGAATGCCGTGAACGGAATAGGTGCACCATCGTACACATCAGGTGCCCAAAAATGAAAGGGAGCTACAGATACTTTAAAAAGCAAACCTATCATCAACAACAGGAGACCCAAATAGAAAATTGGCGAAACCTGATTGATGTTGTTGGCAATATATGCAGTATAACCTGCAAGCGTGAAACCACCTGTGGCAGCATATAAGAGGGCTATTCCAAACAATAAAAATCCGGTTGCAAAAGAACCCATGAGCAAATATTTGAGCGATGCTTCAATGGAACGTATATTTTTCTTGTCCGAACCTGTGAGCACGTACATGGAAATGGACAAGATTTCGACCCCTAAAAACAGGGCTAATACATGGTTGAAAGTGGACATCATCACCACGCCAACCAACGAAAACAATATGATCGAATAATATTCGGCAGGTTGGGCAAACTCCTTTTCATTAAAATTTCCCAGCATGGGAATAATGAGCAGGGCGATAAACAGACTAATTAAAGAAAAAGCCACTCCAAATTTATCGAACACCATCATATTGCCCATCAATTCGGCAGGAAAATCATACGGCACAAAAAATACCAGCGCAGAGATAGCAATAAACAGCACAGTGAGCAGCGACATGGTAGGTTTGCTCAGCTTGAAACCCAGAAACAATCCGGCTATGCCAAAAACAGAAAGTAATGTAATAGGAAGCATATTTCAGTTTTGTTAACGTCCGAGGTAATGGGTTTCAATCAATTGCTTTACAGCAGGTTCTGTAAGCTTCATAAGTGGCTCAGGATAAACGCCTAGAGTGACCACCAAAATGGCCAAAGGAATTAATACCCACTTTTCGGTAGCTGATAAATCAGCGAAGTTTTTGACATGGCTACCGGCATTGCCCAGCATGGTTTTTTGAAACAACCTAAGCATGTACACAGCACCAAGTATGATGGTGGTTCCGGCAAAAAATCCAATCAGTGGGTTGTATTGATACAAACCGAAGAGGAGCAAAAATTCCCCTACAAAACCATTGGTGAGCGGCAAAGCCACACTGCCCAACATCAACACAACAAAGGTAATGCTGAGCCATCGGGCCTGGGAAGTAATGCCTCCTAATTTATCGAGCTCGAAAGTACCTGTGCGAGAAGCGATGATTTCGACCACAAAAAATAAGCCCACCACATTGATGCCATGCGAAAACATGTGAAACAACGATCCCGAAAGACCATCTTTTGAGAAAACAAGTATTCCTGCGGCAATTAAACCTACGTGTGCAAACGAAGAATAAGCCAACAAACGTTTAGCATGGCCTTGTCTGACGGCAGCCAAAGAACCATAAATGATTCCTGTTACAGCCAGAATAATGGCGATGTGTCCATATTCGGAAACTGCCAAAGGCGTGATGGGCAACAAGAACCGAATAAAGCCATATAAGCCCATTTTCAGCATGATGCCACTCATCAACATAGTGCCAGTTGCGGGTGCTTCAGTGTAAGCATCTGGTTGCCAGGTATGAAAAGGAAACACTGGTGTTTTGATGGCAAAAGCTATGAAAAAACAAGCAAACAAAACGGCCTGAACGGTAGAACTTAACTCAAGTTTATGGAAATCAGCAATAAGTCCCGAATGGGCGCCAGGAGTTTCTCCGTAAAGAAAAATCAGCGCAAACAGCATGAACAAACTACCAAACACGGTGTAGATAAAAAACTTGAGTGTTGCCTTTATTCTGTTTGCACCTCCCCAAATGGCAGAAATAAAAATAACCGGAACAAGCGAAGCTTCAAAAAAGAAGTAGAACAGAAAACTGTCTAATGCTGTAAAAGATCCAATCATCAAGCCTTGCGCCAGGATGATGAGTGCATAGAAAAGTTCTTCTCTATACAGCTTCTTGTCGAAAGTAGTAATGACGATAAAGGGCGTAATGAGTGTAGCAAGCAATATTGGCAAAATAGAAATGCCATCAATACCAAAAGCAAGATACAATCCAGCCTTAGGCAACCAAGGCATGCTCCAAACACCTTGAAGTCCACCTTCGGGATTAAACGAAAGCAACGTGGAAAGACCAAAACCAAGAATTGCCAGACTAAAGAAAAGCGCCAAATACTTGGCATTCTTCGAACCCGCCATGTAAATGACAAATGCGCCTATAATCGGGATGAGCGTAAGATATAATGCGTTCATTCGTTACCTTTAGAATAGAAGGTTGAAGGTGAGAATTATCAAAATGCCTAGAACCATAGAAAAAACATAGAATCCGGTATTGCCAGCCTGCAAGTAGCGCATTTGCCTACCCACCCAAATTGTAAGTCCTCCAGCTAATTGAACAATGCCGTCGACCAGGTAGGTGTCTATGAATTCAGAAATAAGTGAACCTAATGAAGACAGCGGTTTCACAATCAGCGTGTCGTAAATTTCATCTACATAATACTTGTTATACACCAATCGGGAAAGCATCCCCTTCTCAACAGCATCTGAAGCAGGCACTTGTTTTTTACTGATGTATAAACTGTAGGCTACCCCCATACTCGCCAAGGCACCAACGGTAGAAATGCCCATAAGCATCCATTCTGTGCTATGGTCTAAATGAGCAACATGAGCTTCGCCTCCTAAAACAGGAGCTAGAAAATGAGCAAGCCATTGTCCTCCGCCAAACAATTGAGGAAAATTGATGAGCCCACCTGCTGCCGAAAGTACAGCCAGCACAAGCAAAGGCAAAGTCATACTCAGAGGTGATTCGTGGAGATGATGCGCTTGTTGATGTGTGCCCCGAAAAGTGCCAAAAAAGGTGAGGAACAATAATCGAAACATGTAAAAAGAAGTCATCAAAGAGCCAACAACTGCCAAACCCCACATGACTGGACTATGGACAAAAACCTGCGCCAGAATTTCATCTTTGGAGAAAAAGCCGGAAAAAGGAGGAATACCCGCAATAGCTATGGTAGCAATAAGAAATGTGATAAAGGTAATGGGCATTTTGCTTTTTAATCCGCCCATAAAACGAATATCCTGTTCGCCCGACATGCCATGAATGACGCTGCCAGCCCCGAGGAACAACAATGCCTTAAAGAATGCATGTGTCATCACATGAAAATATGAAGAAGTAAATGCTCCTACTCCCAAAGCCAGAAACATGTAACCTAACTGACTTACTGTAGAATATGCAAGCACTTTCTTGATGTCGTTTTGAAGCAAACCAATGGAGGCACCAAGCAAAGCAGTTACCAAACCAACAATACCAATGAATTCAAGCGTAAAAGGAGCTAGAGAAAACAGCACATTGGCACGAATAACCATGTAAATACCAGCTGTAACCATGGTTGCCGCATGTATCAAAGCCGACACAGGAGTTGGACCAGCCATGGCGTCGGGCAACCAGGTGTAGAGTGGAACTTGAGCACTTTTCCCTATGGCACCAACAAACAACAACAAAGTAATAGCAACCATAACACCCTCGCCCGGCGAGCCAGCTAAAGCCTGACTGAACACGGTGTTGTAGTCGATAGAATGAAAAGTGATGTAAATCAAGAAGATGCCAAGCAGAAAGCCCAGATCACCAATCCTGTTCATCACAAAAGCTTTTCTTGCTGCATTGTTGTAGGCTGTGTTTTTATTCCAAAACCCGATAAGCAGGTACGAACACAACCCAACGCCCTCCCAGCCAATGAACATGACAAGAAAATTGTTGCCCATCACAAGCAAAAGCATGGCAGCCAGAAACAGATTGAGGAAGCTAAAAAACTTACCAAAACCTTCATCGTCGTGCATATAACCAGCAGAGTACAAATGAATGAGTGAACCTACCCCTGTTACAACAAGCAGAAACAGCAAGGTGAGATGGTCGATAAGAAATGAGAAACTGATATTTGTATTCTCAGTTGTTATCCAATTGAAAAGATGAATCTCCTGGGTAGTTACCCCTGAACCTGTCATGGCGGCAAAAAGCCAAACCGACAAGCCGAAAGACAATACCGATGCAGATACACCAATGGTGGCAGCGAGAGACTTGCCAATAGTTCGAAAGCCCAAACCATTGATAATAAAACCTAAAAACGGCAGTAGAGGAATGAGCGATGCTAAAATTTTAACCGACATACTTTCTACCACTTTAAGTTGTTAAGGAAATCGACATCTATGTTGCGTGTATTTCTGTACACCATCACAATAATGGCAAGACCAACCGCAACCTCAGCGGCTGCAACTGCCATAATGAAAAATACAAACACCTGGGCAGCCGAGTCTGAATGATAAGATGACACAGAAATAAGCATTAGATTCACTGCATTGAGCATCAACTCTATTGACATAAAAATGATGAGGGCATTTCTGCGGGTTAGCACACCCACCACGCCAATACAAAAAAGGATAGCCGACAGCAGCATAAAATGCTGAAGAGGAACCAGCCGTATAATTTCTGGAATTTCAGTCATATCAAAAGTTTCTTTCGCCTACTTCTCTCCTACCCAACATTACCGCCCCAACCATGGCAGCCAGGAAAAGCACAGACGCCAATTCGAAAGGCACCAAAAAATCTCTGTACAAAACAGCCCCGAGGTTTTCTACCAATCCAACCTGAGAATTGAAGTCAACTTCCGAAGGCACAAATCGGTCTGCTTGCTTGATGACTCCTACAAAAATGACGAGCAAAAGGCCTCCTGCCAATGTGCCGGACAATTTCATGAGCCAACTCAAGGGTTTTTCACTTTCAGTTTTCATGTTTAAAAACATGATGACAAAAAGAAACAACACCATGATGGCACCCGCATACACAATGATGTTGACAACAGCCAAAAATTGCGCATTAAGCAAAACATAGTGACCTGAAAGGCTAAAAAAGGTGAGAATCAAGTATAAAACACTGTGAATCGGGTTTCTGGAAAACACCACCATCAGCGCACTGAGTATGGAAAGGAAAGACAGGAAGTAAAATAGTTTTTCGGCCATAATAGGTTAATCACCCTGGAAAGGGGGCAAAAATAGAAGGATTTATTTTTTCAATGGTTTATCTTTATCCCAGTAAATCGGATCGATGTAACGATCGGAACTTGTAAGTTTCGATTTTTTGGAATCAGGCTCCCTGGTTTTAACCTTGGTTTCTACCAAGCGATCTTTGCCATAAATGACCTGATCCCGGGTGTAAAAGGCTGGTGCCATTTTATCGGATTGAAGGTAAATAGCATCTTTGGGACATGCTTCTTCACAGAGGCCGCAAAAAATGCAGCGCAGCATATTGATCTCGTAAACGGCTGCATACTTTTCTTCTCTGAACAATTTTTCTTCGCCAGGTTTTCGTTCGGCAGCTGTCATAGAAATAGCTTCTGCCGGGCAAGCCAAGGCACATAAGCCACAAGCGGTGCAGCGTTCCGCTCCATTTTCATCCAGTTTCAACACATGTAGGCCCCTAAAAACGGTGCTCATTGGTCGCTGAACTTCCGGGTAACGGATGGTTGCTTTTTTGCCGAAGAAGTGTTTGAGGGTAATCCAAAGCCCTTTCGCAATTTCAACGATGTAGATGCTCTCCAAAAAGGTCATTTTACCTTTTGGAATATGCTTGCTTTTGTTTGATAACTGCATTATTTAAAAAATTAGTTAGAGGAATATTAATGTGATAGCTCCAGTGAGCAAAACATTCAAAATCGAAAGTGGAATGAGTGATTTCCAGCCTAAGTTCATCAATTGGTCAAAGCGGAATCGAGGCAAAGTCCAGCGAACCCACATGAAAAAGAAGATGAAGAAAAAAATCTTACCAAATAAAGCGCCTGTGCCGATGAGCGTAGCAACATTGTGCGGAACCGCACCAGCTACCCAATCCATGCCAGGATAGTTGTAACCACCAAAATATAAGGTGGAAATGATGGCCGAAGCCACAAACATGTTGATGTATTCTGCAAACAGATAAAAACCAAGTTTCATGCTGCTGTATTCAGTATGGTATCCGCCCACCAACTCTGTTTCACACTCAGGCAAATCGAAAGGTGTTCTGTTGCATTCTGCAAAAGCACAGGTCAAAAATATAATAAAGCCAAGTGGCTGATAAAACACATTCCAGTTAAAACCATGTTGCTGATTCACAATATCTCTGAGCGAAAGAGATTCGCTCATCATAGCAATGGCAATGATGGAAAGCGACATGGCCAGCTCATAGCTAATGTTTTGCGAAGCAGCCCTGATGGCACCAAGAAGTGAAAACTTATTGTTTGAGGCCCAACCGCCGATCATCACGCCATACACACCCAAAGACACCATTCCAAAGACATACAGAATGCCTATGTTGATATCGATGCCCTGCATAGCTATTTCTACATCATCAAATTTGATGGTGTTGCCAAAAGGTATAACTGCACTTGTCATGCAAGCTGTGAGCATGGCTATAGAAGGCCCGGCTATAAAAAGCCACTTGTTGGCCTGGGCAGGAATAAAATCTTCTTTAAAAAACATTTTGCCTGCATCGGCAATGGGTTGCCACAAACCAAAAGGTCCTGCTCTATCCGGCCCTAAACGATCCTGCATAAACCCTGCAATTTTTCGCTCTGCTAAGGTAGAGTATGTAGCAATCAACAGTGTGACGCCAAAAATGAGAAGAATATAAACGGCTTTTACACCCAGTTCAAATAAATCCATGTGGTTTAGTTTTTGGCTGAAAGTTGTTTGGGTTTGTCGTCGATGTCTGTATAGGTGGCACCTGCTTTCAGCGCAAATTCCGGAATCACTGTTTCTTTTTCATATTGATTCTGGCTAATTACTGAAGCCCTGTTCACCGCTACCGGACCTTCAATAGTCCAGTCAGATGTTTGCTTTTTGTCAAATCGGCAAGTGTTGCAGATAAAATCCTGCACTTCGCCCCATTGGTCTTTTCTACCAGTTACCCGAATAACGTCTGGACCTTTATACCAAAGCTGCACCTTTCCTATACAAGTGGGGCAATCTCGATGTGCATTTACAGGCTTGGTGAACCAAACTCTGTTTTTGAACCGGAAAGTCTTGTCGGTTAAGGCTCCAACCGGACACACGTCGATTACATTTCCGGAAAAGTCGTTTTCGATGGCGTTTTCGATGTAGGTAGAAATTTCAGAAACATCACCACGATTCATCACACCATGCACACGACCGTCGGTCAATTGATCGGCCACTTTCACGCAGCGGTAGCACAGAATGCATCGGGTCATGTGCAGTTGCACATAAGGCCCAATGTCTATCTTGTTGAATGTGCGGCGCTTAAACTCGTACCGGGTTCCCTCTGAACCGTTTTCGTAGCTTAAATCTTGCAAATGACACTCGCCAGCCTGGTCGCAAATGGGACAATCGAGCGGGTGATTGGCCAACAAAAATTCAACCACACCTTTTCGTGCTTCCAGCAGTTCGGGTGATGTTTTGTTTTGCACTTCCATGCCATCCATCACATTGGTTCTACACGAAGCCACAGGTTTCGGCATAGGTCTGGGATCTTTCTCAGAGCCCTTTGTTACCTTCACAATACAGGTGCGACAATAGCCGCCGCTGGTAGCCAGTTTGGTATAGTAACACATGGCAGGCGGAGCAACCTCTGGCCCAATCATGCGGGCAGCCTGAAGAATGGTAGTTCCTTCTGGAACTTCAATAGTTTGACCGTCTATAGTTACTTTTAGCATTTCCTAATTGTTGATCAAAAGTTCAACTTTACTTTTTAGATCCTTCAGATAGCCCTTCTTGATAACTGACCAAATAATATCATAGTTGACGTTATCGTAAGCATGGACTATTCTGTTCCTCATTCCTTTTATTTTTTCCGTCTGGATGTGGTTCTTCTAATAAACTCATCGAAGCTATTAAAAGTCTCCATACGTTCAAAAACTTCTTCAATTGCATATTCTTCAATTTTCACATCTTGATTGAAGGCCACAATCAAATTAATATCATTGACGGCATCGAAATCTAAAGCCTTGGTTTCAGAACCAAATGCATACAAATCTTTCACCCGATACTTCAGGCAGGTAGCGCCGAATTGTTGATGAAAGGCTTGCAACGTATTTTTCATTCTTCCAAAATTAGGCTACGTTATTCACCGAATAGTAGTGTTTCACATTTTGTATAGAAGACGGATTGTTGACATACTCCTCAAACTCACTTCTGAAATGCCTGATAGCAGAAGCAACTGGCCACGCTGCGGCATCTCCAAGGGGACAAATGGTATTTCCCTCAATTTTGCGCTGCAAATCCCAAAGCAAGTCAATGTCTTTCATGGTAGCATGACCTTCGATGAATTTGTGTAGAATTTTTTCCATCCAACCAGTTCCTTCTCTACAAGGAGAACACTGTCCACAGCTTTCGTGGTGGTAAAAACGGGCAAAAGTCCAAAGATTTCTCACCACACTGGCAGTCTCGTCCATGGCTATAAAGCCGCCTGAACCCAACATAGTGCCTGTAGCAAAACCACCTTCTGCCAACGACTCATAAGACATAAGCCTTGGTTCGCCATTGGCCAATTTCAAAATTAATTCGGCAGGCAAAATGGGGACAGAAGAACCTCCAGCCACAACAGCTTTCAGTTTTCTACCTTTTTTGATACCACCACAGTACTTATCGGAATAAATGAATTCTTCTACCGGAAGGCCTAATTCAATCTCATAAACTCCTGGCTGATTCAGGTGGCCGCTGGCTGAAATCAGTTTAGTCCCTGTGCTTCGACCAACTCCAATTTTGGCATATTCCTCACCACCATCATTTATGATAGGAACTACAGCTGCAATGGTTTCCACATTATTGACCACTGTAGGGCTACCCCAAAGACCTTTGATGGCAGGAAAAGGTGGTTTGATTCTCGGATTGCCTCTTTTCCCTTCCAGAGATTCGAGTAATGCCGTTTCTTCTCCACAGATGTAGGCGCCGGCTCCTACGTGAACATATAAATCAAGGTTGTAACCGCTTCCAAGTATATTTTTTCCCAGAAAACCGGCTGCATAAGCTTCATCTATGGCTTTTTCAAGAATACTGATGATGTAGTAGTATTCACCCCGTATATAAATGTACCCCGTGTTTGCACCCAAAGCATAGCTTGAGGTAATCATGCCTTCCACCAAAAAATGAGGAATGCGGCTCATAAGGTAGCGGTCTTTAAATGTGCCTGGCTCAGATTCGTCTGCATTGCAAACCAAATATCGAGGAACACCTTCAGGTTTGGCCAGAAAGCTCCATTTCATCCCCGTTGGAAAACCCGCTCCACCTCTACCACGCAAGCCGGATTTTTTCACCTCTTCCACTACCTCCTCGGAGGTCATGGTTTTCAAGGCCTTTTCTACAGAACCATAGCCACCCTTTTTCCTATACACTTCATAAGATTGAATGCCAGGTTCGTTGTCGTGTTCTAAGAGCAGTTTTTTAGACATTTACCACAATGGTTTAATTTTTTCCGGTTTTTTTCCTTTTGCAAGAAGTTCCCAATTTAAAAGAAGGTTTTCTTTGTGTTCTAACACCCTTTCTCCTACCAGTTTTTTAGCTTTACCTGGCAAGAAGCCTTGACTAATTTTTAGTGTCTCAATCTCCATAAAGGCTTCAAATTCAGCGTGTCTCACTCAAATCTACAATACCATGAACCCCGTTTTGGTGCCATATATGCAAACTAAAATTGCCGAGTGGTTCTATTTTTACAATCTTTTCCATAAGCTTTAGTAATTGTCAATGACCACTTCGTCCAAATACGTTTTTCGCTTACCATCATCGGTGTGCCTGTCCAAAATAGCGTCCACTTTATCAAAAGTGAGGTTTTCGTAAAACTGTGCACCAATCATCATCATGGGAGCAGTACCACACGAACCCAGACACTCAACAGTCTTCAATGTAAACATCCCATCAGGTGTTGTTTCACCTTCTTGAATGTTCAACTTATTGCTGATGTGTTCAACTACATCGTCGGAACCCATGAGCCAGCAAGAACTGGTTCTGCATACTTCAATCAAACATTTTCCAACTGGCTTCAGATTGTACATGGAGTAGAATGAAGCTACTTCGTACACCTCTACTGGCTGAATTTTCAATATGGAAGACACATAATCCATAACCGCTGGGCTTAGCCAACCATCGAACTCAGCTTGCGCCAAATGCAAAATCGGCAAGAGTGCAGATTTGTGTTTGCCTTCTGGATACCGGGCAATGATCTTGTTGACCAAAGCCATTGTTTCATTGTTAAACTGTATGTTTTTTTCCTCTGCCATACTTGTTAAGCGTCTAGTTCTCCGGCTATTACGTTCATACTACTCAAAATCAAAATCGCATCGGAAAGCGTTACACCTTTAACCATTTCAGGATAGGCTTGATAATAAATAAAGCATGGCCTGCGGAAGTGAAGTCTGTAAGGTGTTCGTCCGCCGTCGCTGATTAGATAGTAACCCAATTCCCCATTTCCTCCTTCTACGGCATGGTACACTTCGCCAACAGGAGCGTCAATTTCACCCATAATGATTTTGAAATGATAGATCAACGCTTCCATCTTGGTGTAAACATCCTCTTTAGATGGCAAATAGTAATGTGGAGCATCGGCATGAAAACCATCGTTGGGCAGGTTGTTGAGTGCCTGCTCTATGATTCTCAAGCTTTGCCAGATTTCTTCGTTTCGAACCAAATACCTGTCATAAGTATCGCCATTTGTCCCTACAGGCACTTCGAATTCAAAATCTTCATAGGAAGAGTAAGGGTTCATAACCCGGACATCATAATCTACTCCGGCAGCTCTAAGATTTGGGCCAGTAAACCCGTAGTCGATGGCATCGGCTACAGAAATTGGACCTACGTCGACTGTACGATCCATAAAAATCCTGTTTCGGTTGAACAGGGCTTCAAATTCCTTCATTACGGCAGGAAATTCTTTCAAAAATTTCCTGAGTTTCTCAATGGCTAAGGGACTTAAATCCCGCTCCATTCCACCAATTCGACCCATGTTGGTGGTTAGCCTTGAGCCACAGATTTCTTCGTAGATTTCATAAATCTTTTCTCTTTCTTGAAACAGGTACAAGAAACCTGAAAAAGCGCCAGTATCTACACCCAAAATGGAATTGCAAATGAGGTGATCGGAAATTCTGGCCAATTCCATAGCAATAACCCTGATGTATTGAGCTCGCTTTGGCAATGATATACCGAGCAATTTCTCAACTGTCATGTGCCATCCCATGTTGTTGATGGGGCTGGAGCAATAGTTAAGTCTGTCAGTTATCGTTGTGATTTGATAAAAAGGCCTGTGTTCGGCTAATTTTTCAAAAGCCCTATGAATGTAGCCAATGGTTGTATCCTGCACCCGAACAATTCTCTCTCCATCCATTTGAAGGATGTTTTGGAAAATACCATGGGTTGCAGGGTGTGTTGGCCCAAGGTTAAGTGTGGTCAGTTCGTTTACAAACTCTACCAAGGCTCCGGCATCGCTACCGGTAACTAAAGGCTTGTCTAAAATATCTGGATTGATTGCCATGTTTATTGTTGAGTGTTAACGGCCAAACATTGAATCGACTTTGTCTTGACGCAATTGATCTTCAAGCGGATATTCCTTTCTGAGGGGGAAATAATCCATTTCTTCCACATTGAGGATTCGACGCAGGTCTGGATGACCCACAAAGTGAATCCCCATGTTGTCATACGTTTCACGTTCCATCCAATTAGCAGAGCGAAATACAACAGTTGCAGTGGGCATTTCAGGATTGGGCGAGGGAACAAAAACCTTGATCCTTAATTGAAAATTATGCACCCAACTGTGAAGATGATACACAATGGCGAACTCCTTTTCTTTTTGATCTGGGTAGTGAACTGCTGTGAGGTACGTGAGAAAAATAAACTGAAAAGTAGTGTGGCCTTTCAAATAACTGAGCATGTTGATGATAACATCTCTGTTGGTTTCTATGGTGAGCAAACCGAATGGTTCTTCTACCAGTAATATGCTATTTGCAAATTGCTGTTGCAGGTCGTCGAGTAGTTGCTGATTGCTGAATGCCACTTAATTATTGAACATGAATGTGGTACGATTCGAGTAAGTGCTTGTAGTCGTCGGTGTTTCGGCGGCGAAGCGATTCATTGCCGGCCAATTCCTGAATTTTCATGAGGCCTTCTATAATTTGTTCAGGTCTTGGTGGACAACCTGGCACATAGACATCTACGGGTATAACTCTATCAATGCCTTGCAACACTGAATAAGTATCGAAAATACCTCCGCTTGATGCACATGCACCAACGCTGAGTACCCATCTTGGCTCAGCCATTTGAATGTAGACTTGCTTTAGAATTGGAGCCATTTTCTTGGCAATGGTACCCATGACCATCAAAAGATCTGCCTGGCGGGGCGAAAAGCTGGGACGTTCTGAACCAAAACGAGCCAAATCGTAGTGAGATCCCATGGTGGCCATAAACTCAATACCGCAACATGAAGTAGCGAATGGCAAAGGCCAAAGCGAGTTCTGACGGGCCATTCCTATGACTTGGTCGAAGGAAGTGGCAAAAAAGCCTTCTCCTTCAATTCCATCAGGTGCTTTATCTAAAGTGGTAATTTTCATAAATGTTGTTTAATACAAGTAAAACAACTGCAAAAATGGCAGTTTTGTTATTCCCAATTTAGTACCCCTTTTCTGATTACGTAATAAAATCCGGCTAGTAGAAGGCCCATAAAAAGAAACATTTCTATGAACCCAAACCAACCTAACGATTTGAAATTGACAGCCCAGGGATACATAAAAATGATCTCCACATCGAAGAGCACAAATAAGATGGCTACCAAAAAGTATTTAATGGAAATTGGTGTTCGGGCATCGCCCACAGATTCAATGCCACATTCAAATGGATCATCTTTCACTTTGCCTTTTCGGCTTGGGCCCAAAAGATGGGTGGCAATCATGGTAACTACCACAAAACCAATGGCTAAGACAAATTGAACAAAGATAGGAACGTAATCTGAAGGAAAGTATTCTTTCATAATATTGAGGCAGTGACCTCCAATAAAGGCCGCAAAATTATCCCGTATTACCGTCTATCCAAAAGCGAACCTGTTTTTAATCGAAAAATAACGGGCTAGAACTTACATGACGAGTTTTGAATTGAAGTACTCTAAGGTGGAAAAAAGGCCTTCTGAAATATAAAAGCTTTAAAAATACAAGCGATCTAAGAGTATTCAACTTCTTTGGCCTAAGCCATAACACAAAGAATTATGGCGTGTTTCTTAGCTCGTCTTTCAGTTTTTCTATTGTGATAGGCTTAATGATGAAGTTGCTGACCAAATTGTATTTTTTGGCTCTGTGGATGTCTTCAGGATGCTTTGAACTGGTAACAATATAAATGATGATTTTCTTAGGAAGCGTGAGCTTGGAAAACTCATTTAAAAAATCCCAACCATCCCAAATTGGCATATTCAAGTCAAGCAGAATCATATCTGGCATGTTCTGACCTGATATACTCATGGTGGACAAATTATCGTAAGCCTCTTTTCCATTGTTGAACACAAGGATAGAATTGCAGAATTGACCCACTTGCAGCGTTCTTTTGGTGGTGAACACATAAATGGGATCATCGTCCACAATACACAGCGAATCAACTTTTTGCATGCTGAAAAAATATTTTAAAAATAGTCCCTTTATCTACTTGGCTTTCCACTTCTACACGACCACCCATAGCCTCTACTTGGTTTTTTGTTATGAATAAACCAATTCCACGAGAGTCAGGATGCTTGTGAAAAGTTTTATACATACCAAAGAGTTTCTGACCATGCATTTCCAAATCAATGCCAAGTCCATTATCTTCGATTCGTAAAGTAAGGTAATTTCTCTCAAGACCACAACTTAGCTTCACAAATCCCTTTCTATTTGGCGACCGGTACTTGATGGCATTTGTAAGAATATTTAGCACCACACTTTCTATGTATGCTGGTATGCCAAGCACTATTTCGTTGCCTTCCAATTCGTTGATGATCTTAACTTTTGAAATAATAGCCAACGCTTTCACGTTGTGGATTGCTTTGATGACTGTATCTGCAAGGTCAATTTTTTCGAGTTGTTTTTGCTCATTGGTATTGAGAATGGCCACTTCGCTGAGGTGCTCAATGGTTTCAAGCAGATTGTTGGTGGCTTTTGTCATAAATTTTGACAGTTCCAATTCCTTCAGTTCCGGCTTCTCAACCATCATCAACTCATTGAGCGATTTGATATTGATGGTGTGCGACCTTAGATTGTGTGAAACAATGTGTGCAAAGTTTTTGAGTCTGTCGTTTTGGTTTTGGGTGAGTGTCAGCAAAAGTTGCTGTTCATCCTGTAGTCGCTTTTGGTCAGTTACATCAAGGTGAATACCAATAGAACCAATAAGCTGGCCGCTGTCGTTATAATTGGGGGCTCCGCTTATAAACCACCAACGGGTTTCACCCACTTTGTTTACAACCTTCAATTGATAATTGTCAGAAACTCCCTGCACTCTTTTTTGTTGGATACCGGCAAAGGTTTCCTCACTTTTCTCTGATAAAAATAGACTTTTGGCAGATTTTCCAATAAGTTCTGAAATGCTGTAACCCGACATGTGGCTGAAACTTTGGTTGGCAAAAACTATGTTGTCAAAAGTGTCAACTTCTATTAAACCAAGATTTACATTGGTGATGATGTTTCGGTATTTTTCTTCTTGCAAAACCAATTGTTGTTCCCGCTTTTGACGATTTTTAATGTTTATGAGCATCTGGGAAAATACAAATAGCAACTTTTGCTCCCGATCCGTATATTCCTGGCGCTTTTTCACGGAATCGAAACCAACGTAGCCAATCAATTCATCCTGATCTATCATGGGAAATGCTATCAAACTTTTAATTCCCTGAGGAGCAAGTATATTTTTTAGGCCCCCTTCTGCTTCATCGTCCAAAGCTTCTACATCAGGTACATAAAACAGTTCACCTAATCGGTGTTTTTCAACCCATTGTGGAAAGATTTCTAAAGGCAAATTTTGAAGGTTTTCAATTTCTGGTTCTATGCCATCAGCACACCATTCATAAAGGTTTGAAGATGTTTGTTTTTTGAAATCATAGTCGAAAATGTAAGAACGGTCTGCCTCTACAAACTCACCCAACTCCTGAAGCGAATGGTTTATAACTTGCTCAACATCAGGTAGTTTAATGTTAATGTAAGTTGAAAGAATACCTATAAGAATTTTTTGGAGCGACAACTCATATTGAAGTTGTTGCTCAGCACGCTTAATTTCAGTAATATCCCGGACAAACACGGCAACTCCTTCCACTTCGCCCAAAACATTTCTGATGGGATTGTAATTGGCTTCGAAATAGGTACGAAACAAGGCTGAGTCACCATAAACCTGAACAATGGCAAATTGCTCACCACCCAAGCACCTGCCTATATCTTTTCGGGCAATTTCCCTGTCGTTGCCGAAAGGCATGAAATCAAGAATATTTTTTCCAATTTCAATCTCGAGTCCATAAATGCTTTTCATGGCCTTGAAATGATTTTGATTGAACGACAAGTAATTCATGTCGTTTCCAAGCGCAAAAACAATGTCGTTTGTGCTTTCTATTACAGCACTAAACCTGTTGCTCGACTCTTGAAGAGCTAGTTCAGCCCTCTTTTTTTGATCTATATCTTGAAATGTGCCATACAGTTTTACTACTTTACCCTCAAAAAAAATTGTTCGCCCAAGTGCCCGAACCCACTTTTCATTTCCTTTTCCGGTAACAATTTCCAACTCAGTATCAAACCCTTCGCCAGTGGCAAAAGCTTTCTCTACTAATTCGCTTATTTTTTGTCGGCTTTTCCCTTCCTTATAAAAATTGATGGCATTTTCGACCGTCGGCAAAAAATCTTCTCCGACCTCATGAACTTCTCTGGTCACATCTGACCAAAGTATAAATTCCTTTCCAAGATCAACTTCATAAGCTCCGGTGCGGGTCATTTTACTCGTTTGCTCCAGCAGTTCTTTGATCTTTAGCATTTCAGATTCATTAGCCAATCGCTCAGAAATATCTCTGGAGTTGGCTACAATAAAGCCCTGATCCTCGAACTGAATATGTTTTACAAGCACCTCGACCGGAATTACCTGACCTAAGCTTCTATGAATATTTTTTCCGTAAAAAAGCACCTGACTACTTTGATTTTTCATCTCTTGGACATGCTTTTCCCATTTCTCAGGAGAATTAAGTTCAAGTTCAAAATCATACACTGCATATTGGCTCGCCTCATGGGCACCAATACCAAGTCGCTTTGATGCTACGTTGTTGAGGTATATCAACGTTCCATCATCACGAGCCACCAGAATGGCATCCGATGAGTTGTCGATCAGGTTTTGCAACAATTTAAGACGTTCTTCGGCATGTTTTCTTTCTGTAATATCCTGATGTGCGCCATACATCATCAATGGTTTACCATCTGGAGTCCATGATAGTATTTTGCCCTTGTCAAACACCCAAATCCAATGCCCATTTTTATGCCTGAGTCTTAGTTCACATTCATAGAACTCGCTTTTTCCTTCTGCATGAAGTTGAAATAAAAGGTCTGATTTTTTGTTGTCATCTTGATTTACCAAATTCCGAAACATTTCTACAGAGGCTGGCTTCAATTCTTCAAGGGTGTAGCCTACCATTTCAGCCCACCTTTCATTGTAAATACAATCTCCGGATTGAATGTTCCACTGCCAGGTTCCAAAGTTGGAGCCAACAATAACATTCTGAAGTTTCACTTTTTCTCCAGCTTCTAAATCTTCTATTTTTCTTTGGTGAATATCTTGAATGGTGCCAAAAAGCCGGATGCATTTGCCATCTCGAAACTCGGGTTTCCCTACAGTTCTTACCCAACGGGTATTTCCTTTTGCTGTCGTTATTTCCTGTTCAACATCGAATGACTCTCCTGTCGAAATTGCTTGCATACCAAGGCGAATCATTATATCTTTATTGTCTCCCACTTTTAGAAAATTGAACCCAGCTTCGCCATCAACTACAAAATTGTGGGGCAATTCCAATATTTCCTTTGTCACATCAGACCAAATTTGGGAGTTGGTTTCAAGGCTAAATTCCCATGCACCAATGCGAGCCAACTGACCTGCTTGCTCTAGTAATATTTTAGTTCTCCTGAGTTCTGCCTCAGCAGTTTTGCGCTCTGTTATGTCGGTGTGAGAACCTGCCATTCGGTAGGGCTTTCCATCGCTATTTCTCAAAGCCAAGCCTTTGGCCAACACCCACCTTGTTGAACCGTCTTTGTGCAACATCCTGAATTCTATTTCATAAAGTTCGATTCTCCCGGCCAAATATTGGTCTAGAAATTCAAAAACCCTCGCATGGTCTTCAGGGTGTAGCAACTGGCTAAAAGTGTTGAAATTGTTGGCCAATTCATGGTCTTCATAGCCCACCATGCTTTTCCATCGCTCGGAAAGAAAAAGGTCATTGGTCAACATACTCCAATCCCAAATTCCATCATTGGAACCTGAAATGGCCAATTCGAACTGCTCTTTCTGTGCAGCTATAACCTGTTGAGAAGTTAATTCATGCGAAATATCTCTGGCCGAGGCATACATAAGCTCTCCTTCCATTTGCATATGCCATTCAAGATGAACGTATTCTCCATCTTTTGTTCGGCATCGGTTTACAAAGCGAAGACTATCAAACTTATTCCAGTCCTGTATTTTTTGAACAGCAGCTTGCATATCATCAGGATGCAGAAAATCGTTGAAGGTGAATTGCAAGAATTCTTCGGCCTCAAAACCAAAAATTGATTGCCACCTGGAGCTTAATTTCAAAAAGCGACCTGATGGATCAACTACACAAAACAAATCTGGGTTAATTTGAAAAAAACGGTCTAGCTCTTCGTTTTTCTGCTCAAGTTTTCTGGAAGTTTCGGCAAGCTGAATGCTGGCTAACCTAAGATAAAGCATATTGGAGGCTTGTTGGCCTAATCTACTTAGCGTTTCTATATCTTCAGCGGTAAACTTTTTCACCTTGTCATCATAAATACACAAGGTGCCAACTGCGGCGCCATTTGAGGATAACAAAGAAACTCCGGCATAAAACCTGATAAAAGGCTCGCCTGTTACAAATGGATTTTTTGAAAATCTATCATCCTTTTGAGCGTCAGAAACCAGCAAAATTTGAGAAGGATTTTGAATGGTATATGTGCAAAAGGATACTTCTCTTGGGGTTTCTTTTAGCTCAAGCCCTGCAATAGCTTTGAACCATTGCCTGTCTTTATCTACAAGCGTAATGGAAGCAAACTTGGTTTTGAAAATTGAAACCGCCAACCGAACAAGGTTGTCAAATTCGTTTTCAGGCTCTGAATCCAGAATCTGAAGTTTTGCGAGTTCCTCAAGTCTTGCTATTTCCTTCTCGGCAGTATGTTTGGCTTGCATATAACTTTGTCAGGTTCATTTAATTTTTAAAGGATATTCTCAACAAATATAACTAACCTGCTGTCCTCAATCTCTATTCGTTGAAGAGCGGCAATAAAAGATAGTCCCGGCACATAATCAATGTGCTAAGTCGGAAATTCATTACATGAAAAAAATATTTTCTAAGTAGCCTTTTTAAGTAATGGCACTAAAGTAACTGGCATCTTTGCTTTCCAACATGCTGGAACCCATCAGGTGTTCGTCTACTTTTCGGGCACATTCCCGGCCTTCGCTGATGGCCCAAACCACCAGGCTTTGACCACGGCGCATGTCGCCAGCAGCAAAAACATGGGGAACATTGGTTTTAAAACTTTTTTCAGTGGCTTTAACCTGACCACGCTCGTCGAGCTCTACTTCCAATTTCTCGAGCAAACCAGCTTTGTCGGGATGAACAAAACCCATGGCCAACAAAGCCAATTCGCAGGGAATTTCTCTTTCACTACCTGCCACTTCTTCAATTTGAGCAGGCCGCCCATCAATCGATTTTTTCCATTCCAAATCTACAATACTAAGCGCCCTCAAGTTTCCATGCTCATCGCCAAGAAATGCTTTAGTGGCAACAGCCCATTTTCGCTCCACACCTTCTTCGTGCGAACTGGTCGTTTTCAATGTCATGGGGTAGGTTGGCCAGGGCATAAAATCGGTTCTGCCCTCTGGCGGTTTTGGCAACAATTCAAACTGAGTTACTGAAGTTGCCCCATGTCTGTTGGATGTGCCTACACAATCACTTCCTGTGTCTCCCCCTCCAATAACAACTACATTCTTTTTGGTGGCAAAAATATCTTTTGCAAAAAGGTTGCTTTCTATCGGTTGAATAGCTGATGCTATAGCTGGCTTTTCGGCTACCCTTTTATTTTGTTGTTTCAAAAATTCCATGGCAAAGTGAACCCCTTTCAACTCCCGTCCAGGAATAGCCAAATTTCTAGGAATGGTAGAACCTCCAGCCAACACAATGGCATCAAAATTGCGTTGAACATCGCTCAAAGGAATATTTTGCCCCACATAAGCATGGCAAATAAACTCAACACCTTCTTGCTTCATCAAATTTATGCGCCTGTCGACCACCCATTTTTCAAGCTTGAAGTCGGGAATACCATAGCGAAGCAAGCCGCCGGGAGCATCGTCTCGCTCAAAAACGGTAACTGCATGACCGGCAGAATTGAGTTGAGCAGCGGCAGCTAAACCGGCCGGACCACTTCCCACAATAGCAACTTTTTTACCAGAGCGATGGATGGGCGCTTTTGGTTTTACAAAACCTTTGTCGAAAGCAATTTCGATGATGTGTTTTTCAATTTCCTCAATGGCCACAGCAGGTTGGTTGATGCCTAAAACACACGCCGTTTCGCAAGGAGCAGGACAAATTCTGCCTGTAAATTCAGGAAAATTGTTGGTTGAACTTAGAATATCGTAAGCTTCTTTCCATTGCTTATTGAACACAGCATCGTTGAATTCGGGAATAACATTTCCCAGTGGACAACCATTGTGGCAAAATGGCACGCCACAATCCATGCATCTACCCGACTGCTTGCTTAGGTTCTCGTCGGAATAGCGATTTACAAACTCTTTGTAATCCGTAACCCTTTCTTTTGGAGCTCTTTTTGAAGGAAGCTCTCTATCAAACTCCATAAATCCTGTTGTCTTTCCCATACTCGTTTTGCTAAAAAAGGTTTTGCGTTTTACTTCACTTGAACTGAGACTTTTTTTCCTGCCAGGGCCTTTTTGTAGTCTCTTGGAAAAACTTTAACAAAATGCCTCATTTGGTTGTGAAAATCAGACATAATAAATTGAGCTATTGAGCTTTGCGTGTAAGCTGCATGTTTGCCAATCAACTCAGAAAGCAAGTCTGAGTCTGTATCCGTTACCGGATCTAGGTCTACCATTTCAGGATTGCACATGGCTGGAAACTGGTGCAACACATCGTATACGTAAGCTATTCCTCCACTCATTCCAGCTGCAAAATTTCGTCCGGTTTGGCCTAAAATTACTGCAACGCCTCCTGTCATGTATTCGCAACCATGGTCGCCAACAGACTCAACAACTACCCGAGCGCCAGAATTCCGAACAGCGAAACGCTCACCAGCTCTTCCCCGGATGAAGGCTTCGCCGGATGTGGCTCCATAAAAGGCTACATTGCCAATGATGCTGTTGTCTTCCGGCCTGAAAGTGGATTGCTTTGATGGATATACAATTAGCTTTGCTCCACTGAGACCTTTGCCAAAGTAGTCGTTGGCTGCTCCCACAAGTTCAAGTGTTACTCCTTTGACATTGAATGCGCCAAAGCTTTGGCCCGCTGTTCCGGTGAAGGTAAAATGAATGGTATCGTCTGGTAAACCTTCGTTTTTGTATATCCGGGTGATTTCATTGGACAAAATAGTTCCAATAGTTCTGTTGGTATTGAAAACTTCAAAACTGGCTTTTACCAGCTCACCTTTTTCAAGTGCAGGTTGAGCTACTTTGAGCAATTGCCAATCTAGTAATTCATCCATTTCATGGTCTTGCGACTCGCTATTAAACAAAGTATCGCTTTCGGCAGCTTCGGCTTTATACAATATAGCACTCAAATCGAGCTTGCTAAATTTCCAATGATGGATGTTGTCACGCATTTTTAAGTTTTGAACCTGACCAACCATTTCTTCGATGGTTTTGTAGCCCAATCCAGCCATAATTTCCCTCAGCTCTTCCGCCAAAAAACGAAAGAATGTGACAACATGGTCCACATCTCCGGTGAATCGTTTGCGGAGTTCTACATCTTGTGTTGCTACACCAACAGGGCACGTGTTTAAATGGCATTTTCGCATCATGATGCAGCCTTCGACTATAAGAGCAGCCGTGGCCACACCCCATTCTTCAGCGCCTAGCAAAGCCGCAATGGCTATATCCCGACCGGTTTTCAGTTGCCCATCGGTTTGCACCACAACCCTACTTCTAAGTTTGTTTTTCACCAGTGTTTGCTGGGTTTCGGCCAGGCCAAGTTCCCAAGGCAAACCTGCATGTTTGATGGACGATATAGGCGATGCACCTGTGCCACCGTCGTTGCCTGAAACAAGCACTACATCTGCTTTTGCTTTTGTAACACCTGCTGCTATGGTACCTACACCAGCTTTACTTACCAGTTTGACATTGATTCTGGCCCTGCGATTGGCATTTTTAAGATCAAAAATCAGCTGAGCAAGATCTTCAATGCTGTAAATATCATGATGGGGTGGCGGCGAAATAAGTCCAACGCCTGGCGTGGAATGTCTGGTTTTGCCTATCCACTCGTCTACTTTATAGCCAGGAAGTTGGCCACCTTCACCAGGTTTTGCACCTTGGGCCATTTTAATTTGCAATTCATCTGCTTCAGAAAGGTAGTAGCTCGTTACACCAAATCGCCCGCTTGCCACCTGTTTTATGGCGCTACGCATGCTGTCGCCATTGGGCAGTGGTGTGTATCGCTGTTCGTCTTCTCCTCCTTCGCCTGTGTTGCTTTTGCCTCCAAGCCTGTTCATGGCCATGGCCAAAGTAGTATGAGCTTCCCAACTGATGGAACCAAAACTCATGGCTCCGGTTGCGAAGCGTTTATAAATCTTTTCGGCTGGCTCAACTTCTTCAATTGGGATTGACTTGTTCACTGGATTGAAAGCAAAAAGACTTCTTAATGTACAAGCTTTTTCGCTTTGGTCGTTTACAGCCTTGGAATACTTTTTAAAGGTTGCATAATCGTTCAATCGGGTTGAATATTGGAGCAAATGGATGGTGGTTGGGTTAAACAAGTGAAATTCACCTTTCCTTTTCCACTGATAAAGTCCGCCAACAGGAAGCCTGTCAGATATCTGGCCTTTTTGGGCAAACGCCAAGAAATGTTTGGCCATCGCTTCCCGTGCAATTTCATCGAGCCCCATACCTTCAATACGGGAAGTGGCACCTGTAAAATACCAGCTCACAACCTCTTTGCTCAAGCCCAGAATTTCCATGATTTGGGCACCTTGATAAGATTGCAAGGTAGAAATTCCCATTTTCGAAAATACCTTCAGCAAGCCATCGCAAACCGCTTTGATGTAGTTTTTGGACAACTCGGGCCAGGATAAACCAGTCTCCAGGCTGCCATTTGCTTTCATATTTCGAATGCAAGCCAGCGTCAGATATGGATTGATAGCAGTAGCTCCGAAAGCTATTAAGCATGCAAAATGATGCACTTCCCATACATCGCCTGCTTCTATGATAATGCCCACCTGGCTTCTAAGACCTTTGCGAATAAGGTGGTGATGCACAGCAGACGTGGCAAGCAAAGAAGGAATGGCTGCATGGTCGCTGTCTAAAGACCTGTCGCTCAATATCAATACTTCAAATCCATCTAAAACAGCATCTTCAGCATAGCGACATAGCCGGTCAAGGCCTCGTTTTAATGAGCCGGGATTTCCATTGGCCACAAAATAAGTATGCAAGGTTTTAGCTTGAAACTTGCCTGTATCTATACTTCTAATTTTTTCGAGTTCGTAGCTTGTAAGAATTGGATGCTTCAAAGCAACTGTATGGCAATGAGAAGGTTCTTCATCTAAAACATTGCCATTGCTACCCACAAACGTGGCCAAACTCATCACCATCCGTTCCCGAATCGGGTCTATCGGCGGATTGGTAACCTGAGCAAAAAGTTGTTTAAAATAAGAACTGAGATGCTGAGGCTGATCGCTTAATACTGCCAATGGCACGTCTGTTCCCATGCTGCCTATGGGTTCTTTGCCATCGAGTGCCATAGGTTTTATGATGGTGTCAATGTCTTCAGAAGTATAGCCAAAGGCTTTTTGATACTTGGCAACAGAATCATCGGAAAGGTGCGTAAACGCTACCCTTGGTTCTGGCAACTCTTCCAGACTAATTTTATACTGGCTCAAATAGTCGGCGTAAGGCTTGGCATTGCAAATGTTTTGCTTCAATTCTTCATCGCTGATAATGCGTCCTTGAACCAGATCTACCACAAACATTTTACCGGGCTGCAAGCGGCCTTTTTCTTTCACCAAAGCCTGATCTATGGGCAGCACGCCCGATTCGGACGCCATAATAACCCGATCGTCGTGAGTTATTGTATATCTTGAAGGACGGAGGCCATTTCTGTCCAAAGTTGCACCAATGATGTTTCCATCAGTAAACGAAATGGAAGCTGGGCCATCCCAAGGCTCCATCATAGAGGCATGAAATTCATAAAATGCCTTTTTGGCCGGACTCATGTGTTCGTTGCCATCCCAAGCTTCAGGAATTAGCATCATCATCACGTGTGGCAACGAGCGGCCCGTCATGCTGAGCAACTCTATCATGTTGTCGAGACAAGCAGAATCTGACTGTCTACCTGAAACAATGGGCAAGAGCATGTCCATTTCTTCACGGGTAAAATACGGCGTGGTAAAATGGCGTTCGCCTGCATTGAGCCAATTTAAGTTGCCTTGTAGCGTATTAATTTCGCCGTTGTGTGCAATAAACCTGAAAGGTTGGGCCAATTTCCAAGAAGGGAACGTATTGGTGGCAAAACGAGAATGCACCAATCCAAAAGCACTGACTACCCGCTTGTTGCGCAAATCGGGAAAATAGCCCCGAACCTGCGTGCTGGTAAGTTGACCTTTGTAAACCAGTGTTTTAAATGAAAGTGAAGCAATGTAAAACCCGATTTCATCCATTCTGGCAGCACTCATCACTATACTGGTAGCGTATTTTCGCAACACATACAGTTTTCGCTCGAAGCTATCGAGATCGGTAATTTGATCAGGACAGGAAATGAAAACCTGCTCCATCGCCGGTTCTACACCTAACGCAGATGGTCCTATAGCACCATTGTAAACAGGTACTTTTCTGTAACCCAATACACCAAGGCCAAGTTTTTCGGCACAACGGTTGAAAATGTCCCGACACTCTTCTCTAAGATGAATTTCTTGTGGAAAAAACAACATGCCAACACCATACCGGCCAAAGGGAGGTAATTGAAAGCCCATGTTGATACATTCTTCAAAAAAGAATTCATGCGGAACCTGAATCATGATTCCGGCTCCGTCACCTGTGTTTTTTTCGCAACCACAGGCACCTCGATGTTCCATGTTTTCCAACATCGTGAGGGCGTCGGAAATGGTTTGGTGATTTTTGTTGCCTTTGATATTGGCTACAAAGCCAATTCCGCAAGCATCATGTTCAAAATTTGGGTCGTAAAGACCTTGGTTATTTTCCATAGCTGAAAAAGAAAGATTGACTTGCCCTAAATCGTTTTCAGGCAAAGCTCAGCTTGGTTAAAATGGTGAATTCAGGATGGTGAAGGCCTGAAAGAGAAAACTGGTGTAAATCGAAATTGTTAAATAATTCAGAATAGGGACTTCAAAAGTAGCATTTTTTCAAAATAAAAGTGGGCATCTGGCTGAATTGGCCAAATAAAATCAAAATGTATCACCGAATCTTATGTGCAAAAATCATTCGTTAGAAACTGGAATTTTGTAAACAAAATGAAATTTTAATGGAAGGAGAAATTTCGCACTAAAGATGTCATTCTCCCTATCCTTGGTTTTCGTTTACGGAACTTAAGGATTTTAAATTGAATAGAAGGACGGATTTTGATTGCCGGAACAGGGTCTCATAATACTATCAGGAGTTCGGAGAGCCGGATACAAACGCTCTGAACAGGAGCATGCAATCTGGCGATCTGTATTTTTAAATCTGGTGCTAAAATCACTTCTCCCTGTTGGGATTTTGAATTAGCTGTATATGTTTTTTAGCCATAAAATGAATAACGTTTATCATTTTTTCACCTCTACTTTTTCTTGTTCACTTACTATGCTCCAACCCCCAATTTGCCATGGCGGCTAAAATCGGATTTAGCTGTTCTCCCTTTTCGCTAAGTTGATATTCTACAAACGGCGGAACAACAGGCCTGGCAAGACGCAGCAGCAAACCATCTTGTTCCAACTCTTTCAATTGCTGGATCAGCATTTTTTCGGTTACATGTGGAAGCGCTCTCCTCAACTCACTGTATCTTCGTTTTCCTTCTCCTAAATGCCAAATTATCAAAGGCTTCCATCGGCCTCCTATTTTACCTAGTGTATAGGTAACAGGGCACTTTTCAATGGCTAATAAGCGGTTCAGGTTGTTGGTCGAAGATTGTTTTCTGACTGGCATTTTAAACTTACTTTTTGGTAAGTACTTACTTTTTTACCAGTGCAAATATACCTTTGCAACAATCAAATTTAAAAATGTTATGAAATATGTTTTGACAGGCTCGACAGGGCACATTACAAAACCACTTACAAAAAAGCTGGTGGCTGCAGGCCATGAGGTTTCCCTCATTTCTTCAAAGGCAGAAAGGACAGCAGAAATTGAAAGTTTAGGTGCAAAAGCACTCATTGGCACTGTTTCCGACAGCACATTTTTAGCTCAGGCTTTCAAAGGAGCAGATGCCATTTACCTCATGATTCCTCCAGCTTTTGGCGTAAGCGATTGGTATGCCCATCAAAAAGAAGTTGTGCATCATTTTATTGATGCTATCAAAACAAGTGGGGCAACTAAGGCTGTGTTGCTAAGTTCAGTTGGTGCACACATGAAAAATGGCTGCGGACCAGTAGATGGACTAGGCTATGCGGAGGATGAATTAGAAAAACTTCAAGGAGTAGATGTTGTTTCTTTGAGACCCAGCTATTTTTTCTACAACCTCTTTGGGCAAATAGGCATGATTAAAAACATGGGTATTGTGGGTAGTGCACAACCCGCCGACCACAAATTGGTACTAACCGATACCAACGACATTGCCAATGTAGCTTTTGAAGTACTGAATGATTTGACCTTCAAAGGATTCTCCATCAAGTACATAGCTAGCGACGAACGAACCTGGGCTGAAATAGCGGCTGCTTTGAGCGAAGCGGCTGGTAAACCAGACATTCCTTATGTAGAATTTACAGATGAACAAAGCCATGGTGGCATGTTGCAAATGGGATTGCCCAAGACCATTGCAGATGGTTATACCGCAATGGGCAAAGCTTTGCGAGATGGCAAAATGGAAGAAGACTATTTCAAAAACAGACCTGCGAAACTTGGCAAAGTGAAACTGGAAGACTTTGCCAAAGCATTTGGGTTTGCCTATGCTGCGGCTTAAATTTTAGTCCGTTTAATGCCATTTTGGTCTTACTTAGTAGCATTTAGCTAGGGCCATTGAGGTGTTTTTTCTTGCTTCAAATTAAAAAATGTTGACTTGAAACACCTCATTTTTAATTGCTTGAACAGTACTGGAAATCCGGTTTGAGCCAACTTCTGAACGTTGAATGTGCATTGTGAGAAATTGGGCAAAAGCTGCACCTGACTCAAGAAAACGGACAAAGTTCCCTTTGAACTTTTGGCAGTACTTTGCACCAAAACGAGCCCTCCAGATTGAATATTTGTCTATGAAAAGGTATTGAAACGTTAATCAGGAGTTTTTGTCCCGCTTTTTTCCCATCTTGATTTTGAAGTTTTCTGAGGTTCCTTCTATTCTAACAGTGATGTATTTTCTGATCGCACCTTTTTGACTTCCAATGATTTCCTTTTCTTCTTCAACCAGTTCTGCATCGTTGGGCAAGGCTTCAGGCTCAGCGGTTTGCGAAGGCTTTTTCTTTCCAAAAAGTTTTGATTTCATCATGTTCCATGAGGCTTGCTTCACCAAACTGAGCGGCAGCTTTATTTCATAATCCATGCTCATGTCTTTGTCGAAATTTTGCTTTCCGCTCAAATACATATAACCAATACTGGAAGTCAGTTTCATGGCTGAGATATGGATGTGGCCGTTTTTCACATCCATGATATTCGTCAATTCTCCGAAATGGATGTCGTTTAGGTCTTTGTCTCCCATAAAATCGGCCATGGCTTGCAAAGGTGTGAAATTGATAAGCCTGCCTTTGGTAATGGTGGCATCGATATGGGCTGTAGTCTTGGCAAGGTCTGCAGTGAAATCAGGAAAAAAATGGGCATTGGATTTAATTGTTCCGCTCAAAATGCCTTTCAAATTATTGCTCACTACAAAACTTTGACCGAAATTGTCCATTTTATAAAGCATCTTGTTTAAATCTATGTTTTTGAGTTTGATGAAACTGTTGAGATAAATATTTTTGGGATCTGAACCATTAAAATACCCATCAATCATCGCATGCCCATCTGCTGCATCGAAGTGTAGGCTATCAACAAAGGCAAAATGATTGGGGGTAGACCTGAGCCTACCTTTTAAATTGCCGAGCTGATATTTTTGACTTTTAAACTGTCCGATTTCCAAATCAAGTTGCATAGTTGGAAACGGAATCTCAAACAAATTGAACGCTTTCCTGTGGTCGACCGGCTGTCGAACTACTGCTTGAGTTGGTTGTGTCATACTTGCTTTGTAGCCCAATAGTTGATCCAGGTCAAGTTTATTCATTGTTAGGCTACCACGAATATTTTTGTTTTTAAGATCGGCATCCAAAAAATGCATTAAGTCTAAAGAAGTTTTCAGCTCGGTATCGCCCATCTTAGCTTCAAGTTGTTGAATATGAATGCTTCCCAATGTATCGGTTGAAATTCTTCCACTCACTTTTTCAACGACAGGCAATTTGTTGAGTTTAAAATCTAATCTGTCAATATCCAACCACGAACTAAATCCTTTTTTACTAAAGCTATTGCCCAGCAGTTTTCCATGGCCTTTAAAATCAAGATTTTGAATTACTTCCTGCTCAATTTGGTCATTGATAGCACATTTTCCATTGTAGGTTAAAAGCTGTTTCACATCGAAAAATGGTGATTTTATATCCACTTGAATGGCCGCCCATTCCCTGATTGAATCGCTGAACAAAGGCCCAACCGGGTTCATCTTCATACCGCCGATTACCTTACTCGCTTCCACATGGAAAACAAAATTTTCAACAAACGCATATTGATCGTTCAGGTCTATATGGCCTTTTATTTCTTTTACTTCATTGGGATATAGTTTGGTTTTGAAACGCAGATCGTGAAAATCAATGGCCACTGTGGGCAGAAATTTAAACTGCTGCAAGGCTTTGGTGGTGGTTTTTACATCAATTTCTCCATGAAAATCATACACTTCATCTTTCCAAATTGCTGCCAAACCAGAATCAAGCTTTGGCCTAAGCTTTTCTGGCACCAATTGACCAAGGTTCAGCCTGCCTGCATGTGTTTTCAATGAAAAATTTATAGGTGCATTGTCGCCATGAATGAAGTGCAGCAAATCATCCATAGTCAGAGAAAATTTCAAATCGCTGTCGAGCACCTTCGCTGAAAATTCTTTGATGCTGATGCGGTCAGCATCCAGGCTTATGCTTCCATTGATGTCCGAAACCGGATGTGGATATGCATCAAGTGTTACACTCACATTGTTGAAATCGATATGGCTCGATGTGCCTTCTTGCAACTTGCTGGCCACTTGTAGCACGCTATCAGCTGTCACAAACTCATTTAGCGTGATGTCGATTTTTACTTTTCCCGAACTTTTTTTCAAGCCTTCAACCGGCATAAATTCAGGTAAGTATCTTAGGTCAATATCTGCATGAAAGTCCATGTTAATCAAGGGTTTTTCAAAATTCTCTACTTTGAACATCCCTCTCAAATAGCTGTTCTCGGGCGCACCATACAAACTCTCTAAATAAAACACCGAAGTGGCGAGTGTATTGGAATCGCCAGTATTGAAAAACCCTGTAAACTTCAGGTCTTTGATAACATCCTTCTGCGATTTTTTGTCAGTAAAAAAGGTGTTTGCGCAGCCTAACTCAATGTTCACATGCGGGTTTCGATGAAGCGAACGTCCGCTTATGCTGCCCTTCAGGTAAATATCTCCACGGGTTCTAAACTTTTCCATGGCTTGAATTACAGCCTCTGGAGCCATAGAAATAAACAGATCGAAATTCTTTTTCCGCCCATCGAAGTGAATATCAAGGTTGGCCTGGTCGGCAAAATCTATATTCCCTCCAAAGTTCAATTCTCCGTTTTGCAGTATTAGTTTTCCGGGCTTAATGGCTAGATAATCTTTTTCGAGGTTGTAGGTCATATCGTGGTGAAGCTCGAAGTTCTTATTTTTGAAAATCACCTTTTTGCCTGAACTGTATTCTTCTAAAACAGCCACCATATCCACTTTCAAATTCATCACATCATCAACGAAGTCAAATTGGGCATTCGATTTTTTCATCCTGATGGAAGTAAACTTATTGCCTTCCAGGTTGAGAAAAGTGAGGTGAAATTCTTCCAGAAAAATAGAATCAAGATCGAAGTGAAAGGAGGATGTGTCTTCTGCTGCGCTGGTATCTTTTCCAATATTTTTGGCTGTCATGATGTTGAGCTCGCCGTTTTCATTGCTCACCAAATGCAAATAGCCCTTTTTGACTTTGAGTTTTTTCACGTTGAAACGACCCGCTAACATATCGAACACATCGAAACCCAGGTAGGCATCTTCTGCTGCATATATTGCCGGACTTGCGCCTGACTTGTCGGGATAAAAAGCCAGATTTTCCAGATCGATGCTGATGTATGGGAAATTTACAAAAGGCGAAATATGCATGCCTTGTAACTCAGTGCGGCCTTGAAACTGCTTGTCGAGCGTTTGAAGCACATAAGATTTGATTTCAGATTGGTAATAACGAAGAACAACAACAGGCGCAGCAGCCAAGCCAATCAACAATACCACAAGAACCCCTAAGCTAATCCTCAACCATCGAAATCGAATTCCCTTCTTCTTCATACGCCTTGGCCTATTTTTAAAGGTGCAAAAATCTAAAATTCCATGAATAAGCGAATCATTTTGGTCGATATTGTTCCAATTCAAACGCTTTGAAAACCATTTCAACCCTTGAATTCTGAAACATTGTCAGATAATGTTTGAACATGGTGTTGGTTGGTTCAATTGTTGATAAATTTGAAGCATGAACATATTTAATGTAAATCTTCCTTTCAAAAGTATGACATTGGTGGCTGCTGCCATGTTGTTCTCTATCCTGGCATTTGCCCAACCTAAGGCAGAAAGTCCAGGCAAAAAGCCTGTCATTAGCTTCGATAAAAACACCTACGATTTCGGAGATTTAGTTCAAGGGGAGCAGGTGACCTACACGTATAAATTTCGCAATACCGGCAAATCAATGCTCATCGTTTCCGACGCCAAAGCTACCTGTGGTTGCACCATTCCCAAATGGACAAAAGATCCGGTTGCGCCAGGAAAAACGGGTGAAATTACGATAACCTTCAACAGCGCAGGAAAAATGGGCAAGCAAAACAAGGTGATTTTGCTTTTTTCTAATGCTTTTAATCAAGAAGAAAAGATTTACCTAAGTGCAAACGTTATACCGCCTCCTGCCAAGGTTGAAGAGGTAATTCCCGAACAGCCAAAAGCAGATTAATTGAAAGAATACAAACTTTCGCTTTACTTGATTTTAGTCACTTTTAAAAACCTGCATTCAAAACAATGAACAACAACACCACTATTAAAACAGTCTTTTTAAGCCTTTTAGCTGGCTTTACAGGCGCCTACTTTTTTTATTCGTTTTACCAACCTGTTCCAACTACAGACTACAATCAACCTTCACAACCATTTTCAAACCAAGGCTATTTCAATGCAAATTCAGAAGCAAAAGGAAGCCTGATTGACAATACGCCCAACAACAACCCAACCCTTCCCATTGATTTTGTAAGAGCATCGAGCGCTAGCACCCCTTGTGTAGTGTTTATTAAAACAGTGAGTGGCCCGCAGCAAAACTTAGATTGGTTCTTTTTTGGCGGAGGCTCCAACCGAACAGCCGGTTCAGGCTCTGGTGTCATTTTTACCGGAGATGGCTACGTGGTGACCAACAACCACGTAATCGACAATGCCGAAACCATTGAGGTGATCCACAACAAACGCTCATATTCCGCCAAAATAGTAGGCACAGACCCAAATTCTGACATAGCAGTATTGAAAATTGAAGGCAAAAATCTGCCTTTCATTAAGCTTTCCACCAGCAAAAGTGTAAAAGTAGGAGAATGGGTATTAGCAGTAGGCAATCCTTTCAACCTTACTTCAACTGTAACAGCTGGCATTGTGAGTGCCAAAGGCCGAAACTTAAACATCGTATCCAGCATGTTTCCGATCGAATCGTTTATACAAACTGATGCTGCCATCAATCCTGGAAACAGCGGCGGGGCTTTGGTAAACCTAAACGGGGAATTGATTGGCATCAATACGGCCATTTATTCGAAAACGGGGTCTTATTCTGGCTATGGTTTTGCTGTGCCGGCCGATATTGTGAGCAAAGTGGTAAGCGACCTCATCAAATTTGGCGAAGTGCAGAAAGGTTTTTTTGGGGGAGAAGTGTCGGACCTGGACAGCAAATTGGCCACCGAACTGAAACTACAAGATCTCGACGGAGCCGCCATTCGATACATAGAACGTGATGGCGCTGCCGAAAAAGCAGGGCTTGAAAAAGGCGACATCATTGTAAAAATCAATGACCATAACATTGAAGGCAAAAGCAATTTCGATGAAGAACTGAGCTACTACTACCCTGGCGACAAAGTAAAAGTGACTTACAAGCGGGAAGGCAAAGCGAGCGATGCGGTGCTCATACTTACCAACAGCGAAGGCACTTTTGGTAAGATAAAACGTGAAATATACAACTCAACCGAACTGGGCGCCGACCTGGAAACAGTGAACAAAGTAGAGCGAACCCGATATAACATAGAACATGGTGTGAAGGTGAGAAAAGTAACAGGCAATGGCTTGCTCGCTCGTCTGGGCTTAACAGAAGATTTCATTGTAATCAACGTAAATAGAGTAAAAGTTGAAACCCCGCAAGAACTTGAAGGTGCCCTCAAAAACAGCCGGGGACGAATTATCATTGAAGGCATAAATAAGAATGGTAGCAGGGGCTATTATCAGTTTTATTTTTAGGCAAGCGCCCACCCGGTTTTGAAAAGCAATACGCAATAGCCTCAGAAAATCTTAAAGTTTAGTGGAGCCTAAGGCTGTCAAGGTGTTCGGTCTGGGAAAGGTGAGAAGCGCAGGTTTGGATTTTCGAAGCTAAAAATTGACTCTGAGCCAACAGTAAATGTACCGCCAATTCGTATTGATGAATGGCCAAAAGCATCGTTATAACGTTTGGCATTCATGTTGAAATGGCAATAAAAAAGCCCTGAAATCAGGGCTTTTACCTTCAATGACTGTGAAAAATTAACTGGCTTTCCACTTAATAGTACAACCAATGGCTTTGGTAAAGTTTTGCTTTACTGCGCTTCCCGCTTCCAGCTCGTTAATCGCATTTTCTAAGAATTTCACTTTAGCAGAAGATGCATCATTGGCATTGTCGTCTATAGCACCAATGTATTCAACTTTGAGCTTTTCTCCATTTTTCTTCAACAAGAAAACATGGGGTGTGCGGGATGCACCATAAGCTTTAGCAATTTCCTGAGTTTGGTCGTAGAGGTAAGGGAAATTGAAGCTTTTTTCCTTAGCTCTTTCCACCATTTTGTTGAATGAATCTTCCGGTTGCTTGTCAACATCGTTTGGATTGATGGCCACCACAGGATAGCCCAAATCTGCGTACTTTTTGTTCAGTGCAATAATCCGATCTTCATACTTCACAGAAAACGGACAATGGTTGCAGGTAAAAATAACAATGAAGCCTTTGGCTTTGTCCATGCTCTTGAGACTTACCATTTTTCCGTCTACATTTTTTAGCGAAAAATCGATGGCAGTATCGCCAACTTTATAGCCGTTGCTGGCAGGTTTAAAAGCCCAAAAAGCAAAAGCTGAGAGTAAGGCAAGTGAGAAAAAAAGTGCGGTCTTTTTCATAATAATCATTGGTTGAGGTTCTGGTTAAAGTTTTTTATTGATTTTGGAAATAAGCATTTCTTTCGAAAGCTCACCGTTTACAAACTCCTTTTTCTTTGTTTTGTTATTCACAATCATGGTAGCTGGTATGGCACCTTCCCAACTCGGATCTATCAAATCGATCCAACTGTTGTAGTCTGGCTCATCTAACAATACCACTGGGGCGTCCAATTTTCTGTTTTTCACAAAAGGAAGCAGACGCTTGTTGTAGTCTTGCACAAAATCGAGGCTCACAAATAAAAACTGCACTTTTTGAGATTTCATTTCTCGGTATGTTTCCAAAAAATGTGGCAATTCCATCACACAAGGTTTGCACCAGGTGGCCCAAAAATTAACAACCCGAACCGTGTCGTCGTGCTTTGCCAGGTAACTCTGCAGCTCAGGCAACTTTATCACTTTTACCTTATTTTGGCCGTACATGCTAGCTGACGCAAGCAGGCAAAATGCAAAAGCCAATGTAACTGACAATTTTCTCATAATTCCTCGATAAGCTGCTCCATTTTCAATCCTCTGGAACCTTTTAACAAAAGGGTAAACCCTATTAATTTGTTCAATTTCAACCATGCCAAAGCCTCGGCAGGTGTTTCAAAATATATTGCATTAGGGCTTTTTGCGGCCGCAAACTTCATTTCCTTTCCCACCAGACCTATCAAATCGAAAGCAGGGTTTGAAACGAGCTCACCTAATCTGGCATGTTCAACTTCACTTTGCGTGCCAAGTTCCAACATGTCACCCAAAAATAGGGCTTTTTTAGCAGCTTTCAGTGTAACAAAGTTTGCAATCGCTGCTTCCATAGAACTTGGGTTGGCATTGTATGCATCTGAAACAATGATATTCCTGTCTGTTTTCACAATTTGAGAGCGGTTGTTGGCAGGTTCATAGTTGGCAATGGCATTATGCGTTTCTGACAAATTCACTCCAAAATATTTGCCTACACAAAGTGCGGTTGCCACATTGGCAAAATTATATTGGCCTGTGAGTTTGGTTTCGAATTCAAAGCCACCTTCGTCTTTGTAACTCAGAAAAAAGCTTCCGTTTACCACCAATTCTATTTGGCAAAAATCCTGCTGCTGTGGATATGTGATGGCAGATTCAAACCTGGAAGCCATTCGGGCCACATGTGGTTCAAGCGTGTTTACAAATACTTTCCCGCCATTTTTAAACAAATAGTAAAACAGTTCACTGTTTGCAGCAGCCACACCTTCAATACTTCCAAATCCTTCCAGGTGATCTTTACCAATATTGGTAATGAGTCCAAAATCAGGCGCAGCCATTTCGCACAACTCTGCAATTTCACCCAGACCATTGGCACCCATTTCAACTATTAGCATTTCTGTATCAAATGGCGTTTTGAGCAAAGTAAGCGGCACACCAATATGGTTGTTCAGATTTCCCGGCGTAGCAAAAGTTTTAAATTTAGTAGCCAATACCCTTGTAATGAGTTCTTTAGTGGTAGTTTTTCCATTTGAACCGCCAATGGCAATTACAGGACATGAAAGAGTTTTTCGGTAAGCATGGGCTAAGGTTTGAAGCGCTTTCAATCCATTCTCAACCAAAGTGAACGAACCTGCTGGCAAATCCAATTCAGGATTTTCATCGATCACTACATGCATAGCTCCGGTTTCAAGGGCTTGTTTGGCAAACAAGTTTCCGTTGAAATTTGGACCTTTTAAGGCAACAAACAATTGACCGGACTGTATACTGCGTGTGTCTGTATTTACACCTGTGGAGCTATTGAAAATGGAAAGAAGTTTTTCTACCTGATTCATGAAAAGCATAATTGCCCGTAAATCTCAAATTTTTCCTTAAACAAATCCTAGCAGATCCACTTCTTTGTTTATTAATCTACAACCTCATGCCTCAAAACTTTCTTACTGCAACCTGGCAGAAGCTCATCATGGCAAACTATGAGGTAGATGCAAGCACCTTGATTCCATATTTACCTAAAGGCGTGGAGCTCGACGATTTCCAAGGAAAGCACTTGGTGAGTCTGGTTGGTTTTATGTTTGTAAACACTCGTCTTTTTGGCATTCCAATTCCGCTGTTGGGCAGTTTTGAGGAAGTGAATCTTCGCTTTTATGTGAAGCGGAAAATAGAGGGAGAATGGAGACGAGGCGTGATTTTTGTAAACGAATCAGTGCCTTATGCACCGGTGGCATGGCTGGCCAATGTGCTATACAAAGAACATTATACTGCCTTGCGAACCTGGCACAAATGGGAGTCCAGCGAAAATGAACAACACATTGCTTATGGCTGGAAAAAGCAAAATAAATCCATGGGAATTCAAGTGTATGCAAACCTCATGTCGAGACAGATGAGCCTTGGTTCCGAAGAGGAATTTATCTTCGAGCATTACTATGGCTATACCCGTGTTTCGGCCTTAGAAACTTGGGAATACAAAGTGAATCACCCGGCTTGGGAAGTTTTTGAAATAAACTCCTTTGAAGTGGATTGTGATTTTGGGATCATGTATGGCCAAGCGTTTCAAGCATTAAATCTCAGTCGGCCGTCAAGCGTTTTTTTGGCAGAAGGATCGGGAGTTTCTGTAGCCTGGAAGCGAAATAAGATATAGATATTCATCCTTTTTTTCGCCAAAAAAGGGAGTCTGCATCGTAATAAGTGGTGGCATCAGGAAATTCAATCCATTCTTCGTTTTCTGGTGAGTTTTGCGGGTAAAATGGACTTAAATCCTCTCCTTTTAACATGGCTTTAAAAAGCTTAGCAGACTTATCATTCAGCTCTGGCACTTTCATTTTAAAGGTCCAAAATACTTCCCGGTAGTTGCTTATTTCATTTTGATTTATCTGATAACTCCCTCCAATTCCTATTCGCTTTTTGTACAAACTCGGAGCGTCCCGACTAACTAAAAAGTAACGAATCCGGGTGCTTGGATCGATGTAAAATAGCTCCCAGTCAAAACTTTGCTGTGCATTTTTATAGTACTCATCAAACCGTGAATCAAAACGTAGGCCACCTTTTACCATTTTTGGTGGTTTGGCTATGTACCGGACTATTTTGGGAAACACCAGTTCTCTTTCCTGGATGGAAAGTTCGGTGATCGCTCGGTATGAGTCAGCTTGATTGCAGCGTGACAAAAAAGTAAGCAATGAAATTAGAGCAAATGTGAGGCGGATTGTCATGTTGCAAATGTCTTAAAAAAGAAGAGCCCGCATATAGCGGGCATCTTCAGATTAAACAATCAGGTTGAAAATTAATATGTTTGAAGCAAAGGCTGAAAGTTGGTCCATTTGTCGGCCCAATTGGTTGATCCAAAAGCACCTACATGGTTAACTTTATCAAAAAATGTTCCTGCTACTTTTGAATTGGAAAACACTGCACCACTGGCCAAAACTCCTCCAGTTACAGCAAAATTCATAGTCTTAGGATATGACTCCTTGGTATATTTGCTAAAAAATGCATTTTCATTAAGACCCATTCCGGCGTAATCAGGCTTGGCCGTTGCCTCTGAAGCTGAAACCCTGGTATTGAATGCCATATTTGCCTTTTCAGCACGCAAGAAGAAATGGCGAACAGTATCGGCTGTGTTTCCGGAACCACCTGAATACATGGTAACAGGATTTCGAACCCGCCCTGCAACACCTACAATGATAGTCTTCTCGATAGCACCAACGCTATTTTCATATTGTGTTTGAGTACTTAGACCGTCTAAACGAAACATAGTCGGGAAACCAGTTACTACAGAGTTGAAAATCGAAATGGCAGTTCTTCTTCTCAGGTGCATGGCATGCTGATAATTTCCCGAAATGGCGTTTGAAGTATCCATGCGAGGGCCTAAAACAGTCATGTTTGAGAAAACGCCAGAAGTATATGGTTGAATATTATTTCCGGCGGCATCATTGTCACACTCAAAAGCATTGGAGCCTGATTGATCGGCAGAAAACGGATCCCGAACTGCTAAACCATATTGTACATTACCAGACCAGCCAAAATCGCAGTCAAAATCATCGTCCCAAGTTCCAAATGAAACCAGGTTTTTGCCATTTACAGTTCCACCAAACCACTCGAATCCGTCGTCTCCCCCATAAGAAACCTGAACATTTTCGATTACCGTGCCACGACCAATTGCGCCCATGGTAAGGCTATTGGTTTCGTTATTAGGCGAAAGTGCAATACCTGCAAATTCAATGCGAACATATTTTAATGTACCGCTGCTTTCGTTGTCGTTCACGTCCGATTGGAACGTTCCGAAGCGTACTTCAGGGGTAACTCCTTCGATAGCAGGCCGGTTTTGGTTGCAATTGGCACGACCAAGTATTACAATTCCACCCCAGTCGCCTTTGTCTCTTTCGCCTTCTCCTTGTTCAGATGTAAACACGATGGGTTTGTCTTCGGTACCAATGGCTTCAATTTGTCCTCCTTCATCAATTACCAAAGTGCCTTTGGTTCTTTTATCCCCAACCAAAATAGTTCCTTCAGGAATGGTCAACTTTTGACCTGAACGTACAAACACATTGCCCTGAATTTCATATTTTTTTGAAGCATCTAAAGTTTGAGTCGGCAAATCACCCGTCAAAACCACATTTTGGCTTGTAGGCTTTGGGTCGTTGTTGTCATCATCTTTTTTGCAACTGCTAACAGCTACTGATGCACAAAGTACTATGTAAAAGAAATGCTTTTTCATCTTTCGTTGTTTTTGAAATGTGCCGCAAACCTATGGAGACAGTGTTACGGCAGCGTTACGTGCATTTTAGCGTTGTGTAATTGTTTCATTAAATGATTGTAAACTCATTTGCATACCCAGTTAAAACCAGAAAATAAATTGAATAGTTAAAATCTGGCCACCACACTCAGGCTTGAATAGCTTCCCCTTCTAAACTCCATGATGGGCTCGTCAATCTTCGTGATTTTAGTATCTCGATTGGTGTCTTGGTAAAATCGGAATTTGTAGTTGAGGATGTCGGCGATGGAAAAACGCAGGTCAATCACCTTAGAAAGGGTTTTCGAAAGGGTGAAATCAATTTGATGGCGGGGCAGTTCATACACAGTTGGGAACAAATTGTCGCCCACTGTAAAAATGCGCTTGCCTGCAATGTTGTACATCAAATTGGCGGTAAATCCTTTTTCATCATTTGTGTAGTAGGCTCCAATATTCACCACATAAGGCGACTGGCCTTGCAGTGCCCTTTTGCTTTCCTGGGCTGTTACCTCACCTAAATCGACACGACTCCAAATGTATGCTGCATTGACCACAAACGACAACCGACTCAAATAACGGTTGTCGACCACATGTTGAAGTGAACGCCTTATTTCTGATTCGAGGCCCAAATTATTGGCTATTCGAGCATTGGCAAAAGTATACTGAGGCGAAAGACCAATGGGCGATACTTTTACTTCAATGGGGTTTACAAATCGTTTGTAAAACACACCGAAGCAAATCAGTTCTCCTTTGCTAGGGTAGAGTTCCCATCGTAAATCCAAATTATGAATATTGGCCGTTTTGAGCTTATTGTTTCCAAAAAAGTTGGCATCAAGGTTAAAATCGTAATAAACAAAAGGAGCTAATTCTCTAAACTCAGGCCTATTCACCGTTTTACTGTAAGCCAACCGAACAAGCAATTTTTTGCTAATATTTCGTGAAGCATTCAAAAAAGGAAGGGGTGAAAAAATAGGATAATTCACCTCAAGTGGGCCGTTGTTGTCATTTGTTCTCAGTTGCTGCACATTGTATTCACCCCTTATTCCCGCAGTGATGTTGTAATCCTGGTATGGCAAACTGATGGAAGCATATCCTGCACCCAACTTATTGGATGCTCCATAACTATCAATAGGTCTTGTGCCTTCCTCCAGCCTAAAACCATCGTTCCCAATATTTTCGGGAGCAAAAAGCCGATCTACAGGATTGGTGAGCAGCTGCAGACGACGATCAGGATCATTTGTGAATGGACCCAAAAACACAAAATATCGGGCATCGAACTGTCGAGAGCGGGCATCGAAAAGGCCGCCTACCTTCAATATTACTTTTCCAGTGTCTGCGGTATGGGCTATCACTCGCTCATAATGCCCGGAGCCATTCACACTGCCTTCCCGCAATTTTGAGTAAAAACGCCCTGTTTCGAAAATAGCGCCTGAACTGGCAGCTTCAATCAACTGGTAATCATCGTTGGTTCCTCTTCGTTTGTAGGTTCTCACCCGGCGGTAGTCCGGTTCGTTTCTGGCAATGTAATTCCCGCCCAAAACCCAATTGAACTTCGATTCATTGCCCAATTCATGCTCTCCCACAATCTGAGAGCTAAAAATAGTTCGGCTAACGTAACGGTAGCTGTAGTTTCGCAAATCGTCGGCCCGGCGCTCAAAGTTGAAACCATTTCGTTCTGTAGTTTCAGTTTCCCCTACTTGGTTAAACATGTTTTTGAACTCAATTTTATTTCTTTCATCGAGTCTGAAAAGCCAGTTGTGAATAAATCCAAAGCGATTTTCTTTACTATATTGATCGTCTGAATAACTAAACAAGGTATCTTGACTTCTGTTCATGCCAGGATCAAAGGCTCCGTATCTGTATCTCTTAAAGTTAACGAATTGAAAAGTAGATGAGTAATTAACTGCAGTGAGGTTTGAAACTGCTACGTTACCGATGGTAAATTTTCGGGCAATGTGGAAGCCGATTCTTAAATCCGGACTTGCATTAGATTTGTTTAGGCCAAAGTTGTTGGGCAATTCTTTAGCAAATGAATTTCGCTGACTTTGGTTCACATCCTGCAAATTGATGGGAAAAGATGTAGGCAGCGACCTCAAATTTCGGTCGAAACCCAAAAAGTCGGTTGAGCTTGTTTGTGAACTCATGTGCGGGTTGAATGTGGTATTTGCCCGCAAACCTGTTCCAATAGACACTGCCGTTTCATTTTCATTCACAACATTTTTGGTATAAATATGAATGAGACCACCGGCAAAATCTCCTGGCTGGTCGGCACTTCCGGATTTAAAAACCAGCATCCTGTCGAGCAAATTGCTGGGTATCAGATCGAAGGAAAATGATCGACTATCTACTTCAGTATTAGGCGCAATCGCATTGTTGATGAGCACATTGTTGTACCTTGGACTCACACCCCTTATCATCACAAATCGATTGTCTTGAACTGTTACGCCGGGCAGCCTGCTCATCACCTGTGCGGCATCCCGGTCAGGGGCTTTCAAAATTTGCTGTGCAGAAATACCTGAGGCAACAATTTGCGTGCTTTTCAAGGTTTGCATCAGATTAATATCTGTGTCTTTTCTGCGTTCCCCAACCACAGTTACTCCCTGTGCTTCAATGGCTTGCTCGTCCAAACTGGCATTTAAAACCGTATTTTGACCAGACTTTACCACGATACCTTTAAAGGTTTTGCTGATAAAAGACAGAGATGAAACCACCAATGTGTAGGTGCCAGGTTCTAATTCAGAAATTTTGTATTTGCCATCCAAATTAGTTGGCGAACCTTTGGAAGTCCCTTGTATCACCACTGTAGCACCAATAATCGGTTCTTTAGATTTGGTTTCCTTCACCTCTCCGCTAATTGAACCTGTTTGACCAAAGGCTGAAAAAGAAAGAACTATTGCTAAAAGAACCAGAAGCTGTAAAGGCTTTAACATCAGGTTTATATTTGCTGCAAAAATCAACTTGCAGTTTCATCCCAATAATAAGCCAATGTTAAGCCTTTGTTAAGAGTTTTTAAATGAGAATTACAATCAGTTCATTTTCAAAAATCTGCACAAAAAAAGACCCCGAACTAAGTCAGGGTCTTTTTCAATTTGCGTTCTAAGATTTATTCTTTAATCCACTTTTCTGTAAACCTGCCCCACTGCGTGGTTACCGTAAGGAAATAAATTCCGGTCGGCAAATGCGATACTACTAGTGAAAAGGATTCTTTCTGGCTTTCTGGCACAAGGCTTAGCCATGTTTTGCCTACCACGTCCACCATTACAAGTTGGGTTATGGCATCTCCTGAAATGGTTAATTGGCCTTTTCCAGGATTCGGGAATACTTTGATGTCTCTTTTTGATAATTTTTGAGCAGCATTCGTTATTACAATTGGATTCGACAAGAAAGTGCCGCAACCATTGGTAAATCCGGAAGTGATGGTGTAAGAACCCGTAGGACGAGGAACCACATTGTTCAAATTCAAGGTTTGAGATCTGATGGGCAAACCTTGAGCATTTCGGGCTGTGTCGCCACTGATAAACCAAAAAGCTGAGTTGTTTGACAAATTGTACCTGTATTGAGTGGCATTTACAGTGATGATGCTGATATCAGTAGGCTGCGGACGAGAAACGCTTATTCCAATAGGGAAACTAGCACCACATTGATTCACGGCTGCAACCAAAACTTTGCCCGAATCGGCTGCTATTCCAGTAGGGCTAATGGTGATGCTGTCAGATGAACTGCTACCAACCCACCCTGGTGGTAAGGCCCAAACATACTTAAGGCCTTGACCGCCTTGAACCCTAAGCCTATAACTTTGACCTTGGCAAAAAGATGCTGATCCTCCAGTAATTGAGAGTGGCTCAACAGCTCCTATGCAGTTTTTCTTCAGCAAACCTATCACACCTCTTGATCCGATATAGCTTGTGTCGCCGAACGAAGGTGCATTTGTAGTTGGCAAATCGCCACCCCCACGACTATGACAACCAATAATGGCAACATCATCTCCTGAAAATGTGGCGGTCCGAACCAACACATTTGACCCTGTTCTGCCTGTGGTACGATCCCAAATTCCAGTAACAGCTGTGGAGTACAATACCGAATCAAGATTGGGAGCATATACCCTTACAAAACTGGTGCGGGGAGCCAAACCTTGGTTTTCTTTTGGCATTTTCTGAAATGCATCCCGGGTAGTCATCGCTCGTTCTGCTTCGCCAATTACCAACACTTCGCCAGTTTCAGATACTTCTACATTTCTAACAAGTGTTCGGGCTAGATTTGGACTACCAGCATTGTAGCTTGGCCAGCCATCCATGCGTGGGCTGGAATATGGGACTCCTGTTAAACCCATATTGTTTGCAAATTCGCCTAAATAGGTCGCATTTCGCATTTGGCCGTTGTTCAAGCTCATTTTGCCCAGCCAGGCATATTTTATGCTGGCATTGGTGCCTGTGTGTTTATTTTGAACACCGTTGGCAGTTGGGTTGCTGGTTATCCCATTCCCATTCCAAAGGTTGTTTTTCGAAGTATCTGTTACCGCAGCCAAAACAACGAGACTATTGCTCAAATAGTCGATAGATAGGCCTTCAATTTCCTGCAAAGCATTGCTTCCGTTCAACGGATCTTCTTTGTGTAACCTGTTCCACCATTTGGTCTCTCCACTTCCACTCAATGCAATCACTATCGGTTCAATGTCACCTTCGCCCGCTTGTGTAGAAGCTGGATGCCTGCACAAGGTAGAATAGCCAATGAACATATCATTGGTGCGTTTGTCTATCACGATACCGCCTAGCCGATGGGTCGCATTGTCATTATTTCCAAAGTTGGTGCCATACCTGGTTATAGGATTGGGGCCATTGTTCGGGCAGTTGCCGGCTAGGCAAGGTTCGATGTACATAAAATCTTCAGGGTAACGGCCCACCCTGCCTGGATTTCCATTTTCATCTGTAAACAATGCTTCGAAATCGCCTGCTGTGTACGAACGAAGGTTTGATCCACTGCGGTTAACTTTTAATACAATTCCACTGAAGTTTGCTGTGTCTATGCCTACATTCTGAGCAAATCCGGGAGGGTTGTTTGTGCTGTAAAAGATAGAATCAACTCTACCCAGAGTAAAGTTTCTGGCTTCTATGTTTCTACCATTTACTAAGGGATTATTGGATGAAATTCTAACCCAATGATTTGCCCAACTTCCAACTGTGTCGTCAGAATGTCCATCTGCCCTCCTTCTATAAACAGCAGCCCAGCTCGCTGAATATTGGTGGCCGGTACCATAAACAACTTTGCCATCAGATTGCACATCCCAAGGTTGAATGGCCCTGTAGGAAGAAACAGTTTCAGTCATCAATGGCGAATTTGACTGTATTCCTCTTGCTTCCACGTCAAAAGACCAAACCAATCCGGTCGGATTGTTGCCACCAATAAAATTTCCATTGAGTTTAGCAATGTAATAGCCCGCTCTACTGCCTGTGTTGAACTCATTTTCTCGATTACCCGAAATATAAATATCGCCGGTAGGTTGGCCTGGAGGCGTGTTGGTTTTTATGCGGAATACATCACGTACTGTTGTAGCAGGAAAGCGAACTACCCTGGCCAAAGTGCTCATATCAGCTGTAAGATGTGCCAAAAATGCAATTCTCACCGATCGGGAATTGGTGGTATCTGGCATGCTAAGTGTTGTAACCGGAACAGAAGCTGGCACCCAAGCTAGACTTCTAGCTTCTCCCCCTACTAAAAAAGTACCGTCGCTTAGTTTGAGAATGGTGTTAAATCTAGTACTTGTGTCGCCAAGGTAGCTCACAAGGTTATTTTGAGCTTGGGCTACAGTTGAAAAAAATAGCAGGCCTGCAAAGAGAGCCAACCAATTCATTTTAGTTTGCATTTGATAATCTGGTTTTATGTTGAAACAGATGCAAATTTAACCAAAACACTACAAATACATACTGTCCAAAGTTTTCATTGTTTTGGGTACAATAAACTTCTTTAAAATTTTTGGGTTTGCTTTGTAATTATTAAATCTGCAAATTCATCATCCAAACAGCTAATTTCCCAGATGATAGAGCTTTCAAATCATTATCTCAAAGCCCAAATAAGTCCCGATGGCGCCGAACTTAAAAGTTTGGTTTATTTGTCAACAGGCAAAGAACTCATCTGGCAGGCAAACCCTGGAATTTGGGCTCGTTCTGCACCTTTGCTATTTCCAATAGTTGGGAAATTAAAAAACAACAGCTTTAAATGGAATGGGTTAATCTACAACATGAGTCAACATGGATTTGCAAGAGATTCGACATTTCAAGTTGGGCAAACAAACGAGACAGCCGCAGATTTTACCCTTACAGAAAACGAGCAAACACTTTCTAAATATCCTTACGACTTCAATCTCCAAGTATCATTTCAACTAAAAGGCAATAGTATTTTAAACACAGTTTCAGTAGAAAATACTGGAGAAAACGACATGCCTTTTTCTGTTGGCTTTCACCCCGGCTTCAACATTTTTGGCAAATTTAGCGACTACCAGATTTCATTTGAAAAACCAGAAACTGTGGACTTGTTCGAACTAAAAGATGGCCTCATAAACGGCGTTGCTCATAAAAAATTTTTGGACTATAGCCAAGAACTTTTGCTCGAAAATGACATTTTCGACAACGACGCTTTAGTCTTTAAAGGATTGAATTCAAACTGGTCAAAACTCAGAAAACAAGACGGAAGCCATGAATTAACCATTCACCATCCCGGATTTCCCTATCTCGGCATTTGGTCCAAACCTGGCGAATCTTTTATTTGTGTTGAACCTTGGTACGGCTTGGCCGACAATGTAAACAGCGAAGGCAATCTCTTTGACAAAGCAGGAATTCTTGTGTTAAAACCCAATAAAAAGTTCTCTTGCGCCATCACCGTGGAAGTTAATAATGCCTTTTAAAAACTATCAAATCTTTTTTATAAAATTTTGCCTCATTTGGCTAGTCTTTTTGTCAGGCTCATCTGTTGTTTGGGCACAAATTCAGGGATATTATTCCAGCAACAACAGCAAAGCCATCAAGCAATTTGAAGAAGCCAAATCATTGTTGGCTTACAGAAAAATCAATGAAGCTGTAAAAGCATTGGAAGGAGCGGTGAAGCGGGATCCAAATTTTGTAGAGGCTTGGTGGCTAATGGGCAACATCTATAAAATGGACCAAAAACCGGCCGAAGTTTTTCGGGCATGGAAAATTGTACCATCGCTGAGCAGAGAAAAAAAAGAACGAATTGAAGCTGGCCGCTTTTGTGGCTCATTTCTCTTGAGGTTGGGGCAGTATGATGAAGCGGCAGCATTTTTGGAAAAAGTGAAAAAGGAACTAGAACCAACAGACAAACTTTTTCCTACAGTTTGGAGAGATCTTCGGCATTGTGAATATGGAAAAGCCCATTTGGCAGACAGCCTCAATATGAAGCCAATGCCACTTCATAGCCGGGTAAACCGATATCCCATGCAGTATTTTCCGGCGGTTACTGCAGATGAACAATTGATGTATTTCACAGCTAGAAAAGGGAGAAGGGAATTTGACGGCGAAGACTTGTATACTTCTCAAAAAGTGAACGGAGAATGGCAAACGCCAGAAGCTTTGCCCGAACCTGTAAACACTAAAGGAAACGAGGGCACTTCAGCCATCTCGGCAGATGGCAGCATTTTGGTGTTTACCGTTTGCGACAGCAGACGTTCGAAAGGCAGTTGTGATTTATTTATTACTAAAAGAGATGGGGAATTCTGGAGCGAGCCGGAACCTTTGGAAAAAGTAAATTCTTCATCATGGGAGTCTCAGCCAACGCTTTCTGCTGATGGAAAATGGTTGGTTTTTTGCTCGAACCGGCCTGGAGGCATGGGAAGCTACGATTTGTGGGAAAGTCATCAAATAGCCAACGGACAATGGACTGAACCTAAAAATATGGGGCCGTTTATCAATACACCATTTGCAGAAATGTCGCCCTACATCCATGCAAACGGGCTTCAATTGTATTTTGCATCGGAAGGACATCCTGGTTTTGGAGGCCTTGATCTGATGATGGTTGAAAAAGATGGCAAAGGATGGACTTCACCTGCGAACTTGGGATATCCACTCAACTCACCCAAAGATGAGGCTGGAATTTGCATCACTGCCAATGGAAAACGAGCCTTCTACAGCAGAGAAGATATTAGGGATGAGCAAATTGTAAGTTCAGTGCTTTATGAAGTTGATTTACCCGAAAAACTCTGGGCCAAATCTGTAAAAGCCGTGTTGGAAGGAAAGGTGGTAGATGCTAAAACCAACCGACCTCTCGAAGCTGATGTCAGTTTAATGAATCTCGATTCCAACAAGGTGATTTACGATGTAACTTCTGAACATAGCACTGGTAAATTTATGATGGTGCTACCTCCGGGTGGCCCTTTTGGTTTATTTGTATCGTCTGAAGGTTATCTTTATAAAAGTGTTGTGCTTCCTTCGCCTGAGACCGGATCGCTAGTAACCAAAATATTGGTGAAGCTCGATAAAATGGAGAAAGGGAGCAGCATAGTTCTCAACAACTTATACTTCGAATCGGGAAAATATGCCTTGCTGCAACAGTCTACCTCGGAATTGGATCAAGTAATCAACCTGATGAATAAAAATCCAAAAATCAGCATCGAAATAGATGGGCACACCGATGATGTGGGTTCTGATGTTGCCAACATGACTTTGAGCCAAAAACGGGCTCAAGCCGTGGTTGAATACATAATTAAAAACAATATTCCCAAAATCAGACTCACTTCTAAAGGCTTTGGAGAAACAATGCCCGTGGCGCCAAACAGCAGCGAGTCGAATCGACAAATGAATCGAAGAATTGAGCTTAAAATTATAGGAGTTTAAAGCTCCAAACATTCATTGCAGCGTTCTCAGTTTTGGGTTGAAGAAATCATTGTAGTAGGTTTGCCCACATGAACTTCAAAGAAGCCTTGTCCATTCTGTTGTCGAATCCGGTTTCGGTCATCAAAGACGGTATTCGCTCCCAAAGCGAGCTTTTTCACAAAAACAAAATCAGCGCAAAATTCGGGATTACCCAATTGCCTACCGTAGACATGTTGGATCTTTTTCCCAACCTGGAAGAAGAGTTGCACAACTACAGCTATCTCGACGGCACTTCTACCATTCCTGATATTTTGTTGCTTAAACAACTGGCAAGAACTTTTGAAGCCTGTGCATACCTGGAAATTGGAAGCTGGCGAGGAGAAAGCATTGCCAATGTGGCCGATGTAACGAACGATTGCACTTCAATTACTCTTTCAGCAGACGAAATGCATTCGCTTAATTTTGGTGAAGACTTTGTTAAAGTTCACGGCCTTTTTTCAAAAGATCATACACAAATTAAAAGCATCAAGGCAAACTCGTTTAAACTTGATTTTCAAACACTTCAAAAGAAGTTTGACCTTATTTTTGTAGATGGTGACCATACCTACGAAGGTGTTTTAAACGATACCATCAAAAGCTTTTCTGTTCGCAAAAACGAGGAATCCATGATGGTTTGGCACGACTATGGTTTCAGTCCCGAAAAAGTAAGACACGCTGTTTTGCACGCTATTTTGGAAGGCATTCCAAAGGCAAAACACAAAAATCTGTACCATGTTTCGAATACCATGTGCGCCGTGTACATGGAAAATCAACCGCATCAGGTTTCGCAAAGCCATTTTCCAAGTTATCCGAATAAGAAGTTTTCGCTCAAGATTTCGGGCAGGAAATTCTAAAAATTTTCGTTCAGAATTTTGGCAAATAACTGGTTTCACTTCAAGCAGTTCACCATTCATCAAGGTGAATGTGCCATGAAAGTAACTACGGATGCTTGTTTGTTTGGTGCCTGGATTCCTCTTGATGGTCGGCCCAAAACCATTTTAGACATTGGTTCAGGCACAGGTTTGTTGAGCTTAATGCTGGCGCAAAGAACTACAGAGTCGATCATAACCGGAGTGGAATTGGATGCAGCTGCTGCGCAACAGGCCAAAGAAAATGTAGGGTCTTCCCCGTTTTCAAACCGCATCAACATTGCCCATCAATCCATTCAGGAATTTGCCGCTTCATCCCACCAAAAGTTCGATCTGATTGTAAGTAACCCTCCTTTTTTCAAAAATCACCTGACTTCGCCTGAAGACAAAGTGAATGCAGCCCGACATCAGGAAACGTTGACCTTTGAAGAGTTGAGCAGTTGCATTTCTGCACTACGCTCCCCAAACGGACGTGTTGCGATTTTACTTCCTGAAAATGAAAGTCATTTTTTCACAGAGAAAATGAGATGCTTCGACCTGTGGCCGTCCGAAGAAGTTCAAGTTCTAAACAAACCAAATGACGCTGTTTTTAGAAAAATGGTCGTTTACCAACAGGGTGAAAGTTGCAGACCCACGCAATTACACATCAGAGACCATTCAGGTCAATATTCAGCAGCATTTCAAGCACTGTTAAGTTCCTTTTATTTGAAGCTGTAAGGCTGAAGAAAGAAACCCGGAGCCCATGCAGGTTTCTAGACCATGTGTAAATCTGCCCTAAGTTTTTCGAGCATCACAGCTTCTTCCTTGTTTATTCCATGAAGTGACTGGGCAACTTTGGTGGCCAAATCATACGCTTTTTTTCGCATGTCTTCATTGATATGCTTGTCGTGCTCTTTCAAAAAGTCTTCGAAACTTTTAAAAGCGGCCTTGGGATTTACCGACCGGTCTGCCATCAATTCAAACTCGAACTCTGCATAAAAGGCAGCATCTGAACCAAATTCGTCGGTGCTTTTCTCCATTGGCACCAATTCTGAGGCTATCAGATCTTTAATAGCCGTCACTTCTTTTGGATGAATTTTTCCGTCTGACTTTGCCACTGCATACAGCAACTTACCCAGCTCTTTATAAAATTTCTTGTGTGTCATAGTCGGTAGAATTTGAAATCACGGACAAGGTAAAAACAGGGGGGCAAAAGTCAATAAGATTTGACAAATATCACTTGCTTTTCCAATTCGACAATTTGATATCTGCATCGGTTAAGCCTCCGCCTGAAGCTTTTGCCAACGGCGCATACCAATAACCTCCTTGAATGTTTCTCGCCCAAATGGCCGACATATCTGAAGGTATGGCTTTGCTGTAATCCCTTGTAAATGAAGCTAGTGTACCATTTGCAATCAGTTTTGGAAACTGCCATTCAGCTGGAACAACGTCGGTTTCAGGCCATTTTACCAAAAAATTCTCTACCACCATGTTCTTCACATTTTCAGCTACAAGGGCAGCCCTTGCTTTTCTTGCTTCAGGGTTTTTTGGTGAAAATTGCCAGCTTTTTATTTGTTCTATGTGTAGCACCGGGTCTTCAACCAAGGGGTAAATGAGTTGAATATCTCTCAACGTTAAGTTTTCGATCATCATACCCGGTTCAGCAGTAATGAGAATTCTGCCATCTGTTCTGGCCACCACATTGCTTATGCTCACATTGCGAAGCTGCGGCTTACGCCCCCCAACGTTATAAAAATCTTTCTGTCCATATTTCTCTCCGCCATAAACACTTCCATCTGCTCCCTTGCGCTCCATGAGTGAAATATGAATAGGCCTATTGTAAAGCAAAGGTGCACGTGAATCGCAAACCAGATTCGAAACTGTAATATCTTGCACAGTTCCCCCGCCCTCTGCATAAATAGCCAATGCCCGGCTCGACCCATAAACAACATTGTTGGTAAAACTAACTTGCTCAATGTTTCTAAAAGATTCATTGCCTATTTTAAGTGCAGCACACAAACATTCAATCACATTGTTATTGATAGCAATACGCTTACATTCCCTACTATCGCCAAAGGTTTTAAGACAAATGGCATCGTCGCAGGTTTTGATGATACAGTCACTTACAGTTACATCAGAACAACCCGAAATGTCTAGACCATCTCCGTTCGGGCTATACAGGTTGTTCAGAATTTTAACCCTAGTCACATTCACAATGTCGGAATTGTACAAATGACAAGTCCAACCACCACCAGTTTTCAGGGTTACGTCTTGAATTTTTACGTTCCTACAACCTTCAATTTCCACCATGGGACTAATTTTTTTATCCTTAGCCATAATCCAAAATGGAAGTGAATCAAGACTATGAGACTTCCAGAATGCAGGGCCATTCCCATCTATAATGCCTTGGCCTGTAATGGCAATATTCTCAGCTCCTTTGGCAAAAATGAGGTGGTAAGGTTGGCGGTCTTTGTTGTGCCCCCAGGTTTTAGCAGGATAATGTTCGAGGTTTGAAGAGCCAATGATTTTGCCACCAGCCTGCACTTCCAATGTTACATTGCTTTTAAGTTCAATGGTTCCTGAGGTAAACCTTCCGGGCGGCACTATCACTGTTCCTCCTCCAATTTTATGAGCTCTGTCTATCGCCGCTTCAAAAGCACGGGTGCACAAGGTAATGCTATCGCCAACTGCCCCAAAATCTGTTATAAAATAGGTGTTGTGGTGACTCCCCGAATTGCTTCGACAGGCCATGAAGGCCAAAAAAACCAAAGCCAATAAATTAAATCTCATGAACTCCATTGTTTATTGTACAATCGTAAAAATCTGCTTTGAGGCCAGCCAACTTTTGATATTCCGGGCCAACTTCATCTTTAAATTTCTGTAATCCAGCAGTTAATACCAATGAAATAGCACAACCACCGAAACCTGCTCCTGTCATTCTGGCGCCTAAACAAGTGGAATGTTGCTGAGCGGCATATACAAGGCTATCCAACTCAAATCCTGTCACTTCATAATCACTTCGTAGTGATTGGTGCGAATCATTTAATAAGCCTCCAAATTCCAGTAAATTACCTGTATTTAAAACCTCTGCTGCCCTGAGTACCCGTTGATTTTCTGTAATCACATGTCTGGCCCGCTTCATCAATACTGGGTGTTTAACATGGTTGTAAACGGCATCAAGTTCAGCAGAGCAAAGGTCTTTGTAAAGAAAATACTGCTTCAACAAGCCAAGCACTTTATCGCATTCGCTTCTTCGCTCATTGTACTTCGATTCTGCCAGCTCTCTTCTTTTATTGGTATTCATCACTACCAGTGAATAATCGCCTAAATGAAGCTGACTATATTTATAATCAAGTGTTTGACAATCAAGTAAAATAGCTTTTTTCTCTTGGCCAAGTGCTACAGAAAATTGGTCCATGATTCCACAGTTGACATGGATAAAGTTGTTTTCGACCCGCTGACAAAACTTGGCTAGCCAAACCATATCAATATTTTCCTCCCCATCCATGATAAGCACCAAAAACGCAGTAAGCACTTCAATAGCAGCGGAAGATGACAGGCCAGCACCATCAGGCAAATCTCCTGAATAAAAAATATCAAAGCCCGATGGGGAAAAACCCTCTAAAATGAGCAAAGCAAAAACACCTTTAGGATAATTTCCCCAACCGTCTTCCGCCAAATTCTCCAATCCTTCCTCCGCTTTAAAAATCACCTCTTCCTTTACATTGGCAGACCTGATTCTCACTGTATTATCAGACCGTTTTGCCACAGCTGCAGTAATGCCTAAACTAATGGCTGCGGGAAAAACATAGCCACCATTGTAATCAATATGCTCACCAATCAGATTTACTCTACCTGGTGAAAAAAACAAACGAGATGGAGCATATCCATAGGCTTTTTCAAAATCAGCGGCGACAATTGTACTGTCTATCATGATGTAAAAGGAATTTTAAAACTCGGTGCAAGTAAATGAAATGCCTGCATTTCGTAGCTTTGAATCTTAGTTAACAGTCCTCTACATCACTTCTGAGGAATTTTGAAAGCAAAAAAAAGCCGGCTATTCGCCGGCAATTGTGCCCAGGAGGAGACTCGAACTCCCATGCCCAAACGAGCACTACCCCCTCAAAGTAGCGTGTCTACCAATTCCACCACCTGGGCAAGGGAGCGCAAAAGTACAGCTTTGTATGCTTTTGCAAAAAAATAGTTTACAGTCTGTTAAGTTGCCAAGCCGATTTCCCTGCAAACTTCACCTGTTCTTTTGAATTATTTTGGCTAATTACTGTAGAGCCGGCAGCCGGTTGGCTTCCACTCAACAGTGCGGCTACTGCTGCAATTGCTGTTTTTTCATCCTCAGTCAGCGGTTCAACCAAGATTTCAGGTTTGAAATACTTTTGCACAAAATGAGTGTCGAACCATTCATTTCTGAATACAGGATGTTGCATCACCATTTTGCAAAAAGGCAAAGTAGTAGCAACCCCGGTCACATGATACTCATCAATGGCACGAATCATTCTTTCAATAGCTTCTTCACGGGTGGAAGCATGAACAATCAACTTTGATATCATTGGATCATAGTAAATCGGAATTTCCTGCCCTTGTTCCATGCCGTCGTCAACCCGAACACCTGGACCTTGTGGTCGAACATAAGTTTGCAATGTTCCTGTGTCTGGCAAAAAATTATTCGAAGGATCTTCCGCATAAACTCTGATTTCGATGGCGTGGCCATGAATTTTCAAGTCCTCCTGGGCAAAAGACAAGGGTTTTCCTTCTGCTATCTTAATTTGCTCTTTCACCAAATCTAGACCCGTAATCATTTCAGTAACAGGGTGTTCCACTTGAAGGCGTGTATTCATTTCCAAAAAGTAAAACTCCATATTGTTACTCAATATGAATTCCACAGTCCCTGCATTATAGTACCCTACCGACTTTGCCACTTGCACTGCGGCCTCACCCATTTGCTTCCTTAATTCAGGCGTAAGTACTCCTGAAGGAGCTTCTTCAATCACTTTTTGATGCCTTCGCTGAACCGAGCAGTCCCTTTCAAATAAATATACCACATTCCCATGCTGGTCGCCAAGTATCTGAATTTCAATGTGCCTGGGCGAACCAATGTATTTTTCTATAAACACAGAACCATCGCCAAATGCGGAAGTGGCCTCTCCTATAGCACGTGCCATTTGCTCATCCAGCTCAGACTCTTGTTCAACAATCCGCATGCCTTTTCCTCCACCTCCTGCAGATGCCTTGATTAAAACAGGATAACCAATTTTGTTGCAATATTCAATTGCATCGCTGGCGTTGGCAATGGCGCCAGGCGTGCCCGGCACCAAGGGTACATCGAATTTAGCCACTGCTTCTTTTGCTGCCAATTTGCTACCCATAATATCTATCGCATGCGCAGAAGGGCCAACAAATAGCAAACCTGCAGCCTCAACAGCACGGGCAAAAGCCGCATTTTCGGATAAAAATCCATAACCAGGATGAATAGCCTGAGCGCCACAATTTTTGGCAACTTCAATGATTTTTTGGCCTTTGAGATAGCTTTCGGCAGAAGGAGCTGGCCCCAGCAAATAGGCTTCATCTGCAAACCGAACATGGAGCGCATTCCGATCTGCTTCTGAGAAAACAGCTACGGTTTGTATTCCCATTTCTTTGGCCGAACGCATAACCCGCAAGGCGATTTCGCCCCGGTTTGCAACCAGCAGTTTATTTATTTTCAAGCTATTGGTGTTTCAAAAGTTGGGGCTCAAATTTAAGAGAAAGTTTTGGGCAACACTATGCTCCTTTTACATGTTATTGATGATGCAAAATATTTGTTTCCAGCCCAGAAAAACATAATTTTGCACAGTTTTTTAATCCTATTTCATTAGACATCAAATTCGCAAGTGGATATATTTGACAAACTCCGCAAAGACCGTGGCCCACTGGGCAAATTCTCAAAATCGCTCCATAATTATATTTTCTTTCCGAAACTGGAAGGTGAAATTGGTCCTTGGATGGACTTCAAAGGAAAGCGAATGCTGAATTGGAGCTTAAACAACTATTTGGGTCTTGCAAACCATCCAGAGGTGAGACAGGCCGACACCGATGCAACTGCTCAATTCGGACTTGCTTCCCCCATGGGCGCAAGGATGATGTCGGGCAACAGTGTTTATCATGAACAACTTGAGCGTGAATTGTCAGCCTTTATGAGTAAGGAAGACACGTTTCTGCTCAACTTTGGGTATCAAGGCATAATGTCGGTAATCGATGCTTTGCTCGATCGTAGAGATGTTGTGGTGTACGACTCTGAAGCACATGCTTGCATTATTGATGGTTTGCGCATGCACAGCGGCAAGCGTTTTGTGTATCCGCACAACGATATGATTTCTTTCGAGAAACAGATGGTACGGGCAACAAAACTCGCAGAAGAAACCGGAGGTGGAATTTTGGTTATTACAGAGGGTGTTTTTGGCATGTCTGGCGACCAGGGAAGACTAAAAGAAATCGTAGATTTTAAAGATACATACAATTTCAGGCTGCTGGTAGACGATGCCCACGGATTTGGAACCATGGGCGCAACGGGTGCCGGAACTGGTGAGAATCAAAATTGCCAGGATGGCATTGACATTTACTTTTCAACATTTGCCAAATCGATGGCAAGCATAGGTGCATTTGTGTCCGGAGAAGCAGACATTATCGACTATTTGAGATACAATACTCGCTCGCAGATTTATGCTAAATCTTTGCCCATGCCACTGGTAATTGGTGCCATTAAAAGGCTTGAATTGTTGAGGAATAAGCCTGAATTGAGGCAAAAACTATGGGAAAATGTAACCTATTTGCAACAAAAACTAAAAGAAAATGGCTTTAATATTGGTCCTACCACTACACCTGTTACTCCTGTCATCATTGAGACCGACGAAAACCAGGTTAGCCAAATGACCATTGAACTCAGAGAGAAATATGGGATATTCTGCTCGCCTGTCACCTACCCTGTAATTCCAAAAGGGCTATTGATTCTCAGGTTGATACCCACTGCCATGCATACATTTGAAGATGTAGACATCACTATTCCTGCATTGAAAGAGGTGGTGGAAAAATTGGGTCAAAATTTCTATGTAACAACAAATTTTGTGGTGTCATAGTAGCCATTGCAGGATTTTTTTTTTCACAAATGATTGCACAATTCAATTAAAAGCTAATTTAGCCACCGTTTACAAATAACGTTTTACCCCAAAAAAAGAAGTATTATGACAAACAGATTCGACGAAGTGAAAGATTTGGTAATGGGACTTGAAGGAGATTTCGACAAGTTTTACAACAAAGGAAACGCAGCAGCTGGAACAAGAATCAGAAAAGGCATGCAAGATCTTAAGGTTATTGCTCAAGACATCCGTCTGAAAGTTCAGAACGTGAAAAACGACGGAAAATAGTTTTCCAGATTTTACCGGTTTTACCAAAGGTTTGAAAGGGTTCCGTCAGATAGCGGAACCCTTTTTATTTAGTAGTGCCTGAAATAGGCAATCGTGAAGATTCCTGAAAAAATTAGCATAATAGCAACGCTTTGTTTTAAGGAGAGTTTCTCCTTATAGTGAAGCACACCAATGACCACGCTAATAATGGGTGCAAGCGAAACTATGCCACAAACTGTATTAATTGCTGCTTTATCTAAACCAATGTTCATGGCAGTGGTGCCAAGCGCCCCAAAAAAGCCAATGATGAGCAGCCCTTTAAAAGCGGAAGAATTGGCTGGAATTTTGGCTGAAAAGCTTTGTTTGGAAACCAACAAATGAAACCCTGAAAGAACCAAAATGGAGGTCTCGAGCAAAACACTAAAAAGAAAAATACCTGTGAAAGTAACAACCAGGTAGTTGTAAGCATAGCTGTAACCCCAAAAAACAGCACAAATAAGCGCAAACCTGAATCCTGTTTGCGATTGCATCCATTCTTTACCCGTATTCCCGGGTTTGATAAGCACCATACCAATCAAGGCCACAATGATTCCAACCAGGCTAATGTTGTTTATAGCCCCTTGAAGGGTGATGATAGACACCAACATGGTGATCATTGTGTTGAGACTGCTAACGGGTACCACTACCGAAATCAACCCCCTTTCTTGTGCTTTGCTAAAAAAATACAGTCCTAAATAACTAAATGCAGAAATTATGAGCGCATACTTAACAGGATCTCCCCAGTTGATTTTTACTTTGCCCTCCATCGAGAAAAGTATAATCCACACAATTGGAACAATGATCAGATTTCTATAAAAAATGGTTTTGACCGGGCCCAACGCATAAATTGGCGGCTTCCAAAAAGAATCGGCAATACCGAAACAAATCATAGAAACAAGTGAAGCCCAAAGGCCTAAACTGTTCTCCTGAAATAAGCTGATAAATGATATCTCCAAGTCTTCCTCCTGATAGTCGGGGTGAAATAAGCAGGATTTATATTACAATACTATGAACAAGTTGTTAAGATTCCAGAAAATCGCAATTTCCTTCCTTGGATATCCCTAAGGAAGGCTATTTTTAAATTCCTGATAACTCATGGGATTCAACGGGGTTGTGTTGCAACCTACAGTCTGAGCTTTTGTATTGATGTCTCTGATTCTGTTTTCTGGGCTAGGGTGGGTGCTTAACCATTGTGGCGGTCTTGGACCAGAAGTATTCGGATCTGCTTCCAATTTTTCAAAAAAGCCAGCAGCGCCATTGCATTGGTAATTAGTACCCGATAAATATTCTACCGATTTTGCATCAGACTCCGATTCAAAACTTCGGCTGTAGGTCAAATCTTTAAGTCCTGATGCAATGGTAACCAATGAATTGGCGTCATTACCCAGCACTACTTTTATCAAAATGTCGTAACCGTATGTTTGAGTAAGCTGCCTTGAGGTGTGACGCAAATCTGCGTGGGCAATTTCATGTCCCATAATTCCAGCAAGATGATCTTCTGAGTCAAGGTACTTGATAAGCCCTGTGTACACATACACAAAACCGCCTGGGGTGCAAAAAGCATTCAGCACATCATCTCGCTGAATAATTTTCACTTCCCATGGAAATTCAGTTTTGTAAACTACCTTATCGGACACCAGGATGTCATTGAAAATTCTCTCCATGTGTCCGTATGCTATCGGGTAATCAGCTTTGGGCAAAATAGGATATTCAGCAGGTGTGTTTCTGATTTGTTCGTCTACGTCTCTACCTAGTTTTACATCATCGGCAACCGACAAAAAGTTAACCTTGTTGTTTTTATCGCAGGATAGTGCAAAAATACAAAAGGGCAAAATTGCCCAAATCAATTTTCGCTCTAGATTCATTGTTTTCATATTTATAATTCCATTTCAGGTATTTCACCTTCCACATTCAGTTTTCCTTCGGTCGCAGATACAATTTCATCAACACTTATTCCAGGAGCTCTTTCCAATAGTTTAAAACCACCTTCAGGCATCACATCAAACACGCCAAGTTCTGTTACAATTTTCTTCACACAGCGAATACCAGTAATAGGCAAACTGCACTCTTTCAACAACTTAGACTTTCCATCTTTGCTCCTGTGTTGCATAGCGACAATAATGTTTTTTGCCGAAGCAACCAGATCCATGGCTCCACCCATACCTTTTACCATTTTGCCTGGAATTTTCCAATTGGCAATATCTCCATTTTCAGAAACCTCCATGGCGCCAAGTACTGTAAGGTCCACATGTTCCCCTCTGATCATGGCAAAGCTATCCGCAGAACTAAATAATGAAGAACCTGGAATCATGGTTACAGTTTGTTTTCCAGCATTGATCAAATCAGCGTCAACATCTTCCTCAAAAGGAAAAGGGCCCATGCCAAGCAAACCGTTTTCAGACTGAAGCTCAACTTCTATGCCATCTGGGATATAATTAGCTACAAGTGTTGGAATTCCTATCCCAAGGTTTACATAAAAACCATCTTGAAGTTCCCGAGCAATCCGTTTGGCAATTCCATTTTTATCGAGCATTCTTTCAACTTTTACTGATTGATGCAAATTTCGATGTAATTAGGGTTATTCGCAACCATTCTCAAGCTAAATAATTTCAACTTTACTTTTTGATCCTTAAACCTTCGTTTTTAAAGAATTTTATTTGTTTTGCTCTATGAAAAATTGTGTCATTCTATCTGGGGCAGGCATCAGTGCAGAAAGCGGAATAGCCACGTTCAGAGATGCCGGAGGACTTTGGGAAGGTCATAAAATTGAAGATGTTGCCACACCTGAAGGGTGGGAAAGAAACCCGGAACTCGTACTGGATTTTTATAATAAGAGAAGAAAAACCGGATTAGATGCAAAACCCAATGCTGGACATTTGGCCTGTGCAGAATTGGAGAAATTCTTCCACGTAACTGTTGTGACCCAAAACGTAGACAATCTTCACGAAAAAGCAGGAAGTAAAAACATTATTCATTTGCATGGAGAGCTCTTTAAAAGCAGGAGTACTATGAATGAATCCTTGATTTATGACGTTGAAGGGTGGGAACTGAACCTAGGCTATACCTGTGAATTAGGAAGTCAATTAAGGCCTCATATAGTTTGGTTTGGAGAGATGGTGCCCATGATAGAACTGGCTGCCGAGGTATGTACCAAAGCTGATGTATTTATTGTTGTTGGAACTTCCATGCAGGTTTATCCTGCTGCTGGCTTAATCGACTATGTGCTTGCACATGCCAAAATCTTTGTTGTAGACCCAAACATACCCGACATGCGAATTGACCAAAGAATTACTTTTATTCAGGAAAAGGCCGGATCGGGTATGCAACAAGTTTTGGAATACTTGAAAGTAGCTCAAACCTAAGGAACCGGATCATGCCCATGACCACCCCACGGATGACAACGACCAATTCGTTTCAACCCAAGCCAAAGTCCTCTCAAAGGCCCATGTCTACCTATTGCTTCGATCATGTATTGACTGCAAGTAGGAGAATAGCGGCAAGCGCCGGGAAATAATGGCGAAATGGTGTATTGATAGGCTCTAACTAAGCCCACCATAAAAAACTTTAAAACATCTAAAAATCCTTCCCACATCAGTCGGCCAATTGCTCCATCTTAAATCTGGCCAACTTGTCTCCTGCTTTGTATGCTATGGCATCTCTGTACTTCTTCTCATGCAACGTATTCCAGATCATCTTGTCTTCAGCCGATAAGAACAAAATTGAAGCTGTAGGAGCCACCCAAACATTGGGGCAAGGATTTTCAAAATAAACTTCTTTTGAACGCCTCAAAGCTGATTGAAAAGAACTAGCTAATACTTTACCTTTATGAATATGTTGTTTCCCACGCTTTTTTAAATGAAAAATTTCATAACTCACCTCTTCACCTTCAGTTTCGGCCTGGCTATCGAGATGATCATAAACAGAGTCCAACCCTAAAAGAAAATCAGTAACAAATACTGCTTCAGTTGGCAAAACAAACATGCCAGTACAAGTATTGCCTCTTCTGCTATATTGCTCCTTAGCAAAAACAAAGGCAAGATCTTCATCGGGAGCATGTACTATGCCTACATGTTCAAAAGGTTTCCCTTCTTTCAACTGATAAAAAACTTCATAAGTAGGCAATTGATCAAGTTGAGCTTTAGGTTCAATGGGTACATCTCCCTGCTCAAACATTCTGTTAACACGAGGATCGAGTGATTGGTCTGCTGGCTGATTCATGTTTGGTCAATGTAGTTTACAATATTGGTTAAACAAAGGTAAGGCTTCTTCTTTACCCATATTCAATGCCCTATCCCAATCTGCACAAGCTGCTGACGAATCATTCAAAGCTTGAAAGACTAACCCTCTGAAATAAAATAAATCCACCTGGCTTTCGTCCAATTTCAAGCCTCGATTAAATGTGGATAATGCTTCGATATACATCTTTTGCTTCATTTGAGCCAGGCCCCAGCCTAAACAAACCAAAGAGACACTGGCACCTGCGTCAATGGCAGCTTTGTAACTTAATTCTGCTTCCTGGTAAAGGCCAAGATTATAATTGAGTAAGTCAGCCAGGAGCACCAGTGTATTGTAACTTTTAGGATCCAGATTTGAAGCTACACGTAAATCATTGACAGCTTTGCCATACTCTTCTTCACGAATCCATTCCAAAGCACGGCTCAAATACATGTCAGATTTTTGCCTTTCGGCGTACTTAATGGCTTTGTCGAGTTCCCTGATTACTGAGGTTGCTGGCAAACCAATTCTTTTGAGGTGCAAGGCTTTGGCAAAATATGCTTCACCAAAGTTAGGGTCAAACTCCAATGCAGTCACAAAATCGCCTCTGTCCAAATGAGTCTGAGCAGTCTTATGGTTCATTATATCACCAAACCAAAGTGCTGACATAGCTATTGATGCCATGATAAGTAATGCAATAGCAAAATTCTGAATGCTAAAGCCACTTTTGAATGATGTTTGACTCGTAGATTTTTCTTTGGTTCTATTCGCTCTTCTGAAATATGGATCTCGAGATGCATATTTATGAACTTTAGAGGCAGTTGTGCCATAAACACCTGCCATATTTTGACCTACCTGACCGGCTGCGGTTGTATAAAACAATTTGAGGTCATAGAGATTTTTCTTTTCAGGATCAGAAAGAATTTGATAGGCGGCTGCGATTGATTTAAAACGCTCCTCGTGCGTTTTACTTCCTTGATTTTTGTCAGGATGATAAATCAATGCCAATTTCTTATAGGCGGATTTTATTTCTTCAGGTAAAGCCCTGAAAGAAACTCCCAATGTATGGTAGTGATTCTCCAATGATTTGAAAAAAGTGAAAACGCAGTTTTAGTAAATTATATACAAAAACGTTCAGCAAAAGAAATGGTTTTGCTGACTTAAAGCGTTATAATGGAGAACCAGCGAAATATAAAGACAAAAAAAATTCCTGATCTCAGGAATTGAGTAAGTAAAATAAACCTGTCCAATAAATTGAACAGGTTTATTAATTAGTTTGACTCTTCTACTACTTCTTCAGTATTCTTTTTGCGCATAGCACGCACCTTTTTGACGCCATAAGCTGCTCCAGCTGCTAACAATACACTTGCTCCACCATCGATGGGAATTGCATTGGGATTATTTGTGTCAAATGGTGGCGCATCAGATGCACTTGCAGTTCCAAGACCTACAAAGGCCAATAGAAGAAAAGAGAAAAATATTTTTTTCATGCGAATCAGGTTTTCTGGTTCAAATGTACAGGTTTCAAAGTTAATCCAAAATTAAGTTTTAAAAATTTTGAATTTTTCTGACATTTCTTTGAAGAATCCCACAACAAATCCCCTTGGTTATTTTGAATATAAATACTTTATTCCACATGTTTGTAACCACAGATTTTTAAACTTTTTCTAATTCCCTTAAAAAAACCTCCATTCGTTGAATCCATCATTTCTCAACACTTTATGGCTTTCGTTTTCAAGCAAAAAATGGGTCATTTTGGGTTCTGTCCTATTGGCTATCTGCTTGATTGTAAAGTTGTTATTTGCCCGATATTTTCAATTCCACTTCGACGATGCGTTTATTTCTTTTAGGGTAACAGAGGTATTTGCCAAAACTGGCGTACCGTCTTTTTTCACAAACGTACCTACATTCACATCTACTTCCATTTTGTATCCGGTTTGGAACAGCTTATGTTTTTTCTTATTTAATATTACATGGCCTCAAAAGGTTGCCTACCTCAACTTATTTATACAGGCAGTTGTATTTGCGAGAATTGCTTGGCTCCTGCTTCCGATGGCCAAAAGTAGGCTAGCATGGTTTTGTGCATGTTTGTGCGTTTCAGCTTTAAGTTTCTCTCCCGCCCAGTGGGTGGTAGCAAATACAGGTTTGGAAACTTGTTTATTTCAATTTGTGGTTGCCTTTTGCGTTTTGCCTCGTGGACGTTTATGGTTAGGTTGGTTTGGGGTTTTTGTTCGTCCTGATGGCTTCCTTGCAGGCTTAAGTTCTGCCATACATGAGTGGTTTACTTTTCGTAGAAAAAGCATTTTTTATCAGCATTTATTCTTTGGGTTAGGTGCTCTTGTGTTGTGGTGCATTGTTACTTTTTATTGGTTTAACACCATTATTCCTCAAAGCATCATGGCCAAATCGAACCATGACATTGTCAGGATCAATCAACTTACTCGTGGATTTGAGTATCTGTTTATGCAGGACTATGGCGTGTTCAGTCTGTTGATAGGTTCGTCGCTGTATATGTTTCCTGAATCGAGGGCTCATTTTTCTCCAATGCTGTTGTGGTGCTTGCTATACACGCTTTTCTATAGCTTGCTGGCATCATGGTGGGCATGGTATGTTCCACCTTTATTGGTGCCCCTGTTTTATATGTCCGGGCACTCTGTTCTGAAATGGATTGAATACCTGGAAAATTGGAAGCCAGCCTGGATTAAACTTATCTTTTTATCCATATTGGTTTTGTTCTTTGTTGAGTTCAGATCGGCTTATGCTAAACTTAGCATTGATGGCGAGGCAAATGCCATTCGAATAGCATCCAGCAAACATATTGGAACGTGGCTCACAGACCATGTCGACAAGCTGGAAAGGGTGTTGCTGGAGCCGTTGGGTATGATTTCATACTTTGCTCCCACTGTTCGATTTCTGGATTACCCAGGATTGACCTGCCCGGAAATGAGTGAGTTTCTGAGGAAACTTCCTTGGAAAATACCCATTCAACTCACAGAAGTCAAAACCAATCAAGCGGTAGTAGACCATTTTCAGCCAGAATGGATTATAGTATTTCCTTATGAATTGGAAGCCATGAAAGCGGTAAAAGATTTTGAGCTACACTATACACTTAAGCACACCATGAATTACTATCCAAATCATGAAAGGTTTAAAGAGGCATATATTTTCCGGAGAAATAAAACCTGGTAGTTTTTGGCCAACCACACGTCTGTTAAAAGCCTTAGGATGCCTTTAGTTCCGATACAACTTTAGCTAAAGTGGACTTTGCATCGCCAAAAAGCATCAGACAATTGTCAAAGCCAAACAGTTCATTTTCAATACCAGCATAGCCGGCAGCCATACTCCTTTTGCTCACAATCACTGTTCTTGATTTATCCGCATTTAAAATAGGCATGCCAAAAATGGGGCTTTGTGGATTGCTGCGAGCTGCAGGATTCACCACATCGTTGGCACCTATTACCAAACACACATCGCAGTTGGCAAAATCGTCGTTGATCTCGTCCATTTCGACCAGTTTCTCATAGGGCACATTCGATTCGGCCAACAACACATTCATGTGGCCCGGCATTCTGCCTGCCACGGGGTGTATTGCAAACCGAACATTGATGCCTTTCTTTTCAAGTAAATCCATCAACTCACGCACAACGTGCTGAGCCTGAGCAACTGCCATTCCATAACCTGGAACAATAATTACAGATTGAGCAGCTTCGAATATCATGGCTGCTTCTTCTACCCCTACTTCTTTCACTACAATATCGCTACCACTTGCAGACGCAGAACCACCTGAACTGGTTTGACCAAAACCGCCCATGAGCACATTGAGCAATGAGCGATTCATGGCCTTGCACATAATTTGAGTAAGAATAATACCTGAGGCACCAACCAAAGCACCGGCGATAATGAGCACTTCATTATTTAAAATGAAACCTGTGGTGCAGGCTGCAATGCCGGAATAGCTGTTCAAAAGAGAAATAACTACAGGCATATCGGCGCCTCCAATGGGCAAAACCAGGAGAAAGCCCAACAACAATGCTACTGCCAAAATGACCCACATGTACGTGGCATTAAAGGTGTCTATTGTCAACATGACCCCGGAAGCCAACACCACAACTATCAAAGCTAGATTTAGTGCGTGTTGCCCTATGAAAGTAACAGAACCTCCTTTCATGGTGCCAGATAATTTGCCAAAGGCGACATAGGAACCTGTGAATGTGACACCACCAATGAACACCGATAAAATAACGCTCACAATATTGACTGCGCCCATGGCTTCACCTTGTTCTAAGGCTTTGAGCCAATAGTCGGACAAGGCGACTGCCAAAGAAGCCAAACCGCCAAAGCCGTTAAATAAAGCTACCATTTCGGGCATCTGGGTCATTTCTACTTTTTTAGCAGCATATAGACCAACAGCTGAGCCGATAACAATACAAATAATGATTTCAGTGAAATTGAGAATGTCGACCTGAACCAAAGTAGCCACTACGGCAATGAGCATAGCCAGCATAGAGAGCTGGTTTCCCCGCCGGGCTGTTGGCGTTTTTCCAAGCAACTTTATTCCCGTTATGAAGAGAATAGATGCTAACAAATAGGCAATTTTGATGATGATTTCCTGCATGATGGTTGCCTATCGCTTTTTAAACATTTTTAACATTCGCTCTGTGATGGCATAACCGCCAACCACGTTGATGGTGGCCAAAATAAGGGCGAGCATGCCTAATATTTTGCTCAAAGTAGTGTAGCCTAATTCGTTGCAGCAAAGCAGCGCACCAATGATGGTGATGCCAGAAATGGCATTGGAACCCGACATGAGCGGTGTGTGCAGCGTTGGAGGCACTTTGGTTATAAGCTCAAAACCTACAAAAGTGGCCATGGCCAAAATGTAGATGAGCGATATCAGTTCAAATATTGACATGATGTTTTTGAATTATTGTCCTAAGATTTGTTTGGTAAATGCATGAACCAGCTCGCCCTGATGTGTAATGAGCGATCCTTTGGTTACTTCTTCTTCCATTTCCCATTTGAAGCCTTCTTTGACAGCTAAATGGGTGAGAAGTGCTACTATATTTCTGGAATAAAGCTCAGAAGCATTAACCGGCAAAAGCGATGGAATGTTACTTTGCCCAATTATCTTCACTCCGTTTACATCAACGATTCGATCTAGTTGGCTTAACTCGCAGTTTCCGCCACTTTCAACGGCCATGTCAACGATTACGCTGCCACTTTTCATGGATTTCACCATGTCTTGCGAAACCAAAACCGGTGCTTTTTTTCCCATTACCAAAGCGGTAGTGATCACTATATCTGCATCAGCTACGTGCTTGGCTACCAGTTCTTTTTGTTTTTGAAGATATTGAGCGCTTACTTCTTTGGCGTAACCTCCTTCTGTTTTTACTTCATCGCCGCCTTGAACCATTAAAAATCGTCCGCCCAAACTTTCCACTTGTTCTTTGGTTTCAGCCCGGACATCGGTGCATTCTACAACCGCTCCTAATCTCCTGGCTGTTGCAATCGCTTGCAAACCAGCTACACCAGCACCAAAAACCAAGACTTTGGCGGGAGTAATGCTTCCGGCAGCCGTCATCATCAAAGGAAATATTTTACCTAATGCGTTTGCACCCATAATCACAGCTTTGTAGCCAGCCAGGTTGCTCTGACTGCTGAGTGCATCCATTTTTTGCGCCCTGGAAATTCGAGGAACCGCATCCATCGCAAAAGCCGAAATCTGTTTGCTTTTTAGCTCTTCGACCAATGTTGCATCGGTGTGAGCATACAAAAAAGAGATACTGGCAGCACCCGGCTTCATGCGCCCAATTTCTGATGCAGAAGGAGGATTAACTTTCAGCACTACATCGCATGTAGCTACATCTAGTTCGCCCACAGTTGCTCCTGCTTGTTCATACGAATTGTCGAGCATGCCAGCTGCCTGACCTGCACCAGACTCTATACTGACCTCCCACCCCAATTTCAGCAGCTGTTTTACTCCTTCTGGAGAAAGAGCTACTCGGTTTTCTGCGGGTCTGGTTTCTTTTGGAATACCTATTTTCACTGTGTAAAGCCTGATTCAGAGGCCGGGTCAAACATAACAGGTATTTGGGGAAATAGAAAGAATGGCAATTAGTGATAAGGCCTATTGAATGATGTTTTCAGAATAGGCACCAACAGAGGAAACGGGTATTTTCTTGAGCTGGAAAGTGGCCAGCAAACCTGTCTTAAAATGTTAACTCACACTGATTTTTGCAGTATAGCAGTACAATTATGAAAGGCAAACCTTGCTGAATATTCATTTATTAAGCATTGTTTTTCTTAAGATTTTCAACGTCATCTATATCTTTACCCCTATTGCTTGACAATTTGTTTGTTAGAAGATCTTGATAACCAATAAATTCATACTGTAAACCAGAGAAAGTTACTGTTTTCCTTTTTGGGTAGCAATTTTGAAATATTACTCCATCAATCTGCGTCAGCAAATCTATTCTCAAAGGTGGGCTACCCATTTGAATAATATTTCCTTCTTTAAGCAAATCAGCTTTGGTAATACCCAATGAATCAAATCCAAAAATCTGAATGGCAGCCAACACTTTCGCTGCATTTTCTTCCGTCATTTCGATCCAAATATCCATATCCCCAGTAAACCTGGGGTGTCCATAAAAACCTACTGCATACCCTCCTACAATCAGGTATCGGGCTTTAGTCTTTTCTAATGATTCTACAAACTCGTGGAAATCCTTGTCGAACATAGCCTGTCATTTTCATATATCGCTGCCTGTACACTTCAATGGCCGCTATCCGCTCTTCAGGTGTTTTGCTCATCCAATAATCAAAATCATTGCCTGCATCTTTTATTGGGACAATTCTTACAACCTTTTCCATATCATGCCAATTCTCAGCTTATTATTTCCTCAAATATAGTCCTATATATTCACATACAAAACTGGATAAAGGCATAATTCAGCGTAATTTGGTTTATTGATTCGCCAACAAATTTCATTTTTTTGCCTTAGCATTGCAGAGTTTAAAACACAACACAAAACGATATGAAGCCTTTAGCTATTCTGCTTGGATGCACTTTTTTTCTGCTTAGCCTTTGTGCTGTCGCCCAGCCAAAACCCGACCCAACCGTTCCCATCCAACCTTTGAACGAACAAAGCAAACTACACTTGCTTCACAGCAGACTTGGCTCCCGCTTCAGTTGTTCGTTTTCGTCGGGCGAAAAGGCCTTTCACACAGGTTCGTTGGGCATGGATCTGGACGATTTACAACAAATACTTGTAGGTTTTGAAGGAGAAAATGGTGCAAAAGTATGCCTTCGTTCAAGCCAATTGCCAACAGGGTACCGGTACTTGGCCGATCAAAAAATGGCCACCGGAATGACGTTCACAGAAATAAATGGAAGCCAAAAAGGTGGTATTTCGCTTAGCTTCAAAATCGTGAGCCCTTTTACTCCATCGGAAAGTCTGGAAGAAGAAAAAGCTATCAAATGTAGCATTGTTCCCGCATTTTACTTTGTGCTTGAAGCAAAAAACACAGGCAACAAACCGCAAAAAGGTAAACTCAAAATTGGATTTGATGCCATTCCCTACAATAGAGATAAGCAAATGAACATCAGTTGGTGGCAAAGAGGGTCACTGATGAATGATCTCTATTTTAAAGATAACAGCATTAGCCAAGGAATTATAGCGCTGAAGCCCGAAAAAGTAGGC
>JBBRCC010000002.1:0-82644 GCA_038205175.1 Cytophagales bacterium | reverse complement strand
AAATTTGATTAAACAATTCAATGCACCATCGGGAGTAACTTTTGTTTATCCATTCGGAACAGGATCTGTGTATGCTCCTTTTACCCTTTCGGGTTTCACTGCCACAGGATCGGGTAGCGTAACAGCAGACGTGACAGGTTCTTTGGCTGCTTCACCGTTGTCTGACCCCACAAGAGCCTTGGGCAGAGCCTGGAATGTTTCCGTTTCGGGATTAACCATTTCTGCTGCCAGTGCTTCATTTGTTTATGTGGTCGGAGATGTGAACGGCACGGAAGCTGCATACATTCCAAATAAATATGCAGGAAGTGCCTGGACAAGTCCAACCGGTACTGTTAATACAGTTACAAAAACAATTTCAGCTCCAAACATAAATGCAGCACTTGCGGGAGAATGGACTGCGGGCGAGCCTGCAGCATTCTTATCTGTAACAATTTTCTTCAGTTTAGGAGGCGATTGGAACACAGTTGGATCCTGGAGTGAGATTGGTTTTGCTTCGGCTCCTTCGGCAAACATACCGGCAGCCAGCGACCAGGTGCAGATTGGAGACAACCAAACCATTACGGTTGGAGGATATTTAATTCAGGTATCTGCTGCTCAGGTACAGTCTACGGGAATTTTGCAGTTCAACGGTGTTCCCAATGCATCCAATGATTTGGGAACGATAACAGGCCAAGGACTTATAAGATTTAGCAACAACACTGGTTCTACACCAACGGTTCCTGCTGGAGACTATTCAAATTTTACAAACGCTTCCGGTGGAACATTTGAATTTACCGGAACAGGTGGCTATACCTTGCCTGCTCAAGCAACTTACAACAACCTTATTGTTGCAAGCACGGGAACCAAAACCTTAAATACCTCCATCACAGCCAACGGCGATGTAACCGTTAGCGGAACATTGAATGTAACCGGAACACACAGTGTGTTGGGCGACATGATTGTTGCTGGCACATGGAATCAAACCGCCGGAAGTTTTACTTTCAACAGAAGTGGTGCCCAGTCATTAAGTGGAGCAGGAACCAATAATTTTGTGAGCCTTTCTACAGGTACGGCTTCGGTTTTTTCAAATACAGCTTCATTTAGTATTTCTGGTGATTTATCCATTGGAAACACAACTTCTGCAACACCATTTACAACCACTGCCGGAACAGTCACTTTTTCAGGATCAGGTGTTCAAAACATCACCTACACTGGATTAAGTGGTCTTCCATCGTTGTTTAACGTAACATTTGGAGCAAACACGGAAGTGGTTTCATCTGCAAACAATTTAAGAATCAATGGAAATTTGGTCAACAACTCAACAGGAGCTGGTGCAGAAGCTTTTTATGCGAACAACAGCACACGACCTTTGGTAATCAATGGTTCATCCTCACAAACATTAACAGGTGGCGGAACCCGGGAAGTCAGGTTTATCCGATTGGTGATAGGAACGGCGGCTACTTTTGCACCCGGCGTCAATTTTAGAGTGGATGAAAGAATAACGAACAACTCCAATGCAGCAGCAGCCATTGCTGCAACAGGTGGTACAGCTTTCCTGGCTGGTGATTTCACAGGTGCTGGAACAGGCACAATCACATTTAACAATATCCAACTTGACGGTCGCCTTGATGCGACATTAAGTTTTGGATTGACTGGCAATTTGAATAACAACACTGCAGGTACAGGCGGCATTTCTTTGAATTTGACAACTCCAGGCACCATTTCCTTCACTGGAGGGTTAGCCCAAAGCATTTTGGGTTCAGGCACTGGTAGTTTAACATTCCAAAACTGGGCCATCGAAACAGGTGCCAGGGTGAACACTGCCATAAGTTTTAGTGTAAGAGGCAATGTGACCAACAACAGCAACGGAATTGGCGGATTGTCATTTAACCAAACTGCCGGCACAGTAACCATGGTTGGAACTGTAGCACAATCGGTTGCAGGTTCCGGAACTGGATCTTTTACTTTCAACGAGTTGGGTTTGAACGCTGGATCAAGACTTAATTTAACAGCCGGCATTCAGATAAATGGAGATTTGGTGAACAACAGCAACGGTATCTCAGGCATCGCTTTTAATATGAGCAGTGCTGGCACACTCACTTTTGGCGGAGGCGTTGCACAAACCATTTCAGGATCAGGAACAGGAGCCATCACCATCGGCGGACTCACCATTGGAGCAGGCACCACATTGAACAACGATAAAAATATCAGCATCAATGGCGATGTGACCAGCAATAGCAATGCAGCATCTGCCATAAACTGCACAGCAGGAACAATTACCTTTAACAACGGCTCCGTGGCTCAAAATGTCTCAGGAAGTGGGACAGGCTCTATTCAGCTGTCGTCTGTTAACATCGCATCGGCTTCAAGACTTAATGTTTCTAAAAACATAAGTGTATCCGGCGACATCACCATTGGCAGCAATGGAATTAGCGGAACAGCATTTGACAATACAGGCTTTACAACTTCTATTAATGGTGTTTCCGCTCAAAACTTATTGGGTGGTGGAACTGGTCTCATTCAATTTGGAGGCCTGACAATTGCATCAGGCGCAAGATTGAATAACGCCAAGGCAATATCGATCGCTGGCAATTTAACCAATAGCAGCAACGGAATTGGCGGAACATCAATCAATACCACTACCGGAGGCACTACCTTCAATGGCGGAGTGGTACAAACCATTTCTGGAGCAGGAACGGGTGAAATTATTTTCACAGCCTTTACTGTAAATTCGGGTACCAGAGTGAATTGCTCAACCAGTTTTCGATCCAATGGCAACAATTCGCTTTCTTTCGATGGTGCGGGTTTGGGTATCCCTGCTATGATTTTTGAACAAACCGCTGGAACTATAACTTTAACAATGGGTGGTGCAGGTCAGTCGCTTACCGGTACTGCGACTACAGGGGGAATTCGGTTTTTCAATCTATCGTTTTTGGATGGATCGCCAGGAGCTTACCAGATTAACAGAGGCTTTAACGTTTCCAATGACTTTACTTTTAACCGAACCAATAGTTATGGTTTAACATTCAATCGAACCTTTGGTGCCCAAACGTTCAACTTCAACAATGTTATTTTGAATGCAAATGCAATGGCAAACACATTTAATTTACAAATACCTTCAGGTTCAAATGTAACGCATACCATGAATATTTCCGGTAATGTAGATGTTCAAGGATCGGGCTCATTTAGCTGGAATACAGTTGCAACTTCAGGTGGTTTTTATAGCCTGATGGCTGTTAACCTTACTGGAGCTTCTAAAATAATTTCTGGTACCGGAATCCCTACCCTGGCATTGAATTGGGCAAATGTGACTGTGCCAGGAACATATACCAATACATTCACCGGGCCAAATTTCACTATTGGTGATGACGGTGGAATAGCACCTGCTAATTTATCGAATGGGGGCACAGGCAGCTTTACAATGGGAGCCGGAACTGCTTTAACCATGCGGGTAGCAGCCTCAGAATTTAACTTTACGGGTGGCGTATTTGATGCAAGTACAAATGCCAATACCATAACTCATGCTAAAGCTACAGCCGGAGCCAGAATTTTACCAGGCGGAACTTACCACAACGTTATTCTTGCTTTTGCAGGGGCTACTCCACAAATTGGTTTTGTATTGGGCGGCAATACCACAGTAAACAATGACTTTACCCTAAGCACCAGCCGCAACCTGGACTTAGATGCATTCGACCTCACATTGAGGGGCAGCTTGCTGGGCGGGCCATTTTCTGCTGCCAAAATGCTTGTGACCAGTGGAGCAGGAAGCCTCATTCGGGTTTCCTCCACTGCTGCAGGATTTACTTCGGCTAATTTCGATTATCCACTGGGTACCACAACCAGATACACCCCTATGGTTTTGAGCACATTGAATGCAAGTGTAGCTGCGAATTCTACTTTGAGAATCAGAGCAGTGCCTGCAAAAGAGCCCAATGTTGTGGCAGCAGCAAATGTGCTAAGCAAATATTGGGAAGTGGCAACATCGGGAATCACACTCACCGATGCGGCTGTTACCTTCCAATATGTTGCGGCAGAATTGGGCACCCCAAGTACCAACTACATACCTGTTATCAGAAATACAGCCAATACCCAATGGATATTTCCAATTGGCTCGACAGCACCAGGAGTGAATCCTTTTGGGGGCTCGGCCACTACAGTTCTGGATGGGAACTGGACAGCAGGACAGATAACAGCATTTTCACTGAATTTCTACAGCATTGCTTCAGGCGACTGGGATATCAATACAACCTGGTCTATTGACGATATTCTACAACATACAGGTGCCGCAGCACCACTTTCTGTAACGCCAACATTCAACGATGCAGTTTTTGTTGGAGGTGGTTTTAATGTAACTGCAAGTGCAAATGGACGCCAAACTAAAGGTTTGAGCATTGCCAGTGGAAGCTCCCTGATACTTGGCACAACTACCGGACACAATTTTGTTTCCATTGTTGGAACAGGAACATTGGCCTTGTCTTCCGGTACACTGCCTACAGCCACCATCACTTCGTTTGTAAGTGCCATAGGAGGAACCATTGACTACCAAAGTGGTACATACACACTGCCTGCTCAGGCTACTTACAACAACTTAACCATTTCTGGAACTGGAGTGAAAATATCTGGTGCCAACATGTCGCTGAATGGAAGCCTTTCGGTGGGAACCAGTGCTTCGTTTGATCTTTCTGTTTCAAACCACACTTTGAACCTGGCCAGAGACTTTGCCAACAATGGAACCTACACTTCTGGAACAGGTCAAATATCCATGACAGGTGCAGCCAGAACCATCAGCGGCTCTTCAGCCACAACCATCCAGGATCTTCAGGTGAATGGAACCTACACCAGCTCGTTGGCTAACTTTAATGTACCAACTTCATTAAGCGGGACAGGAACGCTGACATTATCAAATGGAAATACCATGACTGTTGGTGGAGCAGCAACGCTTACCAACCTGAATGCATCTGCAACCAGCGCAACGGTGAACTTTAACCAGGCGTTGAACGGTCAAAGTATCAACAGGGGTAGTTATTTTAACCTCACATACTCAAACTTTGACAAAGTTTTGCCAAATACCATTGTGCCTCTTGGTGGAGTTTATACTCCCGGAACTGGCACGCATTCAGTTGCAGGTAACACCATTGACTTCGTTGGTCCTGCAGGACAAGTGATTGCCGCCACACAATACAACAATATCACCAACTCAAACGATCAGGATCGGGTGTTGGCCAATGCAGGTACTATAAGTATTGCGGGAAGCTTTAACACAGGAGCGGGTGCTTACACTACTACTGGAAGTACAGTAAATTACAACGCAGGTGCAGGTTCACAAAGCATTGCAGATCTTTCTTATCACAACCTTTCTGTAAGTAATACTGGTGGCAATCGTACATGGGATCTGGTTGCTGACCGAACCCTCACAGGCAATCTGGATATTTCAGGTTCTGCTGTTTTCAGGCTCAACAATGCTTTTGTATTGAACACTACAAATACAGCAACTGCAGTGGCAATGAGCGGAGGTACTCTTCAGTTATTAGGAGGTGCTGGATTGGTTTGCAATGGTACATTTACAAATACAGGCGGACTATTTGCATCCGGGGCTTTGAATGTTTCCTTCCCATTGGCTACGTCTGCGTACATACATGCCCGGGATGGTGGAGTAGTTCTGGTAGCCACATACGGTGCATCTTCTCTTTGTCGCATTACTGGTATAACAACCACCGCACCCGCTAACAATTTCAACAACAGTTTTGGGAATTTTGAGGTGGATTGTCCTGGTCTCACAACTAGCTTTGGGTTCAGTAATGGGGCAAAAAGTTTCAATAATGTGAATATCATCAATACTGGCACCGGCAACTTCCACTTCCAAACCAATGGTGCTGGTTCAGGTATAGTTTCAGGAAACTTCACAGTTGGAGCTGCTGGAAGGATTTCGGGTTACAACGCAGCATCTGCCGTTTCCGCTACTTCCACTATCAACATTGATGGAAATATATTGAATTCTGGAGTGATTGAGATGGGAAATTATGATGTTGCTGGCGGTTCAGGAACTTTCAACCTGCGGGCATTAGGAAATATTACCAACAGTGGCACAATCTTAAGCGCTAATCAAAGTCCTTCCAATTCCAGACTTGCATTTGATGGCACGGTTTCAAGGGTGTTCACCCAAAGTGGCACGATGTCGGACGGCATTTTAGAGGTGAATAAAACAGCAGGTAGCCAGGTAACTTTGGCAAACAGCACTTCTGTTTTCGGCTTGGCTTTAACAGAAGGTAAATTGCTGGTATCTGGCAACCAAACGCTTACTTACACAGGCAATGTTTCCCCAACCAGGGTAAATGGGCATGTGGCATTGGATGTAGCTGGTGGAACAAACCTTTATGTTTGGAATATGCCTTCAAGTACTACAGGTACGTTTTTCTTCCCAATCGGTCCTGAAAATGGCCCAATAACAGGTTACAGACCATTTACTTTGGCGGGTTTAACCACCCCTGCGGGATCTCCTTCTTTGACCCTTCAGTATAAGGTAAATCCAGGGACTCCAACCAATTCTACATCAGTCGCAAACACTGCCGTTGGAACCCGTTATTATTTAGACATCACTTCTGCTGGCGGGGCGTTTTCTTCAGCTACCGCAACCATGGAAGCTAATTTGACAACCGACTTTTTCGCTGGTGTGCCTAACGCAGACGACATCGATATCTTTAGAGCAAGGTTCATTGCTCCTTTAAATCCATGGGATTTCGTTGGTTCACTGCCTTTTGCAGGTGTGAATGGACCAAATAATACGATTACTCAACCTAACGTGCAAATCGTTTCCGGCCTCAACAGGTTCATTGTTGGTGTGTCGAATGTGATCGATCTTGGAACACCTCGTAGTTTCACCTGGACAGGACTTGTAAGCACAGATTGGAACAACCAGGCCAATTGGAACCCTTCTCAGATTCCAAACTTTGGCAACCAAAGGGTGTTAATTCCAAACGTAAGTAGAAAGCCGGTTTATAATGGTCCAGCATTAACTTTAAGAGGTATCAATATTGCACCGGCCTCCAGAGCAACCATCAATGCTAACTTTGCCATAGACTCATTACTTAGCATCTCAGGTAACTTCGATGTATCAGGTAACTTCACGGTAAACGGTGATGGATTTGGTTCAGGTTCTATGGCCTTTGCAGGCACAAATGGTGTAAGCAATTTTGGTGCTTTCACAGTGAACAATATCAGCACATCAGGTCTTGTGGTGAGCAGTAGCACGCAGCAAATCAGAATTTCAGCTAGTTTGAACCTGGCTGCCAACTCCAAACTGAATTTAAGCGGCGCTTCCACAACCCTTCGATCCAGCGCAACTGCCAATGGCAGAATTGGAGCTATACCCAGTACAGCAGTTTTAAGTGGAGCCACCAATGTGACATGGCAACGTTATGTAGCTCCTTCGCTTCCTGGCTGGTACTTCTTGGGAACTCCAATACTAGGTCAAACCTTAAGTAATTGGGGCGATAACTTCCAGGTGCGTGCTCCTTTGGTGTTGGCGAATGTGTTTAACAGTACCTGGGACAGAACCACAGTATTCACATTCGATGGTGAAGCAAACCCTGCCAACGGCACTTTTGCCAATGAAATAAATGGCTGGAGACTGCCAACTGTAGGTGCTACCCCTGCGGGTCGTGGTTTTAGAATGTTTCTGCAAACTGGCTTCCTTGGAGTTGGACGTACCAAAACTTTTGATAACACAGGAACAGTTGTTCAAGGTGAATTTGACTTTTTGCCTACCTTTAACGCTGCCGGATTTGCTGGGGGTGGTTGGAATTTAGTTGCCAACCCATATCCAAGTGCTATTGATTGGGATACACCAATCGGTCCAAATGGCTGGTCGAAAAGCAACTTGCTAAACTCAATTTATATTTGGAATACTGCTAATGGTAACTATGCTTCCTACATTGGTGGTGTGGGTGTAAACGGTGGTAGCAATGTTATTCCTGCAGGCCAGGGCTTCTTTATCAGAACAACTGCTGCAGCTCCTGACTTGAAAGCCCAGGAAGGTGTAAAAACTACCAACAATGGCACTTTCCTTCGTACGACGAGCTTGCCTAACCTGCTGTATGCAAAACTTTTGAATCAAGCCGGTGAATCTGACCAAACGGCTGTAATTTTCAGACAAACAGCTACCAACGATTTTGATTCCCAATGGGATGCCTTTAAATTGCGGGGAACCAGTATGCACCTAAGCACCATGATTGGCGGTCGGGAATACAGCATCAACAGCCTTGCTTTGAGTAGCATGGAGTACATCACTCTGCCAATGAACATTGGCGCCCAGCCAAATGGTGTTACAAGACTTGAGTTTAGTGGTTCAGAGTCGTTCGACCCTGGAACAGTTGTGCTGTTGAAAGATAATTACACTTTTGAGATGGTTGAACTTACTCCAGAATTTGTGTACTCTTTCTTTGTATCTAATGATGCGAATTCGCAAGGAGCCAACCGTTTTGAGTTGATATTCTACAGCAATCAGGTAACAGACTTGCCAGACTTCAGTAAGTTCAGCCAGGAAGCCAGGTTATATCCAAATCCAACGGAAAAGGGCGGAGTAGCTACTTTGCTAATAAAGAGCACCTCAACAGAGAAGTTTACCTTGAGTGTGTTTGATGTGTCTGGCAGAGAGGTTTACACTGCGGAAAACGAATTGTTGGGCACGAAAGAAATAAAACTCCCTGCAGCTTTACAATCGGGGGTTTATTCCGTGAAAATCACATCTGCCACATTCAGCAGAACCATGAAATGGGTGGTTGAATAATTCCAGACTTTTAGACATCAAATCCCGTCAGTTTTCTGGCGGGATTTTTTTTATAAGGCTATTCCGGGAAAGTTTTCAATAAAAAACAGACCTTTGGCCTCCTCACTTTTTCGAAAACTGATTGAATTTGTTTAAGTCGTTTTGGTTTTGGGGTGCGTTGCCGGTCACAAGTCGTACTCTTTGGTTCACGTCGCTCCTGTTTTCCTTTTCTATGTATGGATTGATTTTCATCCATTTTAGAATCATTCAGCCCGATTTGGATGAGCATATTCTTGCATCCAACGACATTCCTGAAAAGCTGAGGTTTTCCGGTCATCCACTTTTCTTCGTTCTGGTTCAACTTTTTTCAGGGTTTTCAAAAGTATTTAAAACCCAGGTTTGGGCAGCTGCTTTCATTTTTAGTATAGCACAGCTGGCAAAACTTATGCTCTCATTTCGGTTGGTAAAGGTGGTTTTTAAGGCTCCCGTGAACTATCTCCAGTTTTTTTTACTCCTGTTGATTCAGTGGGTAATTTGTTTTTCAGTTTTTGATAGCAAGTTTATTGTCAATCAGTTGTCTCCAAACTATTTTCACAATGGAACACTCAACCTTTCGATTCCATTTGCGCTATGGTTGTTCACAGAAGCTGTGTTGTATATCAGAAATAGTGAGGCAGTTCATTTTAGAAGAATGCTGATCGCAGGTATATTTATCGTGCTTTCAAAGCCTAGTTTTTTGTTTTGTTTCATTCCTGTATTTCCCATCTATATGCTGGTTAGGTTTGGATTTTCTAAAAAATTGGTGGGGGCTCTTCGTGTCGATGCTTTTTTTCTGGCCTTGCTCATTTGGCAAAGTATTTACCTTCTACTATTACCAAAAGCCCCGGGAAAAACTTTTTCGATTGAATTTATGCCATTTTACCTTTTTGGGTCTTGGGATGGTCATGTGAAGGCTTTCCTGTATGGTATGGCCATTCCGCTATTTACCTTGTTTGTTTTTGGAATAAAGGCGTTCAGCCATCATATATTGGCTTTTACACTGGCTATGTTGGCTTTAGGCTATTTATTTGCATTTACAATGGTAGATACTGTAAATGGCATCATTTCTCTCAACATGACTTGGCAGGTGCCTATTGTGCTGTATTTGCTTTTGGTATTGCTTGTCGGCAGGGTGTTTTGTGCTGAGTTTGAGACTTCCCGCACGCAGTTAGCTTTGTTTATTATTTTTATAGGGATTAACGCCTTGCATGGCCTTCATTATTTGAAGGTTGCGTCAGTCTTGAGGTCATTTTTCATATAGCTAAAAGGTGAGGTTCAAAGCTGCTAATCCAAGGAAAAGTAGCGCAGTAAAAAGCAAGCAGTTTCTGATGCCAATGCTTTCCAACTTGGTATCCGTGAGACTTAGCAGGCATAGTGTGGCAAAAAATACATATTCCGGCCTGAATGCTAAGGTGCCATACAAGAACAACAGTAAAAAAACATACCTGATCTCGCTTCTGAAAAACAACAGAATAAATATCATCACCAGTTCAAATATGATGATGATAGAAGCGTGCATTTTGCAATAGAACCTGAAAGAATCCAACACATCCATGCGCCAGATTTGGTCGCCTGGAGGTGCCGATTTTACCAACGAAACCAATTCCTTATAGTCTGCCGACATGGCGAAAAAATCCTTGATCATCAGTTTGTGCATGAATGAAAAGCTGTGGCCTGGAAGAAAAATAGAGGCCATGAAATTTCCGTTGCTAAAATCGTCTGAAAGTACTTTTTGAAGAGTAGCCAGCCCCATGACCAGCACAAGCAGAAAGTGGCTGTATCGAAATTCTTCAATCCATTTGAATTTCAAAAACGTGAAATACAGCGCCATGTATGTGATGAGAAAAAAGTGGTTGGCCGCCATGAAGTAATCTCTGGCCAGGCTATAAAACAGCAGCAAAGAATAAACGGCAAAAGTGCTCTTTGAAAAAGATTCATTTCGGTAAGCCAGATTCACCGCTCCCAAGCCTGCCAAAATATACTGATAAGGAAATTTTACAGAATGTTCGGTAAATGCTACCACCATCACCAATAGGTGAAAGAGGATTTCTACTTGCTTTTGTGAACTGTATTTTCTTAATGTTTCAGATATCATGGCTGTACAACACCTTGTTTTGAATGGTTTCCTTGTCAATATCCAATGCTAAGTGCCCGATTAATATGCTGAACTTTTTGGCAGCAGGTTCGTTGGCCAATGCTTTCACTCTGGCAAAGGCAGGGTCTTCAAAATCAACAGCCGCCGGAAAACTTACCAATTTGTCGAGCTGTTGGCTTAATTCTTTTCTAATTGCTGCCACCAGTTTGTCGTCGGGTGCCCATGGTTTTTCCACAGGTTGAATTTTTACATATTTTGTGGTGTCTTCCAGTTCAATTTTCAACCAAATGCTTCTATGGTTGATGTGTATGTCGGTGTACATGCCAAAACCTCCACCTTTCCACCGGGTCAGGTTAGAAAAATTGGAGAAACAAAGTTGTGCAACTGCCACCAAAATAGGCAATGATACTAACAACCAACGCAACACATTTTTCATGCACTTCTAACTTTGAATGGCAATTTAGGGGGATTTTCTTTTTAGCAGGGCTATGTTTTCTACATGATGGGTGTGTGGAAACATATCAACCGGTTGAAGTTTTACTAATTCATAGTCTGTTGCAAGCATTTTGCAATCACGGGCCTGGGTAGCAGGGTTGCAGCTCACATAGACGATTTTTTCGGGTGCCGCTTCCAAAATTCTGGCGATTACAGACTCATGCATACCTGCTCTCGGCGGATCAGTTATCACTACATCCGGTCGGCCTTCCTGTTCAATGAGCTGGCTTGTGAAAACGTCTTTCATGTCGCCTGCATAGAAGCGCAATCCTTGCAAATTGTTGATGGATGCGTTGACATGTGCGTCTTCAATAGCTGCTGCAATATATTCAATTCCAACTACTTTTTTGGCATGTTTAGCCACATAACAAGCAATGGTACCGGTGCCTGTGTATAAGTCATACACTAGTTCATTTCCCTTAAGTTCTGCAAATTCCAAGGTTTTTTCATACAGTTTTCCAGCTTGCCATGCGTTGGTTTGAAAAAATGAAGTTGGCCCGATTCGAAACTGTAGACCATTCAAATATTCGGTGATATAAGCCTGCCCCGAAACATGGTGCACGGGCAAATCGCTGAAACTATCGTTTCGCTTTTCATTCACGATATAATGCAACGAGGTGATGCCGGGAAACCTATTGTTCAAAAATGAGATGGCTTCATGCAAGGCTTCCTCCTTCGGTTCCCCAACAATGAGTATCAGCATCAACTCTCCAGCTCGGGTGGTGCGAATAACCAGATTTCGCCAAAAGCCTGTTTTGCTCATGGTGTCGTAATAGCTCCAAGGCCTTGACCTGGCAAATTCGCCCAAAGCCATTCTAATTTCATTCGATGGGTCAGCCTGCAAGTAACAATGATCTATTTGCAGTATTTTGTCAAATCTGCCTGGAATATGAAAACCGAATGCCCGGGTATCAACTTCTTGGTTGTCCATGTCTGATTTTTCGAGCCAGCGTCGGTTCGAAAACGTAAACTCTAGTTTATTTCGGTAAAAAACGGTTGGTTCAGCACCTGCAATTGGTTCTATGTTTAGATTATCAAACTTGCCTATTCGCTCAAAGGCATCCACCACTTGCTGGGTTTTAAACTGCAGTTGCATGTCATAGCTCAAGTGCTGCCATTTGCAACCCCCGCAGGTACCAAAATGTTGACAAAAAGGCTCGATACGCTGAGGAGAGGGTATTTTAGTGGTCACAGCCACACCCACTAAAAAGTTTTTCTGTTTTTTGGAAATGCGTACATCAGCCACATCGCCGGGTACAGCATTTTCCACAAAAATGACCATGCCCTCATGTCGGGCCACACATTTCCCCTCGGCCACCATATCACCTATCAGCAGGTCGTTTATGATTTTATGCATGGTTCGAAATTAATAACTGTTCCATTTCACCAGTTGCTGAATTGTAGCTTTTAGGTCTTTCGGATAAGGCGCTTCCACCGTGAGCATATCATGGTTCATCAAATGAAAAGTCAGCCTGAAAGCGTGTAGGGCTGTGCGTTTCATCAAAGGTTGCTCGTCTTCAAACTGGGGTCCTTTGTATTTTCGCTTGATTTGGCTGAGGCGAAGATCTGGTCCTCCATAAATTGAATCGCCAATAATGGGCGATTCCAAAAATTTTAAGTGAACCCTGATTTGGTGCAGACGCCCTGATATTGGCCTGCAGCTCACCAAAGTTGCCGACCTAAATACCTGCTCATTCGAAAAATAGGTTTGCGCTGGCTTTCCTTCTCGATTTATCATGGTTTTGCCATCTCTTGCCTGGGCCAGGGGCATGTTTACCAATGTGTCGTTGAAATCGGCTTGCCCTGCTACCAAAGCATGATACACTTTTTCGGTTTCCCTGTGCTCAAACTGCATGGAAATATGTCTGTAGGCCTCTGCATGCTTGGTGAGTGCCAGCACACCCGATGTTTCTTTGTCAAGCCTATGGCCTACTCCCAAACCTTCAAAATATGCCCTGCCCAATTGAAGAATAGAAGGTGGGCCACCACCCAAACGCTCATCCAGCGTGGCAATATGTGGTGGTTTGTTGATGACGATGTAGTCTTCGTCTTCAAACAAAATCATGCTTTCGAAGTCAAATTTATGCACTTGTAACTTAGTAGATTATTTCTTTATTGGCAAATTTTCTGATACCGTTTGCTGTTTCGACTACAAGGTTGCCCTGTTCGTCTACATCTGCAATTCGGCCTGCAAACTTCTGCCCTTCTAAGTTCTGAAACCAGTGGTTTTCTTGAAACAGGTATAAATGTTTTAAATAATTGTCTTTTATGGCCTGTTTATGAAGGGTTAAATCCGGAATTGAAGGCTGAAAATTTCGAAGCCAACTTTTAAGCAAAGTTTCCAGATCGAATGTTTTTTTGGTCAAGTGATACAAGCTCACCGCTTTTTCTGCCGAAAACGTTGTTTGATTCACATTTAAGCCTATGCCTACCAAAGAAGTTTCGATGAAGTATCCGCTTAATTGATTTCTGATCAATATGCCGGCTACTTTTTTGTTGGCTGCATACACATCGTTTGGCCATTTTACCTGAAAAAATCCAGTCATCCCCAGGTACTCATTCAGCCAGTCTGCCAAACTGCTGCAAACATGCATGTTCCAAAATGCTTGCCATTGGGCTTCCTGTTTGTTGCCTTCTGCTGCCAGAGTTATGGTTAAATTTTTTCCTGCTTCAGCCTCCCACTTGCTATTTTGTTGTCCTTTTCCAGCTGTTTGTTCAAAAGCTTGTAAAGCAAATGGAGCCGATTCTTTGCCAATTTCCAACATTTCGTGAGCCAATTCGTTTGTTGACTGACAGATTGGCGCTTGATACCACTTCCACCTGCCAACTTCCTCCCTAAATGAAAATTTGTACAATTTCTGATAGCTTTGTATTTCAAAGCAGAACAAAAAATTCCAAAACAGCAAAGCGTGAAGCAAAACGAAACCGATTCCCGTACTTTATCTGAAGTTGTAGTCCAGGGAATGTTGGAAAGAAAAGCCCAGAATATTGTGGTGTTAGACCTTAGAGAAGTGAAGAATGCTGTTTCAGATTTTTTTATTATTTGCACAGGAACATCAGACACCCAGGTAGATTCTATAACCGATTCTATTGAAGAGGAAGTAGTGAAACGAACAGGGCAAAATCCCAGAAGCAGAGAAGGCAAGCTCAATAAAGAATGGATTTTGCTCGACTATGTAGATGTGGTTGCCCATGTATTTAAAGCCGAAAGAAGGGCATTTTATGCACTTGAAGAGCTTTGGGGCGATGCTAAAATTAAAACCATTAATGAATCGGTCGCTTAGTCCGATCAACTTTTTTTCAACTTGAACTAAATATTCGAGAATTTAATACGCAACTATGGCAGAAAACAAAAAGCAAGAAAATAATCAGCCCAAAAAGAAAAAATCGCTCCTAACCCCCAATCCAAAAGGTGGTAACTATCAGGTTTGGATCATCTCTGCCATTCTGGTATTGATTTTTGGGGTGAGCTACCTCAGCAAAAGCACTTCTGTTAAACTCATCACTCAAAATAAATTTGAGGAAATGGTGAGAAAACAAGATGTGAAAGACATCATGCTGATCACCAATGAAAAGACAGTTGAGGTAACACTGAAAGAATCGGCTTTATCGAACCAGAGATATGTCAAAGATTTTGATGGCAAAAATGCCATTACCAAGATGACAGGGCCACATTATCGCTTTCAGGTCATTTCTTCAGAGGTGTTTAAGCAGGATCTGGAAAAGCTAATGAAGGAGATTCCAGCAGAAGATAGGCTTGATCTGAACATGGAAGAACGACAGAACCTTACTAATTGGTTTTTCAACTGGGGCATGTTGTTTTTGGTTATTCTGGGTTTTTGGTTGCTCATGCGCAGGGTGTCAGGCGGTGGTGCTGGTGGTCAGATTTTCAATATTGGCAAGTCTAGAGCCGCTTTGTTCGATGCTGATAGCAAGGTGAAAATCACATTTGCCGATGTGGCCGGACTCGAAGAGGCCAAAGAGGAGGTGAAAGAAATTGTAGAGTTCTTGAAAACGCCTGACAAATTCACCAAACTTGGTGGGAAAATACCAAAAGGCGCATTGCTGGTAGGCCCTCCGGGAACAGGAAAGACCTTGCTGGCCAAAGCTGTGGCAGGAGAAGCTGAAGTGCCGTTTTTCTCACTTTCAGGTTCCGATTTTGTAGAAATGTTTGTAGGTGTGGGTGCAGCTCGTGTGCGTGACCTATTTAAACAAGCCAAAGAAAAAGCCCCTTGTATTATCTTTATCGATGAAATAGACGCCATTGGTCGTTCCAGAGGAAAAGGACAAATGCCAGGTGCAAACGATGAAAGAGAAAACACCTTGAATTCACTTCTGGTGGAAATGGATGGTTTTGCAACCGATTCCGGTGTAATTATTCTTGCGGCCACAAACCGACCCGATATTTTGGATTCTGCTTTGCTTCGCCCGGGTCGTTTCGATCGGCAGATTAGCATCGATAAACCGGATATCCGTGGAAGAGAGGCCATTTTCAATGTTCACTTGAAACCACTTAAACTGGCTTCAGGATTAGATTCAAAGCAAATTGCAGCCCAAACTCCTGGTTTTGCCGGAGCCGAAATTGCCAATGTGTGCAACGAAGCCGCTTTAATTGCTGCCCGACGAAACAAAGAAGAAATTGACATGCAGGATTTTCAGGATGCCATCGATAGGGTGATAGGCGGTCTTGAAAAGAAAAACAAAATCATTTCACCAGAAGAAAAGCAGATTGTAGCCTACCACGAAGCAGGACATGCAGTTGCTGGTTGGTTCCTGGAACATGCAGATCCTTTGGTAAAGGTGAGTATTGTGCCTCGGGGTGTGGCTTCTCTTGGTTATGCACAGTATTTGCCAAAAGAACAGTTTCTCTACACCACCGAACAGCTAACCGATGAAATGTGCATGGCCTTGGGTGGCAGAGCAGCAGAACATTTGGTGTTTGGCCGAATTTCTACAGGCGCTTTGAGCGACCTGGAACGGATAACCAAACTTGCCTATGGTATGGTAACCATGTATGGCATGAACGACAAGATTGGCAATGTGAGTTACTATGATAGCAAGCAGTCGGAATATGCATTCAACAAACCATATTCAGAAGCCACTGCAGAAACCATAGATTTGGAGGTGAGAAAAATAATTGATGGCGCTTACCAGCGAACCTTGCAAATGCTCACTGCCAGAAGAAGCGAATTAGAAATCGTAGCCCAGGAATTGCTGAAGCGGGAAATTATTTTCCAAAGCGACCTGGAAAAATTGATTGGCAAACGTCCGTTCGCTAAAGAAACTACTTACCAGGCCTACACCAATCAGGATAGCCCCTCGATAGCAGAAGGTCTAAATTTGCCGCCGGTGCCCGAAGAACCAACTTCTACGACTCAATCTTCATGAATTCGGCCAGAGACAACATCATGGCCAATATCAAAAAGGGCCTTGAAAACCGACCGACGCAAAAGCTGGAAAAACCAGATTTTACGAGTCAGATTTATGTTGAATCTGAAGACCACTTAACTGTTCAGTTTGCCAAAAACTTCATCGAAAGAAAAGGTGTTTTTGTGTTTGTGGAACAGCAGGAAGATTTGGCAGAAGAAATTACCACTTTTTTGCTTGAGCGAAAAATCAATAAAGCATTTGTGTGGGAGCCCGATCTCATTCAACTGTTGAATGCAGAGGCCGAAGGTGACCCGTTTATTACCAATCAGCATGGATTTTTGGATGCTGAAGCTGGTATTTCTTTTGCCGAATGCCTCATTGGCCGAACAGGAAGCTTTTTCCTGACTTCTGCTCAATTGAGTGGTAGAAGACTTGGTATTTTCCCTCCCGTTCATGTGGTGGTGGCTTTTGCCAGCCAGATTTTGCCCGACATCAAAGACGGTCTCGAATTCATCAAAACCAAGTATCACGATTCCCTGCCATCCATGATTTCTTTGGTTACAGGCGCAAGTCGTACTGCCGATATAGAAAAAACACTTGTTTTGGGGGCTCATGGCCCAAAAGAACTGGCCGTTTTTCTAGTCGATGACCTTGGAGAATAAAGTCCTTAAACCAGGCAAAAAAGCCTATTTCGCATCCGATTTTCATTTGGGTTCGCCCAACTGGGCCGCTTCCCGGCAACGTGAGGACAATATTGTGCGCTGGCTCGACAGCATTGCAGCCGATTGCCAATACTTGTTTCTGGTAGGCGATTTGTTCGACTTTTGGTTCGAGTATCCCCACGTGATTCCAAAAGGTTTTGTCCGCTTTCAGGGTAAATTGGCCGAGTTGGCCGACAATGGCATAGAACTACACATCTTTACCGGCAACCACGACATGTGGATGTTTGGTTATTTTGAAAAAGAGTTGGGCGCCCAACTGCATCGAGAGCCGATTCGGATTAAACTTGGAGATCAAATCATTTTAGTGGGCCATGGAGATGGCCTTGGCCCGGGCGATAACACCTATAAATTTCTGAAAAAAGTGTTTGCCAACCCGCTTTGCCAGTGGGCGTTTAGGTGGTTACATCCGAATGTGGGCATGTGGTTGGCCAATGCATGGTCGGGGCACAGTAGGCTGGCAAATCATAATGACGAAGTGTTTAAAGGCAAAGACGAATGGCTTTGGGCTTATTGCAAAGACATCGAAAGCCAAAACCATCACGACTATTACATTTTTGGACATCGACATCTGCATTTAAACCTTGAAGTGGGTGACAACGCCAGATACATTAATCTTGGCGAATGGTATTCAGGGAGTTATTTCGTAGAAGTAGATGAGAATGAATTGAATATAAGGTTTTTTAAAAGATAATTAAGTTCCTTTTAATCAATTATTTGCATATCCATATTTAGATTTGATTCTATTGAAACTGAGGCTAATTAGCTTGCTTTTTAGATCACAGTTTGTGTTTTTACATCTATTCTTCGATTTCAATGGTTTCCAGATGTTGTGAGATGCATAGTTGTTTCATTTTGGCTATTTGTTGCCTGTATTTACCACGCTTTCCCTCAGTTTAATTTTTTTCAAAACCCCTCTTTTGAAATTGGGTCGGCAGAAATTATGAGTTTATTGCCCTACCAAAAGAGACCACCTACACAATGGACAGGCTGTGAAATTAACCGCATGATCAACAATACACCTGATATTCAACCAGGAAACTTTAGCATAACCGATCTTGCCTATTCAGGACAATATAACGCTGGTATTGTCAGTCGTTCTTTAAACTCTCCAAGGCATGGTTTTGAAACAAGTTGTCAAAAAATTAATCATTCTCTAGAGAAAGACCAGTACTACGGCATTTCAGCTTTTTCGATGAAGGCAACAAGCTATCGCTTTTCGTATCATGGTAGAATACCTGATTATAATGAATCACTACCACTAAAGATAACAATATGCATGACAACTTCAGGTAGTTCTTATTCTGGACAAGTAGACACGGTTTAATTTATTGCGGGGACTCCGGAAATAGATCACTCAAATTGAAGGTATTATTGGTTTATTTTTAAAGCTAACCGCAATTACGAAAAGCTATTTATTTCTTTTACAATAAAGCCATTCTCAGATGAGTAGATTAGGTCTAATCTTATGACTGATGATGTTTACTTGGGTCCCATTGCTTCATTCGACACAGCAAGGTAGACATTGATGGAGAATATTCGGGAGAAGGAAGAAAATATAAAAGCTTCATTGTGCAAACCTGTATTTCCTAACATCATTTTTGACAATGGTCTTTTTGTCAATAGCTATTTCGAACCCAAATGTGGCCTATACGTCAGAAAATATGACCTGTCAGTTTTCAACTGGTGGGGTAAATTGCTTGTCGAACAAAAAATGAAACCTAATGGTGGCAACCAAAGGCTAACATGCTGTCTGCTGGAGTATACTACCACAGGGTTAAGATTGAGAAGAAGGCTGGTGATGGGAACTTTGTCAAGGAAATATACAACGGGTATTTTCAGTATTTTAGCGAATATTAAGGATTGCTTGATTCAAGGACAGGTATTGTAAATTTAACATTACAGTTTACTATCCCATACTTCTTTGCACTTATCATCCCAAACGAAGCCCTACTTATTAGCATGAAATCTCCAAAATTTACGCATAAAAATCATCCTTCAATTCAAATTAAACCCACAACTTGCCACACATTTTGGTTTTAAGGTTGCATGGATCATCCTCCGCCAATTCCTATCGTTTTCATTCACCAGGGCACTGCCTCATACCTGCCATATTCTTTGCTGCAGGTGAAAAAGACAAATCCCGAGTCACCCATTTATTTGCTGGGCGATTGGGGAGGAAGTCATTTCAATGGATTGGCGAAACACTTTCCTGTTTCTCGTTATTGGAATATGGCAGCCGAACTGGCCGACAACTTTGTCAACTTCAGCACCAATCCACACGACTTTGAGTTGGTTTGTCTTCAACGCTGGATGGTTTTGTTGGAATTTATGAAGGCAGAAAAAATAGGGCATTGTGTATATCTCGACTCTGATATTCTTGTTTATGGGCACCTTGGCGAAGAGCAGCTCAAATTTAAAAACTATGGAATGACAGTGGCAGGCATTAGCGGTCATACCAATTTTGTGAGCGATATTGGTGTGTTAGACGCTTTTTGCCATTTCATTCTCGACAGCTACACACGGCTCAATGCCATGGATATTCTGGAGGAAAAATACCTGGAGTTCAGACATTCAAATCCCGCCGGAGGCATTTCCGATATGACCTATTTTACAGAGTTTCGGGAGCATTTTCCTGGGCAAGTGCTCGATATAGGACAAGTTTGGAGCGACCAATCCACTTTCGATATAACCTTACAATATACAAAGGGCTATTCATTGGACTCTGGGCACAAAAATGTAGAAATGAAATTTGGCCAACCCTATTGTTTCCTTATGCCCGAGGGGCAGCCCGTAAGATTCAATACCTTGCATTTTCAAGGGGAAGCCAAGCAATGGATGCCTAAATTTTTCATGGGCGATACCCGAAAGCTCAAGATGCTTAAGCTTGTCAACAAGGTTATGCTGTTGCTTGTAAAAGTGGTGAACAAATTGCGCAAGTATTTTTCAGCGAGAGACTGAGAGATCAAGTCACCTTTACCAGCTCTTCATTCCATTGCTGGTGCATCTGCTCGAACAATCGCATCACTTTTTCTATAAAAGTGGGATTAAGCATTGCTTTCACATCGGCCATTCCAGTCAAATCCATTTCCTTCACTTTGTAGATTTGCTCCAGGTTAAATGCTTCGAATTTCACAATAAATTTTTCGTTCCAGGCATAAAGGCCAATGGATAAATGAGGATGGGGGATGGTTTCGATGAAGCGCATGTTTGAGTTTTAATAGCTGAACAAAGGTCTCATTTGATCCCGAATACTCAAACATAGGATAGGAAAAGTTACATAGTACGATGCCATCTCATGTAAAGAAATTTGGTATAAACTAACCCAAACCAGTCAAAAAGTGAAGATAAATTTGCAGGAATCATTTGCGTATAGATTTAATTCCCATATTTGTTTAAACTATATGAGTTATGAAAACATACTTTACCCTTGGGCTTTTTTTATTTTTAGCCCACGCTTCTTTTTGCCAATTCTTGCCTGCGGATTGCGGAACTCCTCAAGGCCAGGCAGTGTTGGACATCAACAACGCCAGAGTTGGTTTGGTTAATGCTGGTGATTTTTTTTGGGACGGGGTAGGTTTGCCAAGATATGCAATTCCAAAAACAAACGGCATAAGGCGGCACAGCATATTTGCCGGAGCATTATGGATTGGTGGCTATGATTCGACTGACAACCAGTTAGTGACTTTGAGCCAAACATACAGGCAGGGTCAATTCGCATATTGGGCAGGGCCCATTTCACCTACCGGAACAAGCACCAAAAGTGAAGTTTGCAATGCCTGGGATAGGCACTTCTCTGTCCGAAAATCAAACATCGATTCCTTTCTTGTGGCCTGGCAACCAGGAATTCAACCTTCTGCTATCCCCTTATCAATTTTAACATGGCCTGGAAAAAACAATCCACACTTGCCCAATGTGGTCGAAGGTTTTAATGACCCTGAAATTAACTTAAACCTTGAATTGGCTCCATTTGTAGATGCAAATGCGGATGGCAACTACAATCCTGTCGATGGCGATTATCCCAAAATACTTGGCGATCAGTCGGTTTGGTGGGTGATGAACGATATTGGAAACGTAAAACGATATCCTAGACCACCACAGGTTAAGAATTTTGGAATTGAAATTCAAGTTGAAGCCTATGCTTTAAGCAATCCATGTGTTACTTTCATTGATAACAACACATTTTACAGGTTTAAATTGATCAATAAATCGAATAAATACCTCAATCGGACACATTTTGGCTTCTGGATGGATGTGGATTTAGGAAATTTCTCTGATGATTATGTGGGTAGCGATGTGATGCGTGGGCTGGGTTATTGCTACAATGCAGATGATTTTGATGAAAATATTTTTGGTTATGGGGATACCATTCCAGCTATTGGAATTGACTTTCTGGACGGTGTTTTGGCGGATGCAAACGATGGAATAGACAACAACAGAAACGGTGTGTTAGACGAACCAGCTGAAACCATACCAATGTCTAATTTTGTGTATTACAACAACAACAACAATCCTAAAAATGGCAATCCACAAAATGGAATAGAATACAACAATTTCTTAAGAAGCTTATGGCGAGATGGAAGTGCTATTGCTTTTGGGACATTTGAAGGGACTTCAGCCGTTCCGCCAGCACCATGGGGTAAATTTATGTGGCCAGGTAATTCAGATCCTTATGGATTTTCCATAGGCGGCAGTATGCAAAACCCCACGCCGCTTCCGTCAAACTGGACAGAATTCACCGTTCCGAATCAACCAGGCGACAGGCGATTTGTAGCATCCATGGGCTCATTTACCTGGGCACCCGGGCAGGTGCAGGAGTTTACCATGGCTGTGGTTTGGGCCAGATCAGATTCTGTAGGAGCCATGCCGTCGTTGCGTAAACTATTGGTGGAAGACGATAGCGTGCAGAATTGGTTCGATCGGGGTATGCCCAGAATTCCATGTGTTGCTGTTCAAAATAAGAAGCTGACTGATATTCTTCCGCTCAGAATAATACCTAATCCAAACGAGGGAATTTTTATGCTCACCAGTAATCAGCCTGGGCTCAAAAGACTCAGAATTCTTGACGTAAACGGTAAAGCGATGTTTGCGAAGGAAAGTTTGCTTGACAACATAAAGCTCGAAAATATGAACCTAAAAACAGGTTTGTATCTCATGGAAGTTCAATCGGATAACCACAGACAAACAGTTCGTTTTCAGGTCAGATAAATCACAAAAACCTGACTTAAAAGGCTTAAAAAACCAAGGCCTTCGATTGTTACGTTTCAATCGAAGGCCTTTTGGTTTATGATCCCAATATCCGCTTTAAAGTTTACCCCTTAATCATCACTTCCAGGTAAATTCCATTTTATCGTTGCTCAAACTCACATTGATTTGTTTCACCGATCCTACCGGAGCCGGTTTGCCAGATCCTACCGGATCGAAATGAGGAAGTGGACCAACCCAACTATGGTTTCCAGTTTGCATGTTGATGCTTTTGCCTGCAGCTGAAACTAGATTCACTTCATTGCCAAAACCGTGCAAAACCAATTTCAGGTTTTTGAATTTGCTAGCAAAACTCCCTTCAGATTTTGACATTGCTATCGATTTTTTCGCTGCGTCGTATGTGATGGTTCGGCGGTAATAGCCATCTTTTTCGTAATTGTAGCTGCTGCCATCGTCTTCGTAATACACAAAGCTTGAACCGGTTCTACCTTTATACACGTGTAAAAACAGGGTGTCTTTAGGTTGCTGTTGGGTACTTTCAACCAAGGTTTGGGCAGGAACTATGGAGCCTCCACGCACAAAAACAGGCAACTTTTCAATGGGGCAATCGACAAAATATTCACCTTTCGCTGCGTAAAATTTGTCGTCGAGCAAATCGTACCAACCATTGTCGTCGGGCAGATACACTTTGGTAATGGTTTTTGTGCTCACCTCAGGGCAAACCAATAATCCTGGTCCAAAAAAGAACTGATTTTGGAAACGTCCATCATACACATTGGCATCGTGGGTATAGTTGATGGCCAGGCTGCGGTTAATTGGCATACCGCTTTTGTGCGCATCATAAAAAGTGCTGTATAGGTAAGGCAACAAGCGATAACGCAGTGAAATGTAGTTTTTCGAAATGGCCTCTATTTCTTCTCCATAGCTCCATGGGTCAGATTCTTTGGTGTTGATAGCTGAATGAATCCGGAAAAAAGGCGAAAAGGCACCTATGGTTACCCATCGACCAAACAGTTCTTTCGAAGCGCCACCCGTAAAACCGCCCACGTCCATACCAGTATATGGTACACCTGTGAGCCCCATGCTGTTGAGTAGTCGAACGCCCGCCATCATGTGGTCGTCTGAGGCAACATTGTCGCCTGTCCAAACTGCGGAGTAGCGTTGAATGCCGCTGTAGCCAGCTCTGGTTAAAATAAATGGTCTTCGACCTAGCAGCTGCTTGGCACCTAAATAAGTGCTTTCCACCATTTTAAGGCCATATACATTGTGCCCTTGTCGGTGACTTCCCTTTTTGCCTTCAAAATCAAACTCAACCAGGTCCGGAAACCGTTGTCCCCAGGTGGCAGGTTCATTCATGTCGTTCCAAAAGCCTTCAACGCCAACATCGGTATAGCTTTTAAAGCTTTTCCCCCACCAGTTTCTGGTTTTTGGATTTGTGAAATCAGGAAAATGGCACCAACCCGGCCAAACTTGTCCACTGTAGTCGGTCTTGTCAGGATATTTTAAGAAAAGATTTTCTTTCACACCTTCGTCGTAAGCAGCGTATCCTTTCTCCACTTTCACTCCGGGATCAATAATCACCACGGTGTTGAATCCTAGTTTTTTTAGCTGGTCGTTCATGGTTTTTGGATTCGAAAAGCGCTCCTTGTCCCAGGTAAAAACCTTGTATTTTTCCATGTGATGGATGTCGAGTACTATGGCATCAGCCGGAATTCCTTTTTCTCTAAATGTTTCCGCAATTCGAATCACTTCTTTATCTGGATAGTAGCTGTAGCGGCATTGTTGCAAGCCCAAACCCCAAAGTGGAGGCATTGGCATTTTGCCTGTTAAAATGCTGTAACTATTAATGATATCGGCTACTTTTGAGTGGCTGATGAGGTAATAGTCCATGTCGCCTGCTTCGGCAGTGTAGCTGGCAAATCGGTCGTTGCTGGCTCCAAAGTTAAAATGGCTTTTGTGGCTGTTGTCCATGAAAATGCCATAATTAACGCCGCTATGTGCACCAATATAAAAGGGTAGGGTTTGGTAAATGGGGTCTGCACCAGCCGGATAAGCGAAGAAATCGGTGTTCCAGTTGGTGTATCCTTCGCCTCTTCGGTTCAGCGGGCCTGTTTTTTCACCCAAACCAATGAAGCGCTCATCTTTTTGAAGTTTTTTGTGTGTCACGCTTTGCTCGCCGTGCCAACCGGAACCAAATGCAGGCTCATCTTCGTTGATCAAGCGATTGGCTTTGTCGAACAATTTGATGCGAACTGGTGAAAATGAAACTTCTAATCGTAATGAATCTGTGGTCAAGGTAATTGCAGAGGCAGTTTCTGTAAATTTAAAACCTTGCTCAACAGAAGGAGCCACAACTGCGTAGCTAAAATCGTCGAATTGGGGTTCCTTCGTCGCAGTTACCCTCACAACGCCAGGGCTGTAAACTTTTATCCGATACTGCCCAAAAGTGGTTTTCAACAAAATTCCATCTTTCAGTTTTTCTGTGGATTGCACATTTCCAATGGATTGGTACAATCTTCCCTGAGCCATTCCGGTCAGGGCAACTAACAGCAAGGCGGTCGCCTGCATCCATGTTTTCATAATTATTTGGCTAATAGGTTAGCTAAACTTTGGTTTTTTAAAGTGTGCAATAATGGGCATTTAGATCATTTACAAAAACTTGACTGTTAATTTTAATCCAAAATACAGATTTAATTGATTGAATTTCTTGCATTTAATTAAGATTTACATTTTGTTAAAAAAAAAATTAAGGGTGGAAGTTTGGATTTTTTCTCGATTGACCTATACCTTAGCGGTAATTAATCAACGATTGAAATACGATGAAGGCGCTGAAATTGGTCAACAATTCAGTTTATATCTAAGTATTCATTCATAAACCAAAAATTAACCAGTTATGAGAAAACACTACCAATGGGCTTGGCTCATTTTGGTGTGGCTTATTCCACACCTGCTGTTTGCACAAGAGCGACAGTATTCGGGAACAATTATTTCTGCTTCCGACAACAATCCAATTCCTGGCGTAAACGTGGTCATCAAAGGAACCATTACAGGTGTTGTCACCGATTTTGATGGGAATTTCAAAATCTCAGCAGAACAGGGAACCACGCTTGTTATCAGTTATATCGGGTTTAAAACACAGGAAGTTTTGCTTGGCGGAACCTCCTCCTTGAGTGTGAAATTAGAAGAAGATGTAACAGTTCTGGGCGATGTAGTGGTGGTTGGTTATGGCTCTTTGAGCAAAAAAGATGTTACAGGAGCCATCACCACCATTGGAAGCAAAGACTTTCAAACTGGTGTAGTCACTACTCCCGAACAATTGATAGCAGGAAAGGCCGCCGGTGTTCAAATTGTGCAAAACGGTGGTTCTCCAGGTGCGGGTAGCACCATCAGAATCAGGGGAGCGGCCTCTTTAAATGCATCGAACGATCCTTTGATAGTTATCGATGGTGTGCCAGTTGACAATGGAGGCATTGCCGGATCTCCAAATCCGCTTTCGCTTATCAATCCTAATGATATCGAAACCTTCACCATCTTAAAAGATGCTTCTGCAACAGCTATTTATGGTTCCAGGGCATCGAATGGGGTAATTATGATTACCACCAAAAAAGGCACTAAAGGGATGAAACCAAGTTTCAATTTTTCGACCCAGAATTCTGTGGCACTTATCAGACGAAAAGTTGAAGTGTTGGATGCAGATGAGTTTAGAGCTCTTGTTACCAATCCTGAAAACCGTGCAACAGCTGCCCAAATTAGAAGAATGGGTAAATCTAATACAAATTGGCAAGACGAAATCTACCGCCCGGCTTTCACTACAGACAATAATTTGAGCTACACAGGCGACCTGGCTAAACTGATGCCTATGCGTGCGTCGCTTGGTTTTTTAAGCCAGCAAGGTATTTTGAAAACTGATAAGATGGACCGAATTTCTGCCGGTCTGAATTTGAGTCCCACTTTTCTAAAAGGGAACCTGAAAGTGAATTTGAATTTGAAAGGCTCTCTTTCAAAAAACAATTTTGCTAATCAAGGTGCTATTGGGGCAGCAGCCACATTTGACCCCACACAATCTGTTGATGACTCTACAAATCAGGCGCAGGGGCGTTATGGTGGATATTTTGAGTACCTCGACAACCGTCGTCGACCAAATCAGTTAGCCCCAAGAAATCCTGTGGGTTTGCTCAACCAACGTCAGGATCAGTCGAATGTACTTCGTAGTATTGGTAACTTACAGGTTGATTATGCCCTTCCATTTTTACCGGATCTTCGAGTTAATTTGAACCTTGGTTATGATGTGGCTCAAGGAAATGGAACTGTTGAAGTACCAGATAGTGCAGCATCAAATTATTTTACCAGAGGGCAGTTTAGCGAGTACCGACAAGACAAGCGCAACACCCTGGCTGAGTTTTTTCTCAATTATCAGAAAAATCTGGATGGTATCAATAGCCGAATTGATCTTTTGGCAGGTACCGCTTACCAAGATTTTCTGACTACAAATTACGCTTTCAGAACGCTTACTTTCAGAAGAGATACACTGGCTGCTATTCCAAGACCAGTTTTCCCATTAGACAAGCCTCAAAATAGGTTAATTTCATTCTACACCAGATTGAACTACGCCTTCATGGAGCGTTTGATTTTAACAGCTACCATGCGTTGGGATGGTTCTTCCAGATTTTCGCCTGATACCAGATGGGGTGCTTTCCCATCTGCCGCTTTGGCCTACAGACTCACAGAAGAAAACTTTATTAAAAACCAGAATGTAATTTCTGACATCAAAGCCCGAGTGGGTTGGGGTGTAACAGGGCAGCAGGATATAGGGGCTAATTATGGACACCTTTCTGTATACGGAATTTCTTCAAACACAGCCATGTATCAGTTTGGCAACAATTTCTTCAATATGGCCAGGCCATCTGCCTATGATCCAAACATCAAGTGGGAGCAAACCACAACATGGAATGCTGGTGTAGATTTTGGTTTTCTGAAAGACAGAATTACAGCAAGTGTGGATGTATATTACAAAGACACAAAAGATTTGCTGAACGTGGTGCCAACACCAGCAGGAGCAAACTTTAGCGATCAGGTTTTAACCAATGTCGGAAGCATTGAAAATCGTGGTATTGAATTGTCCATAAACACTGTTGCACTAAAAACTGAAAAATTGGAGTGGAACATCGGTTTCAATGTTACTTCCAATGTAAATAAAATTACCAAATTGAATACCCAGACAGAACCTGGTTATCAAGGTGTGCCTACCGGTGGAATTTCTGGTGGTGTGGGCAACAACATTCAGATTCAAAGTGTCGGTCATCCGCTTAACTCATTTTTTGTATATCAACAAATATATGGTGCCGACGGAAAACCTGTTGAAGGGCAATATGTAGACAGAAACAGCGATGGTGTGGTGAACGCATCTGACCTGTACCGCTACAAAAATCCAGCTCCTGTGTTTTTCTATGGCATCAATTCAAACCTGAGCTATGGCAAATTTTCAGCCGGGTTGGTTATTCGGGGAAGCCAAGGCAACTACGTGTACAACAATGTGTACTCAAATCTAGGCACTATTAACACTGTACTTTCTCGCCAAGACTTTTTGGTGAATGCGTCTAAAAACGTATTGGAAACCAACTTCAATGGAAACCTTCAAGGTGCTGACAATTCAAAGCGTTTGTTATCTGACTATTATGTGCAAAACGCCTCGTTCATCAGGCTTGATAACCTTACCTTTGGATACGACTTTGGCTCGTTCATTCATTCAAAAACTTTGCTGAGAGCCAATTTGAATCTTCAAAACTTTTTTGTGATCTCTAAATACAAAGGTGTTGATCCTGAAATTTTTGGAGGCATTGACAATAACTTTTATCCAAGACCAAGAGTTATTACTTTAGGCCTGAACCTGAGTTTCCAATAATTCGAATTAGTTAACCAAAAGAAAAAATGAAAACGTTCAATAAGATATTCATTTGGGTTTTGCTTCCAGCCTTGTTCTGGACAGCATCTGGTTGCAAGAAGCAGCTGGACTTGTTTCCCCTCAACGACCTAACGCCTGACAAAGTATATGCCAACGCAGCAGGATACAGACAGGTTTTGGCCAAAGTTTATGGCTCTTTTGCAACAACTGGCAACAATGGCCCTGCAGGTAGTGCAGACATTCCCGGTGGTGGCGACGAGGGTTTTTCTGATTTTGTGAGAGGCATGTGGAATGCCCAAGAGCTTCCTACCGACGAAGCAGTTGTGGGCTGGGGCGATATTGGGCTTCAGGATTTTCACAATTTGAACTGGACTGCCGAAAATGGTTTTATTCGTCGGCTTTACGCCAGAAGCTATTTTCAAATTGTACTCTGTAATGAGTATCTGAGAGAATCTACCGATACCAAATTAAGTGAAAGAGGAATTGCTGGTGCCGATGCGGACGATATACGACTCTCCAGATTTGAAGCTCGTTTCTTGCGTGCTTTCCAATACTGGGTATTGATGGATTTATTTGGCAATGTTCCTTTCGTAACTGAAAATGATCTGATTGGCTCCAATTTGCCAAGACAAATCAACCGTGCTGATCTTTTCAACTATATTGAATCTGAATTATTGGCCATCGAAGGTGCATTGAAAGAACCAAGAACACAACTATATGGTCGTGCGGACAGAGGAGCTGCCTGGGCGCTGTCGGCCAGGTTATATTTGAATGCAAAAACCTACACAGGTTCAGAAAGGTTAAACGATGCTGTAACCTATTCGAAACGTGTGATCGATGCTGGCTATACACTTCATACTGATTACAAGCAACTGATGTTGGCAGACAATGACCAACTTCGTTCATCAGAGTTTATTTTCACTGTAAACTATGATGGCAACAGCACTCAAACTTTTGGAGGAACTACTTTTTTAACAAATGCCTCAATTGGTGCTCCCATGGTGGCTGCTGATTATGGAACCAACGGAAGCTGGGCAGGACTCAGGGTAACCAAAAATTTACCAATGCTGTTTCCAGATTCAGGGTTTAGTACCAGCGCTCTCCCAGATAGAAGAGCACAGTTTTTCAAAGGCGGTTCCACCATAGACATAGCCAATATTGCCAATTTTCCTGACGGTTATAAAGTTATCAAGTACCGAAATATTAAATTTGACGGCACTCCGGGAAAAAATTGGAACAACAGTTTTTCAGACTCTGATTTTCCGTTGTTTCGTCTGGCTGAGCAATATTTGATCTATGCAGAAGCAACACAGCGTGGTGGGAATGGAGATGCAGGCTTAGCATTGCAATACATCAACAATTTGAGAACAAGAGCTGAGGCTGAGCAAGTGACAGCCATTGATCTTGATTTTATTCTCGATGAACGTTCAAGAGAATTATATTGGGAAGGTCATCGACGGACCGATCTTATCCGTTTCGATAAATTTACCAAAAATTACAATTGGCCATGGAAAGGCGGTGCAATTGATGGCCGTGATGTGGAAGACTATTTGAAACTTTACCCTATTCCTTCCAACGAATTGCAGGCGAATCGAAATCTGCGTCAAAATCCGGGGCCTTATTAATACTTGTCATTTCAGCTTTAAAAATCCCGGTTGCAAAACCGGGATTTTTTTGCTTCATTTGAGTAGCAACATGTGTATTTCAACATAAAAATTCAGGTAGTGCTATTTGGGCTTTCGGCTTGTTTTGTTAGTTCTGTGACAACATTTATTGGTCATATATAGGGTACTCCATGGCTTTTTGAAAGGTTCCGAATCTAGACTGCCAAGGTTCAAAAGGCTCATACAACATTGTGGATATCTGCTTAGATTTCAATTTGCTACTATCGAAACACCGGCAGGTTCTGTAAGTTAGGTTTCAAACGGCCAAATTGCAATTTCAACGTCAAGTAATTTGTAAGAAAACATGAAATTTTTGATCTAAACTAGCCGTATTTGTGTCGGTTTTGGTTTCATACACGGCCAATGAGGTTAAACTTTCTCACTTGTTGCTTGGCCCGTTTCATCAGTCAATTTGGCCGTTTGAAAACAAATAATTGAGGTACAACGTTCTGATTGTTCAGATTTGTAGCGCCAATTAGAGCCGTATTAACTTTACATGCAGCAAAAAATAGCATTTTTCATTTTCTTTTCTTTGTTTGTGATCATCATCGACCTCTATATATTTCAGGGGGTTAAAGCTGCTATGCCATCTGCAAGTGCGCAAACAAAACGTTGGGTAGCCTGGGCATTTTGGGGCTTCACAATTTACATGGTTGCTTCTTTGGCTCTCACGGCACTTATGGGCCAAGAAAATATATCTCGGGGAGTTCGAACGTTTATCACGACTGCCTTTTTTGTGGTGTATTTCAGCAAGTTTTTGGTGGTTATTTTTTTAGGGGCAAATGATTTATTCAGATTTGGCTACTGGCTTTCGCACAAAGTGATGCCCAAAACCATACTTCCTGGCCCTGACAATATTTCCCGATCGGCCTTCCTTTCTCAAATAAGTTTTTTTATTGGCTCAATTCCGCTTGCAACCATGATTTATGGGGTAGCAAAAGGGGCCTACAACTACCAGGTAAAAAAAATAAAACTTCCACTCAGCAAGCTTCCAAAATCTTTTCACGGGTTGAAAATTGTGCATATTTCTGATATTCACGTAGGAAGTTTTTTCAATAAAGAAGCCGTGCAACGTGGAGTTGACATGATTTTGAAGCAGAAACCAGATGTAGTTTTCTTCACCGGCGATCTGGTAAATAATGTTGCCGAAGAGTTGGCCGATTATCTGGATGTTTTCAGTCAAATCAAAGCTCCGATGGGTGTTTTTTCCATTTTAGGCAACCATGATTATGGCGATTATGTAGGTTGGGCTTCTAAAGATGCCAAAACAGCCAACCTTCAAAAACTGATGGATTACCACAAAACCATGGGTTGGGATTTGTTGCTGGACGAAAATAGAATTCTGGAGAAATCTGGTGAGCAAATTGGTCTCCTGGGTGTTCAGAACTGGGGCGCAAAAGGACGTTTTCCCAAATACGGAGATTTACATCGGGCTTACACCGGAGTTGAGCATTTGCCAGTAAAGATTTTACTTTCTCATGACCCCAGCCATTGGGATGGACAGGTGCTTGAACTTTTTCCTGACATCGACCTGATGCTTGCTGGCCACACACATGGCATGCAATTTGGCGTAGAAGCGTGGGGAATTAAATGGAGTCCAGTGCAATACATGTATAAACAATGGGCTGGCCTCTACGAACAAGGTAAGCAATACTTGTACGTAAATAGAGGTTTTGGCTTTATTGGCTTTCCAGGGCGGGTCGGCATTTTTCCTGAAATTACTGTAATAGAATTGGAAACTACTTGAACCTAATTAGGTGAATTTTCCCATTCCTAAATCCAAATTAGCTACTTTTGACCTATGGTCAAGGCTATTTTGAACCAATAAGTAGCAAAGCACAATCCTAACGTGGCATTAATAAAATCAATATCTGGTATTCGGGGAACCATTGGAGGTAGTCCTGGCACTGCCCTCACTCCCCTTGATATCGTTAAATTCTCGGCTGCTTATGGCACCTGGGTTTCTAAAAACGTAGAAAAACCCAAAGTAGTCATTGGTCGAGACGCACGCCCTTCCGGACAAATGGTTTCGCAAATTGTTGCCTCGACACTACAAGGGCTAGGCATTCATGTTATCGATCTCGGTCTTTCTACCACGCCAACTGTTGAAATGGCTGTGGTAATGGAGCAAGCCAATGGTGGAATAATCATTACAGCGAGTCACAATCCAGTACAATGGAATGCCTTGAAGCTGCTCAACAATCAGGGTGAATTTATTTCTGCGGAACAGGGTGAAGACCTGCTAAAATTGGTTGATAATGAAAAATTTCATTTTGCCGAAGTAAGTAAACTAGGTGGTTATGAAACCAATGAAAGCTATTTCAAAAAGCATATCGATGCTATATTGGCGCTTCCTTTGGTAGATAAAAATGCGATAGCAGCAAAGAATTTTAGCATCGCCGTAGATGCAGTGAACAGCACCGGAGGCATCGTGGTGCCCATGTTGCTCGAAGCGTTGGGAGTTAAAAAAATTGCCAAATTCTTTTGCGAACCTAATGGCCACTTTCCTCATAATCCAGAGCCGCTACCCGAAAATCTGACCACCATTTCAGCCGAAATTGCCAAAGGAAAGTACGATGTTGGCATTGTAGTAGATCCAGATGTGGATAGATTGGCGCTTATTTGTGAAGATGGTTCCATGTTTGGTGAAGAATATACCCTTGTTGCAGTAGCCGACTATATATTACAGCACAATCCGGGAAATACTGTTTCAAATCTTTCATCTACAAGGGCATTACGCAGTATCACCCAAAAAGCTGGAGGTCAGTATTTTGCCTCCGCTGTAGGGGAAGTGAACGTGGTGGAAATGATGAAGGCACAAAATGCCGTAATTGGTGGTGAAGGAAACGGTGGAATTATTTATCCAGACTTGCACTACGGTCGTGATGCCCTGGTGGGTATAGCCTTATTCCTTTCGCATTTGGCCAAGTCAGGCAAGTCGGCTTCGAGACTAAGATCGGGTTATCCAAACTATTTTATGTCGAAAAATAAAATTGAACTTACGCCAGAAATCAATGTCGACAAAATCCTGGAAGCCATTCAAAATAAGTATCAAAGCAACGAAATCAATACCATAGATGGTGTAAAAATTGATTTCCCCGATCAATGGATTCACCTGCGAAAGTCGAATACCGAACCCATAATTCGAATATATGCCGAAGCAGAATCTATGGTTCAGGTTGAATCATTGACCAACAAAATTATTGGGGATATCAAGGAAATCATTAGCCAATAATTGGTTTATTTTTAACTTGCAGAGCTATGCAACCTGTTAGCCAAACTGAAAGGATTTACCTGGACAATGCTGCCACCACACCGCTCGACGAAAAAGTGTTGGAAGCCATCATTCCTTTCATGCGTGACCATTTTGGCAATCCATCTTCTATCCATACCCATGGGCGGCAAGTACGCTCGATTCTTGAGAAGGCAAGAAAAACAGTTGCCGAATTGCTGAATACATCTCCGGCTGAGATATTTTTTACTTCCGGCGGCACAGAGGCAGACAATACAGCGCTTGCAGGTAGTGTAAAATGCCTGGGAGTTAAGCACATTGTAACCACAACTTTAGAACATCATGCAGTACTTCATACTGCCGAAATGTTGGCCAAAAATGGGGCTGTTCAGTTGCACCTTTTGCCAGTTGACAGTTTAGGGTTTCCCGATTTGAGTGCACTGGAAAATCTGCTTTCAGGTTTCAGAGAGCCTGTTTTGGTGTCGCTCATGCACGGAAATAATGAAATAGGCAACCTGAACAACCTTGCGCAAATTGGTGAAATCTGTGCTGCTCACCACGCCTATTTTCATTCGGATACAGTACAAACTGTTGGGCATTACAGGCATAATTTGAGCGAACTAAACCTGCATTTTATGGTAGGTGCTGCGCATAAATTTCATGGTCCCAAAGGGGTTGGTTTTTTGCATGTGAATCACAGAATTAAGATTGAACCTTTCATTCACGGAGGTGCTCAGGAGCGTAACATGCGAGGTGGAACTGAAAATATTTATGGTATTATTGGCCTAGCTAAAGCCCTCGAAATCGCCTACGCTGGTATTGACGATCACCGCAAACACATCGAAGGTCTCAAGCTACGGTTTATCCAAAAACTGAAGGAACACATTCCTGGGGTGGAGTTCAACGGAGGAAGCCATCTGTTGGAAAAAAGCTTATACACTGTTTTGAATGTGAGCTTACCTCCATCTGACTTCACCGATATGTTGCTCTTCAAACTTGATATTGCCCGTATTTCTGCATCTGGTGGAAGTGCATGCTCCAGTGGCTCCAATGTTGGGTCGCATGTGTTGAGAGCTTTGCTGGCAGATTCGAGTCGAGGAGCTGTCCGTTTTTCATTTAGCAAGTACAACAAGGAGTCGGATATCGATGCAGTTGTTGATGTTTTGGCTGGCTTGTATGCGCCAATTACCACTAGTTCTTACATGGGTTAGCTCAACCTATCAGCCTTGTTTTGCATTTAACTTTCTGAAATTCTGTACTTTTGGAGCATTACAGGAGATTCATTGTGAAAATATTTGGGTATAAGGCTTTGAGTGCAACCCTGCTCAGGGTGCTGCTGTTGGCTTGGCTTTCTGCAGGCTTGCCCAATATACTATATGCCCAAACTGCAGAATCTAGTCGGGCTGCCACTCAAAAGTATAATAGAGCCAAGCGGGAAAGGCAAAAATCTAAGATAATTCAAAGACAGGAAAAAATGACGAACTTCGATAAGGGAGACGCCATAGCTAAGCCTGACAGGATTTACAATGAAAAGAAAAAGAGCTTTGAGCAAAGCAATGCTGTAAAAGGAAATACCCTTCCGCCGGATAAGCATCAGAATATGATGCAAAACAAAAGCAAAAAAACCAGTCAGGATAACCGAGGCAACACCGTAGCCAAGCCGGATAAAATTTACGACGAGAAAAAGCGCAGCTACAAGCAAAGTGTAGCTGAAGGTGGCAATACAATGAATCGGCAATCGCATCAGAAAATGATGAAAGATAAGGGTCAACAAACAAGCCAGGACAACCGAGGCAACACCATAGCTAAGCCAGATAAAATTTATGACGAGAAGAAACGCAGCTACAAGCAAAGTGTAGCTGAGCGTGGCAATACCCTCAACAGGAAGTCTCATCATAAAATGATGAAAGATAAGAGCCGGAAAACCAGTCAGGACAACCGAGGCAACACCATAGCCAAGCCAGATAAGCTATATGATGAGAAAAAGAAAAGTTACAAGCAAAGTGTGGCCGTAAAGGGAAACACGTTGTCGAGAGACAAATATGAGGAGAAGTTGAAAGCCAAAAATAAAAGTATATCCGAAGGCAAGCGGACAATGAATGTAAAGGTTGTGAATAAGGAAGAGATTTATAAGATAAGGAGTAAATACTTGTCGAACCGAAGTAAAGGTAAAACCCTTGGCAGGCCAGCCCGGGACCGCATGTATGAAAAGAAAAACGAAGAAATTAAGGATGCAGTAAAGGGCAAAACACTAGCCATGCCAGCCCGAGACCGCATGTACGAAAAGAAGAACGAAGAAATTAAGGATGCAGTAAAGGGCAAAACACTAGCCAGGCCAGCCCGGAACCGCATGTATGAAAAGAAAAACGAAGAGATAAAAGATGCAGTAAAGGGCAAAACGCTAGTTAGGCCAGCCCGGGACCGCATGTATGAAAAGAAAAACGAAGAGATAACAAAGGCTGAGAAGGGTCGGACTTTGAGTAGAGAGGCTTACAAAACCATGCTGAAAAGCAAGAATGAAGAGATAACAGATGCAGTGAAAGGCAATACCATGTCTCGGGAAAAACAATTGGCCATGAAAAAGAAAAAATCAAGCAAAATAGCATCATATGGAGCCGGCTATCTAAACACAAAAGCTGAACGAAGGGCCCGGATTAGGTCTTACTTTTTCCCTGGTCAATATGTGGCTAATACGCCTATTGAAAAAATAGAGCAAGCTAGAAATACCAGCGACGAGATATCAAATTTTGAAGGCAAACTGAAAATTAGAATAAATACCAAAAACACACACCCCAGTGCTCAATACAGACGCTTGCTCACGTTGGATGACATTGCTGATCGTCAAAAAATGCGTGAGAAAATCATTAAAAAGAACAAACGAGACCAGAAAAGCAGTTTTCCGTTGTTTATGAAAAAGAAAGTAAAAAAACCTGTTTACAACAAAAAGGTTGAAAAAGGCATCTGGTGGGACTATCGTGACCCTTCCACAGTTACCCTCGACAAGTAAAGTTATCCACCGATTTTGTTTTAAAGCAATGGATTAAACTAAACCCATTAGTTTTGAAGTTTGCTAAAATCAGGGCATGCCAGTTTCCCCCGCTAAACCGTTCGCTATTGTATACTCTCTACTGCAGCACGAATACCTGGGCTACCAGTTTGCATGCTTCGCAGTAGAAGTGGGGGTTGAAGAAAAACTAAACCTAAACAGCCAGGTCGTCAGCACAAGAAATGCATTTGAGTTCGCTACTGCACTCGACCAAACCGACTATGAACTCATTAAGCTTATAGAAAACTACAACCAGGAGACCACCCTGAAAAAGTATTCTTCTAAGAAACAGCAACCTGCCGATTTTTTTTCCAAAGTTTTTCATGCAGAAAAACCTGACAAGTTGCTGGTCGATACCATCAGAAGCACCACCGAAAAAACAAATCAAAAGATATTACATCTTTTGCAAGACAAACGCATTTTCGAAACCAGCACAGCTGGGCAAGTGACCTGGAAAGAACTTTTCATAGCCGATGAAAAAGCTACAGTGCTGTTTCATTTTTTCAAAAACGAAGAGAATACACATTACTTTCCTACCCTGCGTTTTAAAGGTGAAAAGCTTGATTTTCAGTACAAAGGAGCCTATTTGATTTGCAATGATCCTGCGTATATGGTGTTGGGCGAAACCATTTATCATTTTGAGAATGACGTAGATGGCGCCAAACTGAAGCCTTTTCTCCACAAAAGGTTCGTGGAAATTCCCAAAGCCATAGAGCCAAAGTATTATGCCGGTTTTATTGTTCAGCAGATTGCAGCATACGATGTGCAAGCCCATGGTTTCGACATCAGAACTATTCAGGATGAACCCAAACCTGTAATTTTGCTGAGGGAATATAAAAGAGCCCCAAGTCTGGCCTTGTTTCCAGATGGAACCCAGGAACAGGAAAATCTTGAAGCTGATTTTTCACTGGAATTACGTTTTGAATACGACCGTTTCAACTTTCGATACGACCCCACCAATCCTGTTTATGTTCACCTGGATAATGATGGCGAGAGCTATAAGTTTTACAAAGTCAAAAGAAAGATTCAGTCTGAGCGAAACATTGTGTTGAAGCTTAAAAATGCTGGCGTAAACTTTGGGACAGGCAAACAATTGTTGTCAAAGAATAAGACTTTTTCCTGGCTTCGGCAGTGCCACCAAATGATTGAAGATTTAGGCATTCACGTGAAGCAGGAAAGCAGTGACGGCAACTTCTATTTTCTGGGTAAGCCAGAGTTTAAAGTAGAGATTTCGGAAGGCATTGATTGGTTCGATATTAAGTCGTTGATCCGTTTTGGCGAATTTCTGATTCCATTTAGCCGACTTCGCACTTATATTATCCAGAAAAAGACAGAATTTAAACTACCGGACGGCTCTATGGCAGTGATTCCGGAAGAGTGGTTTACGGAGTACCACGAACTTTTTGTGTTGAGCAAAATTGATAATTCGGGAAACCAACGGTTGGAACAGCACCACCTGGGTTTAGTCAATGAATTGAAAGAAGGAAATCTGGCAAAAGTAACCCTGACCAAGCGACTCGAAAGGCTCAAAAATTTAGAAGAAATGCCCGAGGTTGAACTACCTGTTCATTTCAAGGCAGATTTGAGAACATACCAGAAATCAGGCTACAACTGGCTTCATTTTCTCAGGCAATACAAATTTGGTGGCTGCCTGGCCGACGATATGGGCTTGGGAAAAACTGTGCAAACCCTGGCATTTTTGCAATGGTTGAAAGAAAACCACAATGGCAACACGCATCTCATTGTGCTCCCAACTTCACTGATCTACAACTGGCAACTCGAAGCCAACAGATTTGCCCCGGGCTTGTCGGTTTACATACACATCGGGTCGCTGCGGGCAAAAAATACTGCTGCATTTGCCCAATATGATGTGGTCATTACTTCTTACGGAACTCTGCGTATCGATGTGGATCTGCTTAGTAGTTTTCGCTTCGACTGCATGATTTTGGATGAAGCGCAAGCCATAAAAAATCCTGGTTCTGCATCTTATAAAGCTGCTACCCAAATTTCGGCTATGCAACTCATTGCTCTCAGCGGAACCCCTGTTGAAAACAGCACCATGGATTTGTGGGCGCTTATGACGCTATTGAATCCGGGTTTGCTTGGCTCGCAGAGTTTTTTCAGGGAAGTATATCAGATTCCGATCGAGAAGAAGCAAGATCGTGGCAAACTTAGAAAATTGCAGGCATTGTCGAAGCCCTTCATTTTAAGGCGAAAAAAGGAGCAGGTTGCCCCAGAACTGCCTGCGAAAGTCGAATATTTGCAATATTGTGTACTCACACCTGATCAAAAGAAGGAATACGAAACAGCGAAAAGCTTTTTTCGCAACAATATACTCACAGAAATCGAAGACAGAGGATTGGCAAAAAGTCAACTTTTGATTATTCAGGGCTTGACTAAATTGCGTCAACTGGCTTGTCACCCCAAACTGGTGAACGACCAATATGAAGGTGATTCAGGCAAAACAGACGATTTGCGCTTCAAGTTGAACGAAGTATTGGAAGAAGGTCACAAAGTATTGATTTTTAGTCAGTTTGTGAAGCATTTGGACATTCACAGAAAATGGCTCGATGAACAAAGAATTGCTTACCGCTACCTGGACGGACAAACCAAAGAACGAATGGGTGAAGTAAAGGCATTTCAAGAAAGCGACGTGCAGGTCTTTCTGTTGTCGTTGAAAGCTGGTGGTGTTGGCTTGAACCTCACTGCTGCCGACTATGTGTTTCTACTTGACCCCTGGTGGAACCCTGCCATCGAAGCACAGGCCATTGACCGTGCCCACAGAATTGGGCAAGACAAACCAGTTTTTGTGTATCGGTTCATCAGTCAGGATACAGTGGAAGAAAAAATCCTTGAACTTCAAAAGCACAAAAAAAACCTCGCCGACAACCTTATTTCTGTAGACGACGCTTTCATCAAGTCGCTTTCAAGAGAAGATATCGAGCAGATTTTGAATTAAATGACTCACTCACAAGTCGGTTCAGGGTGCTTCGCATCCACCAGGTGAATGAATTTTTTCCCATGATAAATGGCCACATGGTTGTCATACCATGGTTGCGGATAATCGCCTATATCGCCCACAAACAAACTTTTTGGTTTTACGCTTACTGGCTTCACCCAAACAGAATCGGAAAGAGCTGTTTCGAGGCAGGCAATTCTTGCGTTTCGCTCCATGTTATATTGTTTGGCATCGCCGGAAACCAAATCATTCACAGCTGGCAAATAGTTTTTTCCAAATGGAACCAATGCCAACACAACCAGAAGCATTGTAGCTATTGTAGAAAAATGTAGAACATTTCTATTTGGTCGCCAAATATTAAAAAGCAAAAGCAAAACAGCAAAAAGCAGAAATTGAAAAGTGACTTCTGTCCGTCCCTGAACCAAACCCTCACCTAACATAGAAGGGAAATAAACTAAATAAAACGTAAATCCGGAAAAGATTGAGAGCCAGATTTTCTGTAACCTTGTCAAGTTTGAAAAGAGGGGCATTGGCTGTAGAAACCAAAATACCCCCAATAGAGCCAGCCACGGAGGCGATGTAAATGCTTGAAACACTGTATGAAACAAAGCTTTCAATGCTTCTCCTGCAACCCAGGATAATGAGCGGTTCATAGTGCCCGAAGCCTCCATGCGGTAAAAGGAGGCAGGAGAAAATATCACCAGGGCAGCAGATGCAATAACAGTTATCAGCAGCAAAAACCAACCTACATGAAAATGCTTGTTAAACAATAAAAACCAACCAAAACCCAACCCAGCAAATGCCAGCCCGACCACCATCATGACTTCATTGCAACCTGTCAGACCAATGACCAAGGCACACTGAACGCCAATCATCATCCATAATTTCCACGCTTTCCCCGGCCAGTTTATTGGAGGAGAATATCGAAAAATCAAAAACACCAAAAGAGTAAGCAAGAGATGGCCTGGCTGGTAAAATAGTGCTCCGCCCAGGTAATAATATCCATTTGAAAGCGAGGGGGATGAGCTCAAAAAAACCAGACTTGCAACTGCCGCAAGAAGCCATGTATAATTCTCATTATCCAGGCGAAACAGAACAGGCAACAAAAACCTGAATGCTAAAACCTGCATGAAGAAGATGCCTGCAAATCCTGCTTTATACTTCCATAAACTTCCAAACACAAGCGGATTTATTGACATGAAAAAAATGGAAGTGTACCTGGCACTCCAGCATTTCCAATAGCCAACTACGGTGGTGTATTGTCCCCAATCTCTTGCTGTTTGACTCAACGGATAATCGTCGGCAGAAGGATGGTTGTAAAAAGCCAACCAGGCAAAAGGAATAAAAAGGAAAAGGGCCAAAACCCAAAGTGCCGGAATAGCAAAGAATTGGCGGGTAGGAGGGTTTGACTTCAATAGAAATGGAATTTTTGCTGTAAAAGTATCCAATTCAATTTTTGAACCGAAGTTGAAGACAATATGCTTGCTTTTTTACTGGTAAAATGAAGACGATTTATAAAAGTTCAAAGAAATATTAATCAGGTATTAAAGTCTAATTCCACACAAATTTTGAGAGTAGTATTAAGTTTTGATTTCTACGATCTTGATTAAAACTTAGGACCCAATAGCCAAATTTTAAGTAGGTTTTACAGGAACTATTTTCATCCATTAGATTTCTGTACATTTCTGTGTAGTCTGTTTTTAGTAGTTATAGGCACTAAAATTTCATAGTTTTGCCTACTGAACCAGCATATTGAATTTGGAGAAGCGTATCGATTTTTGGGTTTGGGGATGTTTGGCATTATTGGGTCTTGTTCCGTTCATTTACGGATGTTTTTACACGGTTCCATTTGCAGACGATTACATGTATGCCAACTTCCAAAGAAGTTGGGGCGCAATAGAAGCCAATTTGGCTTGCTACATGGGCTGGGGAGGCAGGTATTTTTCCAACATTATGCTTACTGTGGCCAACCCTATGGTTTATAGCAAACAATTCAATGAATATGTGGGCTTGTATCACCTGCACTGCCTTGCAGAAATTACCATGTATCTCTTTGGAATGTTTGTAGTGTTTCGATGGCTTTTGGCAAGCAATTTTGTAGCACTCATTCTCACTTTGGTTGCGGCAGCCACTGCTGTAGGTTCTATGCGCAACGTGGCAGAATACTTGTATTGGATGGCCGGAGCTTATACCTATTGTATAGGTATCTCATTTGGGTTTATAGCAATGCACTATTTTCTGGTGCTCCAAAAGCAAATTGAAGATAGGCAAGCCGCAACATGGAAAATCGGAAAAAAGGCAATACTGACTTCAGCTCTGGTTTTGGCTTCAATGTTTATTTTTCGCAAGCCTGTAATTCTATTTCTCAATAACCTTCCTCCGGTTTGGCTGCTTATTCCTTTAGTTGCTTTTTTGGTTGTTTTAATGGTTCATGCTCTCATAACAAATAGTAAAAATAGCAAGCCGGGGCAAAACGTAGTTTGGGGAATTGTGGCTTGTGCTGTGAGTATGGGAAGTAGTGAGGCTATGTTTTTTGTTCTTGTTCCTGTCTTTTTAGGTTTGGCAGGGCTCTGCTATCTCGAAAGCAAAAAGCTTTCCCCGTTCAATCTGGCTTTTGTTTTGGGCTCCATCATTGCAGGTTTACTCAACGTAATTTCTCCAGCCACGTTTGCCAGAAAAGGTTCAATTAAACAGGCTTCAGCGAAGTGGTGGAGTGTTAAAGAGTTAGAGAATCTCTATGGCTACCTCGATTTTATGCCATTTCTGTTGCTGTTTTTTCTCTTTTTTGTTTGGTATCTCCTGAATTCAAAACATGAAAAGTCATGGCCAATTAAACAAATCATGAAGTATTCTTTTGCCAACCATTTTTGGGCTTTGTATGGGTTTTATTTGGTTTTTGTGCTGCCTTTGATACTTACTATTATTGCCAACCAAATTCCCGATCGAACTAAAAATGCTGTGGTTGCATTTGCTGTTGTTCCCATGCTTTTTCTTGCATCAGGTCTTTCGAACTATGCTGCAAAAAGGGGAATTCAGAAATTTGGTTTAGGTGGGGCTATAGTTATGCTGGCTTTGCTGGTTGTTTTCCATTTTAAAGGCACAAAAGCTGGGATTCAATTAATGATAAGCGGTCAGGCGCCTTTGTTTCTTGAACAAGAAAAGCAGCGATTTCAGAAGTTGGAAGCGTGCACTACAGATACTTGTTTTTTTCAACCTGTCGGCATAAAACCTCCACTAATTTATATTGGCGAAAACGCCATTGAAAGTTCAGATCCTGAATCCTGGAAACGATATAAAAATATGAGCTTTGCCGCATTCTACGACAAAGAAACCATTGTGGTTCAGAAGCCATAAGTTTTCTCCACGATGTGTGGCTATAGGATTCATAGCCATCCGTTTAAGTACATTCTCATTTGCATACAAATGGTTCAAAGCTACAATCCCATTTAATTCTTTAGTTTTGCGCCCTGCCAACACAAGTAGGCTATTTTCAAATATCATTTTCTGATTAGATACACGTTATCCACCTCCTATGGAGTTTAAAAAAATCAACAACATTTCGGGCTGGGCAGTTTTCCTTGCCGCTCTTTATACCTACGTATCCACAGTTGAGCCTACCGCCAGTTTTTGGGACTGTGGTGAGTTCATTGCTGTTTCCTACAAATTGATGGTGCCTCACCCTCCGGGAGCACCGTTTTTTCTTCTGGTAGGTAGGCTATTTTCCCTTTTGGCCGGCAGCGATGTTACTCAAGTTGCCTTTTGGGTTAACATGGTTTCAGTACTCAGCAGTGCCTTTACTTCTTTGTTCTTGTTTTGGACTATTACCCTTTTGGCTCGTAAACTTGTTGAACCTTCCGAGAATGGAAATTACTCATTAGGTCAGCAAGTAGGCTTGATTGGCAGCGGTTTAGTTGGTGCTTTGGCTTATACTTGGAGCGACTCTGCTTGGTTTTCAGCGGCAGAGGCTGAGGTTTATGCCATGTCTTCGTTTTTCACAGCCTTTGTGTTTTGGGCTATGTTGAAATGGGAAAACCATGCCGACGAAGAAGGTGCAGATCGTTGGTTAGTGCTTATTGCGTATGCCATGGGTTTGTCTATTGGCGTCCATTTGCTCAACCTCGTGGCTGTGCCTGCATTGGCATACATTTACTATTTCAAGCGTTATGAATACTCAACCAAGGGCCTTATTGTCACCTTTATAGTAAGTTTGGTTATTCTTGGTTTGGTGCAAAGCGGAGTTATCATCTATCTGCCATCTATTGCCAACTGGTTCGAAATTTTGTTTGTAAACAGCTTTGGACTTCCATTCAATTCAGGCATAATATTTTTCGTGATTTTATTCATAGCAGCTTTGGTGTTTGGCATTCAATACTCCATCAGAACCAATAAAATATTGCTCAATACAGGTCTCATTTGCCTTGTATTTATCATCATCGGTTACGCATCTTATGGCATCATCTTGGTGCGTTCAAATTTTAATCCACCGATCGATGAAAACAATCCTGAAAATGCCATCAGCTTTGTGAGTTACCTGAAACGTGAACAGTATGGCGACCGACCTTTATTGTACGGACCATTGTACAACGCCCAGCCAGAAAATCAAGTGCAGGGTTCGCCAGTGTACATAAAAGGAGAGAAAAAGTATGAAATAGTAGACCGAAAGCTCGAAAATGTGTACAGCAGCAAAGATAAAACCTTGCTTCCACGGATTTATAGTCCTCAGCCAAACCACATAGCTGCCTACAACAAATGGGTAAAACTCCCGCCCAAAGAAAAGAAACCAAGCTTTGCCCAGAATATTGAATATATGTTCAAATACCAGTTTGGCTGGATGTATTTTAGGTATTTTATGTGGAATTTTGCCGGGCGGGAAAGTGACATTCAGGATGCCAATTGGCTAAGCCCTTTCGAAACTAAAATTGGATTGCCCGAAAGCTTAGCTTTCAACAAAGCCCGCAATCAGTTCTTTATGTTGCCTCTCATTGTTGGTCTCATCGGTTTATTTTTTCACCAAAAGAAAAACGGGCAAAGTGCTTCCATTGTTGGTTTACTCTTTTTCTTTACTGGTTTAGCTATTGTTATTTACCTGAATCAGCCTCCTGTAGAACCCCGTGAACGAGATTACACCTTTGCTGGTTCGTTCTATGCTTTTTCTGTTTGGATTGGCCTGGGTGTGCTGGGCTTGAGCGAACTATTTAAAAAGATTTTAAAATCTGAATTGGCTCGAAACACAGTGGCCACAGCCTTGTGTTTATTGGCGCCTGCCGTGATGGTGGCTGAGGGCTGGGACGATCACGACCGATCAGACCGCTATCATTCTGTAGATTCTGCTAAAAACCTGCTTAATTCTTGTGCGAAAAATGGAATTCTTTTTACCGGCGGCGACAACGACACTTTCCCACTTTGGTATGTGCAGGAAGTGGAAGGTTTTAGAACAGATGTGCGGGTAGTGAACCTAAGTTTATTGGGAACAGATTGGTATATCGAGCAAATGAAAAACAAAGCCTACGATTCTGAACCTTTACCCATTTCCATGGAATACAGAAATATTATCCAGGGTAAAAACGATTACATTCCATTCATGGAAAATCCCCAGGTTAAAGGCTCTATCAACCTCAAGGTTTACATGGATTTGGTTAGGAGCGAAGATCGCAGTGTCACCATGCCCACCAATGCCGGAACCACTGTTGTAACCTGGCCGTCCAAGCAATTTTTCCTAAAAGTAGATACAAATGCAGTCTTGGCAAGTGGCATTGTGCCTCCGGGTTATGAAGATAAGGTGGTAAAAAGGATGGATTGGACAGTTGGCAAAACCGCTCTTTATAAAAACGACCTCATTGTGCTCGACCTCATTGCCAGCAATGATTGGAAACGACCTATTTATTTTTCAACCACCCTTTCACGTAGCAACTACATGGGGCTGTTCGATTATTTCTTTATGGAAGGTCTTGCATACCGACTGCTACCTGTCAAAAATGTAGGTGCAGGCGAAGACGGTGTAGTAAACACACCTGTTATGTATGAGAACATGATGAAGAAGTTTTTCTGGAGAAATCTGGATAACCCTCATGTGTACTACGACGAAAACTACAAGCGCTTCCCGCTCAACAGCCGCAAGAGTTTTTTCCTTTTGGCAGAGCAGTTGTACAAAGAGTCGTTAACTGAGCAAGATCCTCAGGTGAAGCAGAAAATAGCCCGTGAAGTTGCAGATTACTGCATGAAAGTAATGCCTGATAATCCTATACCCTATGACGTATACACCCCGCAATTTATCAATCTCTACATTTCGCTAAACGATACTGCCAAAGCGAAAGAAATTGCAGAAGTGATGTTTAAGCGAGCTACAGATGAACTCGAATACCTGCAAAAGAATAAATCTAGACGAGATATTGGTGTACAGACAAATGCCTTTATCCTTCAACAGTTGTTTTATTCCTTTAAAAATGCGGGTATCAATGATTTGGCAACGAAATACGAAGAAGGATTTAACAAATATTACCCCATGGTGTCTGGCGATCAGGGTAGTAATCAGGACTATGGCGATGAGTAGAACTTGAAAAGCTATTATGGAAAAAACCCGGATTGAAATATTCGGGTTTTTTATTATCTAGTGTTTAAATATTGTTATTGTTTGTTCAATGGTATATCTTCGTTTCATTTATCTTGCAAACTGCGTGTTGGTTTTTGATATTTGCTGAGGGTTTAGAAATGCAGTCGCAAGTCGATTTCACATCCTCGTTCCCTCTATACTCAGTTGTATAAACATAATACTCAAAAAGCTGAAAGCCGTGCTGGCAACAGCTTGAATAAGTGCCAATGGAAATTGCCCCAAATTGGCATGGTCTATCACAAACAGAAACAGGTGATGGCTAAACAACAATGGCAACATGTAACTCAGATACCATTTTATGCCCATAGATGGAATTGAAATACGCATGTATGGTTCGTAACCACCTGCGGGCACAATCCAATTGAGCACAGCACTCCGAAAAAATGCAAGCAACACACAACTTGCCATGTGTATGCCAATGGAATTGTAATAACTGTCGGCCACAATACCCACCAAAAGTGCAAACAGCATCACTCTTACTGGATTAGCTGTTATAGGCATCAACAATAAAGCCCCGAGATATGCAAAGCTAAAGGCGTAACTGCCAATACTCAAATGACCCAGAATAAGGACATGAAGGCTTAGAAAAACCACAACTTCGAGTAACAGAAATATCAGACTTCGGCTATTCATTAAATTCTTTGCTGGTATTGAACTGAAGGGAATCTTTCTCTGTTTTGTATTTGTTTTCCACAATATATACGTAGCCCAAGGTACTAAAATCAGTCGCCAGTTTGATTTTGATCTTATAAAAATTGCCATTTTGAGCCAGTTCAATCTGGTCTATCACACCCACCATGATGTCTTTGGGCAATATGCTCGAATATTCAGAAGTGATAATTGTGTCCCCTTTTTCAGGTTGAAGGTGCGGAGCAATAAAGTCGAGATCGGCAATGGTTGGGTCTCCTCCGGTCCATTTCACAGTGCCAAAAGCAGAAATTCTTTTGATCTCAGCAGAAATAAGCATTTTAGAATGAAGCAACGAAGTAGCTGTGCTATAGTGTTCGGAGCAAACCAATATAGAGCCTACAACTCCGGCTGGTGATATGACGCCCATACCGTTTCTGATTCCGTCGGCGAAGCCTTTGTCAAGTGTGAGGTAATTGTTCACCCTCGACACCGAGTTGTTGATTACTTTGGCCACCTTGAAAGTATACTGTTCCAGTTCATTGAGTGGTTTGGTGGTGTCCATACCCATTTTATCAAGCTGCAATCTGGCGTTGGTAAGCTCTGTATTGAGTCGGGCATTTTCGTCAGCAAGGTTGCTATTGATGACTTGCAGGGCAAAATAGTCTTGCACTTTTTGGTTTAAGGACAACACCCTGGCCACAGCTGAATTGCTCGAACTGATGAAAGCTAATCGCTGATTAGTATTGTTGTTGAAAATAAGCCAGGAGCAAAGCATTTCCAGCAATACAAACAGAAAGAAGAGCCTGTATTTAAAAAGAAACTGGAATAAACTGCCCATTGGCTTTTGTTTTTGCCGAAATAAATCAGCTCATCAACACAGCTTTGAAATTATCGAGGTGCTTCAGTGCAATACCTGTTCCTCTTACTACCGCCCTCAAAGGATCTTCAGCTACGTGAATAGGCAGTTTGGTTCGCATGTGAAGTCGCTTGTCGAGACCACGCAGCAAGGCACCGCCACCGGTAAGGTGTATGCCTTTATCATAAATATCAGCAGAAAGTTCAGGCGGAGAAATTTCGAGTGCTTTTAGAACAGCTTCTTCAATTTTCGACACCGATTTATCGAGTGCAAAGGCAATCTCTGAATAAGTCACTTTTATTACCTTCGGAATACCAGTCATCAAATCCCGGCCACGCACTTCATAGTCGCTCGGTGGATTTTCCAATTCACTCAAGGCTGCCCCAACTTCTATTTTTATTCTTTCAGCAGTTCGCTCTCCAATCAGCAGGTTGTGTTGCCTGCGCATGTAGTCCAAAATATCTTTATTGAACACATCTCCTGCAATTCGAATAGATTGGTCGCATACAATTCCTGACAAAGCAATCACTGCAATTTCGGTTGTACCGCCCCCAATGTCAACAATCATGGAGCCAATGGGTTGTTCAATATCAATTCCAATGCCAATAGCAGCTGCCAAAGGCTCATGTATCATGTAAACTTCTTTGGCGCCTGCATGTTCGGCAGAATCCTTTACGGCTCTCTTTTCCACCTCAGTAATGCCCGATGGAATGCAAATCACCATGCGGTGAGCTGGAGCAAACAAACTGCTTTTGCGGTCTGTCATTTTTATCATACCTCTAATCATCTGCTCAGCAGCAGTAAAATCGGCAATTACGCCGTCTTTCAGCGGACGAATAGTTTTGATATTGTCATGGGTTTTTTCGTGCATTTGCATGGCTTCTTTGCCTATTGCAATCACTTTTCCCGTTTTTTTATTTATAGCCACGATAGACGGTTCGTCTACCATGATTTTATCTTTATAGATAATGAGCGTGTTAGCAGTTCCAAGATCGATAGCTATGTCGCTGGTGAAAAAATCGAAAAATCCCATGAGATGTCGTTGTGTGTATGTTTGTCCTTTACGGAGAAGGAGAAATTATCCTTAATGTTTAAAGTGGCGGATTCCTGAAAAAACCATGGCCATTTGCTTATTGTCGCAAAATGCAATTGAATCCTGGTCTTTCATCGATCCTCCTGGTTGGATCACTGCTTTGATCCCTTCCTGCCATGCAATGTCAACACAATCTGGGAAAGGGAAAAATGCATCTGAGGCCATTACACTATCATGTAGGTTAAAGCCAAATTTCTTAGCTTTTTCAATCGCTTGCAGCAAGGCATCAACCCTGCTGGTTTGTCCTGTGCCAGAAGCTAAAAGTTTGCGATTTTTAACCAATACAATGGTGTTTGATTTGGTGTGTTTCACCACTTTGTTGGCAAATTCCAAATCAAGAATCTGCTCTGGGGTTGGTGTTATTTTGGTTACGGTTTTCCACTCCGAAGGTGGTGTAAGGGTGTTGTCTTTTTCCTGAACCAGCAACCCTCCCAGCAATGATTTATATTCCCAGATTTGAGTTGGAAAAGTTTTTAAATGTAATAAAATTCTGTTTTTCTTGCTCTGAAGCAAGTTAAGCGCTTCCTGGTCAAAACTTGGCGCTACCAATATTTCAAAAAATAGTTGATTCAGTTGTTCAGCAGTAGGAAGATCAATTTTCCGATTAATAGCTATTACTCCCCCAAATGCTGAGGTAGGGTCGCATGCCAAAGCTATTTCATAAGCCTCTTTTGCGGAGGTAGCCACAGCAACACCACAAGCGTTGGTATGCTTTACAATGATGCACGCTGACTCATGTTCATGGTTGAATTCAGCTAATAGACCTAAACAAGCATCAATGTCTACCAGGTTATTGTATGAAATTTCCTTGCCATGCAATTGGGTAAAAATATTTTCAAGTTGCCCAAAATACATACCTTTTTGATGCGGGTTTTCTCCATAGCGCAATACTTTGGCCTCGCTGTTACTCTGCACAGGCACAGGGGGCTCTGATGCAAAATACCTGGCAATGGTGCTATCGTATAAGGCAGAGGTTTTGAATGCTTCTACTGCTAAGTGTTTTCTTTGACTATCTGTTAAACTTCCATCATTTTGCTTTAACCATACAGCCACTTGCTCGTATTGTTCTGGCTGCGAAACTATGCAAACGTCTTTGTGGTTTTTTGCTGCTGCCCGAATGAGTGAAATTCCTCCTATGTCAATTTTTTCAATTATTTCGTCAGGTGTTCCTCCTTTTTCAACCGTTTCTTCAAAAGGATAAAGATTCACAATCACCATGTCTATGTTGGGAATCTGGTGTTCTGCCACCTGTACTTCATCTTCTTGGTGGTCTCTTCTAGCCAGTATGCCTCCAAAAATCTTTGGATGCAATGTTTTCACTCTTCCTCCCAAAATTTCAGGGAATCCCGTTAGGTCTTCTACCGATATAGCATCAAATCCATTTTCCAGTAAATAGTTCAAAGTCCCACCTGTAGAATACAAAGTAACACCTTGGTTTTTCAAAGCTTGCACTAGACTTAAAAGGCGGTTTTTGTAAAAAACAGAGATGAGAGCTGTGCGAACTGGTTTCAGGGTCATGAACAAAATTAATGCTCACAAAGATAGCTAAAATCAGCATGTTCACGTAGCAAGATTGCGAATTTGAGCCTCTTAAATTAATTGCTAGGGCTTTGCACCTTCAATCGCTCGCCAATGCTTAGCGTGGCTTCTGTTTTATCGTTCCATTTCAGCAATTCATTTATCGAAACGCCATGTTCTTTGGCTATTCGAAAAATGGTGTCACCGGTTTTTACTTCATACCAAGTTATGTTTTTCATTCTTGAAGCTTGGGTATCGTTTTCTGGTAAATTTTTCGCCTGCGTTTTTTGTTCACGAGCAGTTTTTAAGGTTTGACCCACTTTCAAATCGCCTGTCATCATGTTGTTCCAGGCCAAAAGACTATCTACTTCCACGCCACATTTTTTCGCAATGGCATAAAATGTCATACCCGGCTCCACCACACAAACATTTGGACTTGAAGGTACTTTGTTTCTTGCAGGCATAGTTTTGTAAGGTAAAGCTGGCGCTTTTGGAACTGCCGCCATTACTGTTTCAGGCGCCGCCGGTTTTTCAAGGTTTATGGCTATTGTGGGTGCTGACTCTTCATCTTCGTCGTCGATTTGACTGATAATGGTGTCATGCTTTAAACTCGCCAATATCTTCTGATTAATTAAATTCAAGGTTGAATCTTGTGTTTTCCGAATTTGGCCTGGTGTAGAAACTGGCTTTGCTTTAACTATAAAGTTGTTATTTTTTTCTTCAAAGCCTGGAACTTCTTCGTACCTGATTGGCTCGTCGGCCTGCATGGTTTGTCTCAAATGAAGTACCCGCCCAGGCTTTAGTTTTTCAGGTTTTTTCATCCTGTTCTTTTTCAGCAGTGCAACCATTTTTATCCCATGGTTTTGCGATACTTCCCACAAGGTTTCGCCGGGCTTTACAGTGTGATATGGAATTTTGGCCCTGTTTTTCTTTGCTTTAACGTAATAAACCATGCCTGATTGCACAGCATCGAAGGCCCGCAAATCGTTATAAGTCAAAAAGTCTTCTTTATCCAGATTGGCCTGTAAACACAGTTTGGCTATGTTGTCTCCTTTTTTAGCTTGAATTGCTTTTATGCCATTCCATGCCAGGAAAATGGGCTCATTGCTGCTCATGCTTCCATCTGCCTTCACCTCGGTTACAGGTTTTTCAAATAAACCAAAAAACGTTTTTTCTCTCCATGGCTTCAGCGCTTCTACATGAGGTTGGGTTGGTCCATTGGCAACCATAGCAAAGCCTGCCATATCTTCAAGTTTCACAGGTACCAAAACGGTATAGTCCTTATCTGTCGGTACCCTGCCTTTCAAGCACCATTTGTTGTAAAATTGAATTTGCTCAAGCGGATAATTGGTTTCTGTGGCAATATCTTCCAGCGTCTTGTTTTCGCATTCTGGGTATTCCAGCACCTGAAGTGGGAGTTGGGTATTTCGGTTTAGATTTGGCTCAAAAGCAAGTTTGTGAGCCAAAAATTTCAATATGTACCAATGTGTATTGCCGTCGATAATCAGTTCTTTGGAGCCAATTTTATTTTGATCGATGATAGATTTTGCTCCACTCAAACCAGCATAATAACTCAGTAAAGAAAACATCCAATTGTTGAGGTAGTAGTTTTGCTTTTTCAAGTACCTGGCAGCAGCTCTTGTGGATGCTACAATGTTCATCCGTTCGTCTATTTCCTCGTCTACCCGAAGACCGAAATCCATTCCTGTTTCTTTTTTGAACTGCCAAAAACCTACTGCATTCGAAGTTGAAACAACATCAGAAACCAAGCTGCTTTCTTGAATAACCAAGTATTTAAAATCTTCTGGCACGCCCTCTTCTGCAAGAATTCGCTCCACAATGGGCATATAACCATCCGTGCGTTCTACAAGTTGCCTGAAAAATTTATTGTTTTTGGTAATAGGTTGGAAATACTTCTGGATGGTCTCTTTGGCCGAATCATCAATTTTTAGCAGCATGTCTCCTACCTCCATTTGGTCGGGTACTACCAGCAACGATTGAGCAGGCAGAACTCGGCTAAAGAGTAGGAGAAGCAGAAATATAAAAAACTTTTTCATTAAAGTACTGTCAATGAAGTACAAAGGTACTGATGATTAAATTAAAATGTTCGCAAATTAGAGACAAATGTTTCTAAATGAACAAACTGAATTGAAAAATTTTATGCGTGAACAAAGAAGCCAATCCTAAAGTTTATGTTTGCGAATTGATAAAATGAACTCCGAAACATCTACAATGGCTATAACGCCTGTTGGTCAACTTTCGTTTGACAACACCGAAATCGCATTTCAGTCCAGATCGGCCTTTCAGCTGAGAAAAATGTATTGGTTGTTCAAAATGATGAACAATCAGAAAATGGTTCAATGGGGAACCAGATTACTAGAAAAGGCACTTTCTTGGAGCTTGCCAATCAAGTGGGCCATTAAGCCAACCGTTTACAGCCAATTTTGTGGTGGCGAGTCTATTGAAGATTGTAAAAAAACCATTCAGTTTCTTCACAGCAATCAAATAGGGACTATTCTCGACTACTCAGTTGAGGGTGAAAAAACAGAAGCCGGTTTCGATAAAACCATGGAACAAGTGTTGGGCACCATTCGTTTGGCAGAAAATAACCCGGCTATTCCTTTCACAGTATTTAAACTCACAGGCATAGGTTCTTTTGATTTGATGGCGAAAGTGCAGGCTAAAAGAAGCTTGTTGCCATTTGAAAGAGATGCTTACCTTAAATTGGAGGAAAGAATCGAAGCCATTTGCCAAGAAGCTTCGACCAGAAATGTTAGAATTTTTTTTGATGGGGAAGAAACCTGGATTCAACAGGTAATAGACCGTTTGTGCTACTGCATGATGGAAAAATACAACCAACAAACGGCCATCGTGTGGAATACTTTTCAGCTCTATCGCTGGGATATGCTGCCCAACTTGCAGCAGGCTTATTTTGATGCGCAAATAAAGGGGTATAAACTAGGTGCAAAACTGGTGCGAGGTGCTTACATAGAAAAGGAGACAAAGCGGGCTAAGGAGATGAAATATCCAAATCCAATTCAGCCCGACAAAGCACATTGCGATAAAGATTTTGATGCAGCTGTTCTGTTTTGCCTCGATCATTTCGAGGTCCTTCATTTTTGTGTAGGAACCCACAACGAAGCCAGCTCAATGCTTTTGGCAAAGGAATTGGATGCTCGTCGGCTTGCTCATAACCATCCTTCTGTATGGTTTGCACAGCTACTCGGCATGAGCGACAACTTAAGTTTCAACCTTGCAAAAGCTGGTTACAATGTAGCTAAATATGTGCCTTATGGTCCAGTAAAAGCTGTGATGCCATACCTTACCCGAAGAGCTCAAGAAAATACTTCCATTGCTGGTCAAACCAGCAGAGAGTTGCAGCTTGTGATGAAGGAAATTAAGCGTAGAGCGAGTTAAGGTCAATTTTCTGCCTTAAATAATTGCGGATATCCGTCTATCAACACCTATTTCGTTTCTATTTTAAGAATTAGCAATCCCACGGTTTGGCTTCTGTGTTTAAATTTTGCTATCTCTCTGCTTTCAAAATCGGAAAATAATATTTTCTGATTTTGTCAATTTATCAATGCTGCTTACCTTGCTTTCGAAAACTTGGATTGTCAATGCTAGTATAGCAGTCAACGATGCAGTTGCACTTGTTAACATTTATTTTATGAAATATGATATCTTCTGAACCAACCCAAATTACAGAGGCTTTTCAACTGGCCTTCGATTTTGTTCAATATACCGATAAACCTATTTTCCTCACAGGCAAGGCTGGCACAGGAAAGACCACTTTTTTGAAGTATGTAAAAGAACATGCACTGAAAGATATGTCGGTGGTGGCGCCAACCGGAGTTGCAGCCATCAATGCCGGAGGAGTAACCATCCATTCTTTTTTTCAACTTCCTCTCAAACATTTTATTCCCGAAGAACGAGAAGGACTAGAAAATCTCGGAATCATTCACAAAAAGCGGCTGTTGGCAGAACAGCGCATGGTGGGCGACCGTCGCAAAGTATTGCAAGCTTTGGAGTTGCTGGTCATTGATGAGGTGAGTATGGTGCGTGCAGATTTGCTCGACATGATTGATGTGGTGCTGCGCCATGTCCGATTTCGGCCAGACGAGCCATTTGGAGGAGTACAGGTGTTGCTCATCGGCGATTTGTACCAATTGCCCCCCGTAGTTGACGATCAGGCATGGTCCATTTTGGGTGAGTATTACCAAACGCCATTTTTCTTTTCGGCAAAGGTTATGCAGCAGGCCATGCCGGTTCATATTTCATTCGAAAAAGTCTTCAGGCAGCAAGACGAAATATTCATCAATTTGCTGAACGCAGTGCGCAACAACGCCTTAGTTCCTGAACTTGCAGCGCAGCTCCACAGACGCTACCAGCCTCATTTTCAGCCTGATGAAAACGAAGGATTTATTACCCTGACAACCCACAACAACAAGGCCAGCGCCATCAACGAAATGTTTCTCCAAAAGCTCGAAACAGCGCTGGAATATTTCCCCGCCGCTATTCATGGTGATTTTTCGAACAAAGCATTTCCTGCGGAAGAAAACCTGGCTTTGAAAGTAGGAGCACAGGTTATGTTTTTGAAAAATGATTTGAATCAGCACAAGCGATTTTTCAATGGGAAAATAGGTAAAGTAGTTAATATTGAGCACGATATGATTAAAGTGCTTTGTCCTGGAGACGACCTTCCGATCAACGTTGCCAGGTATACCTGGGGAAACATTCGCTATGTGCCCAACCTCTTAAACGGACAAGTTGAAGAGGAAGAAATTGGTTCATTTGTGCAATTTCCACTACGACTTGCATGGGCCATCACCATTCACAAGAGTCAAGGGCTCACATTTGAAAAAGCCATTATCGATGCCGAAGATGTTTTTGCATCTGGCCAAGCATATGTGGCACTTAGCCGCTGCCGAACTCTGGAAGGAATGGTGCTGAAGTCGCCAGTTCGATCTGAAAGACTCTCCACAAATCAATCCGTTGATCAATACACCCAAACCCGTCCTAGTGGCGAGATGTTGCCTTCTCAACTTGAATCTTCGCTTCACGACTACACCAAAAAGAGACTGAAAAGCACCTTCAGTTTGGGCTCAACGCATTTCATTTTCAATAGGCTGAAAAAGATTTTTGCTGAAAACCAGGCCATTCAACACGAAGCAAATCAAACTTGGCTGACTAGCCTCAATGATAACATTCAGGCGCTTTTGGAAGTAATTAGGAAGTTTCATGTTTTTATAGATCAGCATGCAGGCACAGAAGATTTGAATAAGAAAGTAAGGTTGGCAGTTCCTTATTACATAAAAAAATTGACTTCACTTTTACAATTGTTAAAGGCATGCCCGGTTGAAACGGATAATAAGGCAACGGCTACTGACTTGAAGACCTTATTAAAAGAATTTTTCGATACCTGGGAACTTCAACTCAAGCATATCGAATTGGCCAAAGAAGGATTCGATATTCAAAAATTCCTTAAAGACAGAAAGCAAATCATGCTCGACAAATGGGAACCCATTGTGTTTGCGGGTGCCAAATCTGCGGTAGCCAATTCCAGAATTCCAAACGCCGCTTTGTATTATCAAATGTTGACATGGAGAGATCAGGAGGCTTTAGACAAAGATTTGCCCATCTACAGGGTTTTGCCTACAAATACTTTAAAAGCCATGGCAACTGCCTTGCCTCTTACTTCGCAGGAGTTGGTTCAAATTCAGGGTATTGGCGCAACAAAAGTGAAGCAATATGGACGTTTGTTGTTGGATATGATAACTTCTTACGCCAACGAACATAGTTTGCAATCGAACCTCGATGCCCTAAGCAACATGCGCACGGAAGCGAGGTCTGCAAAAGCAAAGTCAGATAAACCTGATACTAAAAAACTGAGCTTCGATTTGTTCAAAGAGGGCAAAAGCATTGAAGAAATAGCTAAAGAAAGAAATTTTGCCACTTCAACCATCGAGGGTCATTTGGCACATTTTGTTGAAAAGGGTGAGCTCGAAGTGCAGCAATTTGTGCCTTCGGCGTTGGTTGAACCCATCAGGCAGCGGCTTCAAACTGAAATGAGTTGGAACGAAATAATTGCTGAATTGGGAAACGTAGTAACCTACTCCCACCTCCGATTTATGGGTGCAGCTAAGCGAAGAGATGCTATGCCTGAAGAGCAAAAAGAAGAGACTCCTTTTTAAACAAAAAACCCTGACCATAGCCAGGGTTTTGTCGGTTGTGTCTGGTGTATATGATTAAGAAGCTTCTGCCTGCTTGCCTTTCAATGCCCTTGGAATCTCGATTGTAACAACCGGTACCGAAAGTACATTTAAAATGGTGAATTTAGCTGGCTTAATTTGGCTCACTTTGTATGTTTTGCCAAGATCGAGTGCAGTAACATCAAGCTCAATGAAATCGGGCAAATCTTTTGGCAAAGCCTTAATTTTCAGCTTTCTTAATTTCTGAACCAATTTACCGCCTTTGGATACACCTTCTGGATTTCCTGTAAGTTTTACTGGCACCTCCATCTTCACGTCCTTGTCTTCAAAAATCTGCATGAAATCTGCATGCAAAAGCATTTCGCTAACAGGGTGAAATTGAACATCCTGCAACATGGCGCTGAATTTGGTGCCTTCTATATTCAGGTCTACCAAATGTGCTTTAGGTGTGTAAACCAGATCTTTGAAAAGGGACATTGGAACTTCAAAATGATGTTGCTCTTTGCCACCATACAATACACATGGAACATTGGAATTTTCTCTGGCTGATTTAGCCGTGGTTTTTCCGAGATTCGCTCTTTTAAACCCTACAATCTCAATTGACTTCATTGGTCTGAAACGTTTTTTATGAAAAATTAAATGAAAAGCGTGCTAATGGATTGGTGTGTTTGCACACGTGCAATGGCCTCTGCAAACAGAGGTGCCACACTCAATACCTTTATTTTGGATGAATTTTGCTTCAATGGAATAGAATCGGTTACAACCAACTCGCTGAGAGATGACTGCCCCAAATTGGCGTAAGCATTGCCTGAAAGAACCGGATGTGTAACAATGGCTCTTACTGATCGTGCCCCCTTTTGTTTGATAATATCTGCTGCTCTGCACAATGTGCCAGCAGTGTCTATGATGTCGTCGACCAAAATCACATCGGCATCTTCTACATTACCAATTACTTGCATAGAGGCAATTTCATTTGCCCGCACCCTGTGTTTGTCGCAAACTACCAGGTCGACTCCAAAATATTTGGCATAACCACGTGCCCTACTCACACCGCCTACATCTGCAGATGCAAACTTAATGTTGTCCAAATCAAGCGATTGTAAATAGGGAACAAAAACAGCCGAGGCATCCAAATGGTCTACTGGAAAATCGAAAAAACCTTGAATTTGTCCTGCATGAAGATCAAGGGTCATCAAACGTTGTGCCCCTGCTGCAGAAAGTAGATTTGCTACTAGTTTGGCTGCAATAGAAACCCTTGGTTTGTCTTTTCTGTCTTGCCGGGCATAGCCAAAATAAGGAATCACCATGGTAACAGAGGCTGCTGAGGCTCTTTTGGCTCCGTCGCACATGAGCAACAGTTCCATCAGGTTATCGGTTGGTGCAAATGTGGCCTGAATCAAATATACATGATGACCTCGAATTGACTCGTTGAACACAGGCGACATTTCTCCATCGCTAAATTTGTTCATGGTCATCGAACCAAGCGGCTGCCCAAAATTGGCCGAGATCTTCTCGGACAAGTAAATGGAAGCAGTACCAGAAAATAGCTTGACGTTCGACATAACGTTTGCTTTTCTTCAAACAGGCGCACTTGTTTTCGAAAAAGGAGTGCAAAAATGGTAGTTTACTTCCTGTAAAACAAAAATTTGGCAAATATTGCCCCAACATTTGCCCATAAGAAAATGTCTTATCTTAACTTCTGGTTTTAAACTTTCTCTATTGACTTTGTTAACCAATCGCCAACTTTTCCTTCGCCACCTTGCTCAGACATCCGATGCACCCCTCATGCTCGAAATTGAAAGAGCTGAAGGCATCTATATGTATGCACCGAATGGCAAACGCTATATTGATCTCATTTCAGGAATAGGAGTGAGCAATGTGGGTCACAGACATCCAAAAGTTGTGGCTGCTATAGAGAGCCAATTGGGCAAATACATGCACCTCATGGTGTATGGTGAATATGTGCAAAGCCCTCAGGTGATTTTGGCTCAAAAGCTGGCAGCAACTACTTTAAGTAAACTTGACCAAGTTTATTTTGTGAATTCCGGAACGGAAGCCATCGAAGGAGTCATGAAAGTGGCTAAAAGAAGTACAGGCAGAAGTGAATTTGTGAGTTGCGAAAAAGCTTACCATGGTTCCACCCATGGCGCCCTTTCTATAGGCGGTGGTGAATACTTCAAGCAGGCGTATCGACCATTATTGCCCGGCATGAGTCAAATTCGGTATGGCAATATCGATGATTTGGAAATTATTTCCTGTAGAACTGCAGCAGTAATTATAGAAACTGTGCAAGGCGAGGCAGGTGTTCAGTTTGCTGGTAAAGCTTATTTTCAGGCACTACGTGACCGATGCACATTTACCGGCACTTTGCTTATTTTAGATGAAATTCAATGCGGTTTTGGGCGAACTGGCACTTTTTGGGCTTATGAACAAACTGGCATTGTACCCGATATGCTGGTTACAGCTAAAGGTATGGGCGGAGGACTTCCTATAGGCGCATTTTTAGCAAAAGAAGAGGTGATGGCCTGCATTAAAACTGATCCATTTTTAGGCCATCTCACAACTTTTGGCGGCAATCCTGTGTGTTGTGCAGCATCCTTAGGTGTTTTCGAGGCATTGGAAACAGAGAACCTTCTCTCTAAAGTAAAACAGAAAGAGCATTTATTTCGAAGCTTATTGGTTCACCCTTTGATCACAGCTTTTCGAAGCCAGGGTTTAATGATGGCCGCTGAAATGCCAGATTTTTTCACATTGAAAAAAGTAATTGACCTGGCTATTGAACATGGTGTTGTTACAGATTGGTTTTTATATTGCGACAACAGTATGCGGCTTGCTCCTCCACTTATCATTTCTGAAAGCGAGATCAGAGAAGTTTGCAAAATTCTTTTGGCCTGCATGGATAAGGTGATGCTGGACGAAACTAAGCAATCTTAACTCAAGGATCCTATCCACCTTTCAGCCAACGCCATATCTTCGGGCGTTGTAATTTTTATATTTTGGTAATGCCCTTCAACCAAAAATATAGGGTGCCCTGCCCGTTCCAAAACAGTTGCATCGTCAGTAAACTCCGGAGAATATTTTTGCCTGAAAGCATCTTTGAGTAAGCTCAATTTGAAAGTCTGTGGAGTTTGAATGGTCATAAAATCTGCCCTGTCCATAGCCGTAGAATTTCCATTTGGCTCTTTCAATCTGATAGACTCTTTTAAAGGTACCGCTGCTACGCCAGAGCCATGTTCCCATGCTGCATGAAAGCATTTGTGAAGCAATTCTGCTCCTGCAAAAGGCCTCACGGCATCATGCACCGCTACAATCCCTTGTTCTCCTTCAATGATGCACAATCCATTTCTTACCGAATGAAAACGGGTTTCACCGCCTTCTACCAATTGATGCGGTTCATCGAATTCATGCTCATGACAAAGCTCTCGCCAAAAAGCATGAAATTCAGCCGGCAACACTAAAATGAGTTCTTTGAGCTCAACTGCTTCAGCAAACAAGTGGAGCGTATGCATTAAAATAGGCCTTGCACCCAGTTTTAAAAACTGTTTGGGTATTTTTGAGCCCATGCGGGAACCACTTCCTCCCGCAACAATGATGGCGTACTTTTCAATTGCATCCATAGCTACACATTGAACCAATAAGTTAATTTAATTACCAACGACCTGTTTCTTGGACGAACTGGATCGGGAAGGTAATTTTCTGTGTAAACTACGAATAAATCAGATACCGGAGCAAAACGCCACTGAAGACGTGAAAAAACATTCACATTATTGGCCTGTTGATTGTATTGGAAAAAAGTAGTAAAAAACAACGATCGGCTAAAAGAAAGTTCGGCTTTGGGGCCCAAAAGAAGAAAATTGGCCGATTTGTACGGTTCAGGGAATAACAACTTATCGTAAGTGGCAGCCAGAGAAAATATGCCCCAAGGTAGCCAACGGTAAGATATATCGCCACCTACTGCATGTCTGTTGCCGTTGAAATACGTTCCGGTTCTACCAGTGAACCCATAAGAAATTGTTTTTCTTCTATCGGTGCTTAAGCTGCAAGACAGTGCTGAATAATTATATTCAGTTCCAGTTTTTAATCGCTCTCCGCCGGTGTTTGTGGGGTCAAAATCCCTGAAAAGATAAATGTATTCGTTTTGGGCTGATACAGCAAAGTAGGTGGTGTTTTTCATCCAAAGTTTATAGGTCAAGTCTAAAGACTGATCTGTTTTTCTTAAATCAGTCGCACTCCAGTATGCATCTGCATATCCTTGAAAGCCATGGTAGTTTACCTTCGATGAGTTAGGATAATGACGGTATTCGACAGAAGGCTCCAGCCTCCAGTGATTGTCACGCAAAATATAACCTGCTTCGGGTCTGTAATTCTTGCCTACAAATTCATGATTCCAGTCAATAATCCAATTCGGCACGTTGTACCTGATCCAGGATGCGTGTGCATAATTATCCTTATTTGGTAAAGTACTGAAGGTTTGATGATAGAAAATTTTGCCATTCCATCTGTTGTCTTTAGAGCTTAGATTGTAATCTATGCCAATCACTCTATTGTCTGTTGGTTTGAACCCTAAATCCGGGTTGGAGGGATCGAGTGAGGTTTTGTTCACAAACAAACCTGCTATGTTCGACCTATTGAAAATTTTTCTTTGAACGGTGGCAACAGTAAAATTTTCACCAAATGTGCCGGAACCAGGGTTGTTGTCAGTTTGAACGTTGAGTAATCCGATACGCCAATCAGGATTCAGTTTTCCACTCAAACGGGCACCAAACAATATGGTAGTTGGCAATACTCCTTGGCCAAAAGGATTATTGATGAGCCCAATTCTTCGAGAAAAAAATGGCCTGATTCTGCTAAAACCCGACGAGGAAAATAAGTCGGAGTTTTCTGTGAAAAATTGTCTCTGTTCAGGAAAAAAAAGTTCGAATCGGCTAAGATTGGTTACTTGCCTATCTACTTCAACCTGAGAAAAATCCGGGTTTACAGTCAAATCAAGATTCAAACCTGAGGTTACAGCAATTTTAGCGTCACCTCCAAAACTTGCCGAAGTATTTGTTTTTCCTTCAGTTTGGGCGTAAGTTTTGTCTCCCCGAGTAGCTGCATAGGGTATGAGCGAAACATTGGCACCAGCCTTTTTTAAGGGTTGATCCCAAAGCAAGTCCGCAGTATATGAAAGCGTGGTGAGTTCAAAATTCCTTGGAATAGGCACCCATGTCGACACTTCATTTTCACTCACATCTGTTCGGCTAAAGTTGATTTTCCAATGATCTAATCCATGGCTGTATCGAATAGTTGTCAGCGGAATAGCCATTTCAACAATCCATTTTCCATCTAGTCGCTCTACCTGCGAAAACCACTTATTGTCCCAATTGATGTATGACCTGTCTCCAACTTGAATCAAGGCCTCCCTCTGATTTCCAAAAGGGGTAACGGCAAAGTTAAAGCCATTTGCACCATCAAGAAACGGATCAATATATACGGCAAAGTTGTCGTTGGTTTTCAAGGCAAAATCTCTTCTGAGCGATTGCACATTCAGACTTTGCATGTCGTCGAAGCAAATGGCTGCAATGTAAATATGTCGGTCATCATAGGTTACCATCACCATTGTTTTTACCCTTGAAAAACTGGAATCAAAAGGAAAATGCTGAAAAAAGGAAAATGCGGTATCTGCTTCTGCCCAGGCTGGGTCGTCTAGTATGCCATCTGATTTTACAGGTGAAGAGGCTTTTTTTATTGTAAGTTTATAATTGTCTGCTATTGGAAAAGGTTGTTTTGCAATCGCCTCCACCGCTTGGAAAAGGCAGCATGAAAAAAAAAATAGAATGAATCTAGCAGACAGGGAATTGGAATGGAGAGAAATTTTTTGTTTCAAATGGAGGTAAATTTTCAGAGCATTAAATACTGTAACAAATTGAAATGTTTAGGATTAGGCCAAATTTGTCTTTACTTTTGCGTGCAAATTTGATAAATCGTTTTTCACTTCTCATTAAATCTTTTCGCACCCCCAGAGTTTTTGCTCCTAACACGCTGAAAAGATTCTCTCTTTTATGCAACAACTACGTTTCGACGAACTTCCATTATCCGAATGGGTATTGGAAGCCATTTCAGCTCTAGGATTTGAGCAAGCTACCCCTATTCAAAGCCAGGCCATTCCTGTATTGCTTGAAGGCATGGACATGATAGGTCAGGCCCAAACCGGAACTGGCAAAACCTTTGCTTTTGGTTTGCCTTTGCTCGAAAAAATTGATCTGAACAAAAAGCAGGTTCAAGCCCTGGTTCTTTGTCCCACTCGTGAACTTGCAAATCAAGTTTGCGATGAGCTTAAGAAAATCACGAATGGCACCAATTTATATGTGCTTCCAGTGTTTGGAGGCGATTCAATTGAGCGCCAAATCACCATGCTCAAAAAAGGTGTGCATGTTGTGGTTGGTACTCCTGGTCGAGTCATGGATATGATGAGAAGAAGGGTGCTGAAATTCGACAACATCCAATATTTTGTGTTGGACGAGGCTGATGAAATGCTAAGCATGGGTTTCATAGAAGATATCGAGGAAATCATGCAGGCCATGCCTGAAGAAAAGCAAACCGCTTTGTTTTCGGCCACCATGTCGAGGGAAATCAGGGAACTAACTACAAAGTACTTGGTGAGTCCTGTTACCGTATCTATTGAAAAAACGGCCCTAACTGCACCTAAAATTGATCAGTTCTATTTTGAGATTGATAACAATCTAAAAACTGAAGCAGTAAAACGCTTGATAGAATTTCACCAATTGACCAAAGTTATGGTGTTTTGTAACACCAAGAAAATGGTCGACGACCTCATGGAAGTACTTCAAATGGACGGCATGGCCGTTGAAGGCCTGCACGGCGACATGAAACAGTCTTCCAGAAACGGCGTAATGTCCAGGTTCAAAAAAGGCCTGGTAAATGTGCTTTTAGCTACTGATGTGGCGGCAAGAGGTATCGATGTGAATAATATTGAGGCTGTAATAAACTATGACCTTCCTAACGATAACGAGTTTTATGTTCACCGAATTGGTAGAACAGCCCGTGCCGGAAGAAAAGGCATGTCGTTTACTTTTATTGGCCGACGTGATTTTGGAAAGTTGAAGTACATTGAAAAATATACCAACGATAAAATCACCAAAGGCAAGGTTCCTACCCTAAAGGAAATTGCCATGTTGCGTCGACAAAAGTTCATAGATAAAGTGGGCGAAACAGCGAAGTTGACCGAAGATTGGGAAAATATTGACCTCATCAATGATTTGTTTAACCAGGGACTCGACGCTCAAGAAATTATCCGATCTATGGTTAAACTGTATTTGGGAGACAACAAACAGGTTGAAACCGACATCATCGAAAAATATTACCAAAAAACAGAATCGTTCAAACACGAAGACAGGGAAAGAAAGCCATTTAAAAAAGCTGGCTTTGGTTCTCAGGACTCAAGCCCTGGTATGGTTAAAATGATGCTGGGTATTGGGCATAAAAATCAGATTAAGCCAAGAGATATTGTTGGCGCCATCACTAGCTCTGCCAATGTGCGGGGCAAACAAATTGGTCATATTGAGATATTTGATCAGCATTGTTTGGTAGAAATACCTGAAAGGGAAGCACAGCATATTATCCGATCTATGCAAAAGAATGGCATAAGAGGTCGAAGGGTTGAAGCTGAGCTAGCATAGGTTCTCTATTAAAAAAAAGTTAATTAAGAAAAAGTTATCCACAGGTGTTGGATTTTTCTAAATTCTTCCTTTAACTTTACGTTTGAAAGTCAGGGAGATAGGCCTGATATCTTAAATCCGTAAGTGAAGTAACATTTAAATTTTAAAAACCATGACAAACGATCAAAAAGTAATTCTCGGAATTATCTGTGGAGCAGCTCTAGGAGCAGTTGCTGGAATTTTGCTAGCACCTGAATCTGGTGAAGAAACCCGAAAAAGAATTGCCAACAAAGCCGGCGATTTTAAAGACGATTTGGCAAAAAATCTGAATAGCACAGTGAGCCGGCTTAGCTCAATAGCCAATGAAACACTTTCAAAAGTGCAAAACAGCAGTGCTGAATTAGCAAAAAAAGCTGTAGAAACTGTTAATGGTTAAAATCAGATCAGATCTGCGTTAAAACAAAAAACCTTAAGACGTCGTTATTATTAAGTTAAAAAATTAACCTTATGATAAAGACAGTCTTTCTTTGTTTATTCTCGATGGCAAGTTTAATCACTGCAAACTTCACTAAAAGTGAAAGTACTGCAAAAGCCAATAAGTCGTTTTATGACTTTGCTGTTAAATCCATAGATGGTAAAAGCATTGATTTCAAATCCTTTAAAGGAAAAAAAGTTCTTCTCGTTAATGTAGCTTCCAAATGCGGCTACACAGGTCAATACAAAGATCTTGAGCAATTGCACAAAAAATTTGGCGACAAAGTCGTTGTGCTTGGTTTTCCTGCAAACAATTTTGGTCGCCAGGAACCAGGCAGCAATGTTGATATAAAAGAGTTTTGCACTAAAAATTATGGTTTGAGTTTTCAAATGTTTGAGAAAATAAGTGTGACAGGAAGCGACCAGCATGAACTTTACAAATGGTTATCGACCAAGGAACTGAACGGAAAATTAGACAAATCACCTACCTGGAATTTTTGCAAATATTTGATTGACGAAAACGGTCAACCTGTTGCATTTTTTCCTTCATCAACAAATCCAATGAGCGATGACATCGTGTCGCTTTTAAAATAGTTTATTTAGCTTTCTCAGAATCAGGTTGAAAAGAGGCGTCTAGTAAGGCGCCTTTTTTTTTGTACTTTTTATTTATGTTCCGTAATATTCATCATTGCGTTTTATAATTTGGAAGTAGAACTTTCATTAAATTTATCATTTTATCCATTTGGATTTGTTTCGTAAGTACTTGAACTATATCTTTATGTTTCTCATGAGCTTAGATGAAACATTGTTCCTGTTATCAAAAACTTACATACGTGTTTTTTTGAGCCTTATGGGTATTTTGCCAAAATTGAAACCTTCAAAATTGTAAAGTCAAATGAAAATGGCACCGATATATATGTTAGTCCGAACCTCTATTCACTCATTGGTTAACAAAGAGTTCAAATCTGTTTTTCTAAATAGGATCAGATCAATCAATCCTGTTAAGAACCTGGAACAAGGTCAGTCAACTGAAACAGATAAAAGGGCTTTGGAATCTACAATTGCATTCTCTTATGATTTACTAAGAGAAATTAACAAGTTGAATAAAAGGCTTTCAGAAGCTAAGGAAGTTGGCTTAAAGACAGCTATTAGAAATGAAGTGCTTGAGCTTATTTCTTTGGTTGAAGTCGTGAACGAAATTCTTGTGCTTTACAAGACTAAGAATAAAGAGTCAATAGATCCATTGAAGAAAAAACTATCTTTGGTTCTCCAAAATCCTTACGAAACAGTCGAGGTATAAAAGACCTTGTGGTTTTAGACAAAAAAAAGCCCTGTTGTAATCAGGGCTTTTTCATTTATGCAATCAGCAATCAAGCTTCAACAGTTACACGGTCAAGCACATCATTGAACCTGCGCTCTGGCCTTCCAACGAACGAATTTTTGTGGTAAGCATATCCTGCAATTAGTGGCATTGCAATTGTTGCTTCGGCCCATACCATTTGCTCATAAACCACATCTACTTTGCCCCAAGAGCAAGCTTCTTTCAAAGTTGAACCAGAGAGGGCACCATCTCGCTCATCTGCGACGGTAATTTGCACGGCATATTTATGCATAGGAGCTTCTTTTTCAAGTATGTCGCAAGCTACAACGATGTCTTGTACAAAGTTTTTAGGAACACCTCCTCCAATCATAAAAATACCTGATTCAGGATTGTGCAGCTTTATTTTGGTGATTTCAAGAAAGTCTTTAGCTGAGTCGATGCTGAGGTGTTTTTCTGGATTGTGAAATTGGTGGTGAACAAGGCCAAAACCTGCAGAACAATCAGAAAATGCAGGTACGAAAATGGGAACTCCTTTTTTGTAGCACTGGTATACGATGGAGTCTTCCCTGAAAGCAGCATATTCCTGGTTTTCATCCAGGAAGCGACCCATTTCACGAATAAACTCACGTGAAGAATGTGGCTTGGTAGGCAGCAAGTTGCAAATTCTTCCAATGGTATCGTCGCAAATACGTAGCTCTTCTTCGTCAATAAAAGTGTCGTAAATCCTATCTATCATCAACTCTCGAAGTTCGTTGTCGTCAACCCCATAAGGGGTGCCCTTGTAGTGTTTAAAACCAATGGCTTCAAAAAAGTCTTGGTCCACTATGTTGGCGCCTGTGCTTACAATGGCGTCTACCATATTGTTTTTAACCAGGTCGACTATGACTTGTTTTAAGCCAGCCGATATTAAAGAACCTGCCAATGTCAGAAACACTGCACATTCTTTATCTTCCTGCATTTTGTTGAAAATATGCGCTGCCCGACTCAGGTTTCTTGCCTGAAAAGCCATATCGCCCATGGCTTCTATCATGGGCACCATGTTGTGTTTTTTAATATCGATATGCTGAATGACTTCTTTCAGCAATTCTTGCTTTTTGTTGTTCATGACCCTAAGAATGGAATTTCAACAAAGGTAAGGGGTAAGCCTGAAAATATCCTATTTGTGTTTGAATATTAACCTTTTAGCCTTGGAATCAATATTTCTGATTTCCCCATATTTTCACATCGTCACGCCTTCTAAGCAGATATTGGGCATTTTCATCGCCTAACTCGACAGCCTTTTTCAAATCACTTTCCCCATGAACATGGTAACCAAGTCGGCAGTGAACCAAACCTCTCCACCTGTACCCTTCTGAATCTTTTCTACTGTACCAAACAGCCTTTTCAAATTCTAGCACAGCTTCGTGCAGCATGCCCATTTCATACAAAGCTCGGCCTTTGGTAAGGTAAGGGTGCGAAAACGTATTATCCAGCTTGATAGCTTTTGCAGCGTCTATCAAAGCGTTTTCATATTTGTCCATTTCCAGGTAACAGCGCCCACGCATGGCATGTGCAAGGGCATTATGTGGTTCTTGGTCTACTAGCAAATCGAAATAATGAAAAGCAGACTCATAATTTCGCAAACGTAACATTTCAAGCCCTTCTTTGTGTTTTTTCATTTGCCTGCACGTAGCAGTTTCACCTCCGCCAAGCGCAAGCCTTAAAAGAATGTAGAGTGCAAAAATACAAATAAGAAGAACTGCTTCCAAAATATGCCTGAGTTATAGGTATTGGATCCCTTCCAACAATTTCAAGACAACAAAAATAAGGAGATAGTTGCTTCACCTTGCAACTTTGCCAAGAAATTATGAATAAAAACTTTTTTGAAGACCTGCCGACCTACCATGTGAACCAGTTGGCATTGAGAAACGGGCAAGATCGAGATGAAATTTGGTTAGCTTTCGAAGGCTTAATTTATGACGCAACTGACTCAGGATTATGGAAAAACGGCAAACATTATGAACATTGGGCTGGGCAGGATTTAACCACCGAACTTCAGCATGCTCCGCACACAGCCAAGGTATTTGAAAGGCTTAAAGTTATCGGAAGATTAGTTTAAGGCAGTTTTTCGAATAGACTCCGCTCTTCGCTTAAGTCTAGTTCAGCACCAAGCTGCTCCAACTTTTGCTTCAGATCCTGCTTGAACAATGGCCAGTTTTCGGAATAGGAAAACCTGGGTTTATGTGAAAGTGCAGCGTAAATCTGATTCAGCTTTTTCATTTGAAGCAACTCCACTGACCTGAAATTTGACGTTGAAAATTTTTCCCATATATAAGCTTCGGCCTCACTCGATGGATGAATCAAGTCTTCGGCATAAAAGCGATAATCCCTTAAATCGTCCATGAGCAATTCATAGGAAGGGAAATAAGAAGCCTGATCGAACTGTTCACAAATTTTGTCTACGGCCACCCTTAAAATGGCTTTACTGAAGCTGTTGGTTTGGAGTTTGTCTTTTACATGCCGCACCGGACTCACAGTGAGTACAAATTTTAAATTTTGGTTCTTTTTCAGCAATCCATTCACAAGTTTTCTAAGGCAGTTTTCTACTTCTTCAACCCTGAGCATTTTTTTTTCAAAAAGCGTAGCCGGCAACTGATGACAGTTTGAAACGGGTTCTAAGGTGTTTTTTAGAAAATAAACATGGGCTGTTCCTAAGGTAATGATCAAATGAGTTGCATTTTCTAAATAAGAGTTCAACGCCCTAGATGCAGAGTCAATATGTCCGTTTAGCGAGGCAATATTTTCAGCTGAAAATGGATTTGAATTTAGCTTGTAATTTAGTGCTACTCCTTGATGCAAAAAACTGTGTTGCTCAATCTCGTGTTGGTCTGCTAAAAATAATTCCGAAAGCGTAATTGGATTGAAAATGGTGCCAAATGGTTGAACCAGTGTCTGAAACTTGTATTTGGCAAGTTGCATACCCAGCATGGAAGTAAAGCAGGATCCAGCACAAATTATTTTGCTATCTCTCGTAATCGGATGCTGAGCAGGAGCTATTTCAAGTTCAGTTCTTTGGAAAGGGTTCAAGGCTTATTGGTCCAGGTAAGGGTTTTTAGCAAGTGAATCATATCTTTCGAAACAAAGTCGATTACCGGTGCTAGTGAATCGTTTGCAGTGGCAGTATTGAAATACAATGCTCCTCTCAGAAAATGCGTAGTGCTATCGGTGGTGTAGAATTGAAACTGGGTAGGCACCTGACCCGAGAGTTTGAAAACATAGGCTATGTGCCCGCTGGCAGTTGAAATTTCCTGTTCTTCAATGGCTGAAGCTTTAGCTTGATGCTTGCTGATTAACATTCTTGCATCCTCTACCAACTCATTCAATTTCAAGGTGTTTTTGTTTATGGGTTTGTAAGTTATTTGGACTGTCGCACCAAGGTTTTGATAAATGATATCTATCCAATAAGGTTCAGAAAGGCGTGTCGTGTCTGGCGCAACAATGGCAAAAGCGGAATGTTCAAATGAATACGGTGCCGCCAAACTAAGTTTTTGATAAGCCGGTTTGGGGAGATCGATCCTGGGAAAGCCTTTGGGCTTTGGGCTGTAGGCTTGTTCACAAGACTGAAGCAGGCAGAACGAGCATAATAAAAAAAGGATAGTGGTTGTTTTTGACATAGATAATCTACCTTGCTTTTAAATGATTTTTGATAGAAATTTAGCTTGATTCGAATGCAAAAATGCAAACAAGTTGGGCATCTGGGTTTTTATCTGAAATTTTGACACGAAGAAACACACAATATGGAAGAAAACAGAGCAACGGGGCAACCTGCAGCAGATTTGCCAATTATTGGAATTACTATGGGAGATTTTAATGGAATTGGCCCGGAAGTAATTTTAAAAACCATTGAAGATAGTCGTATTACAAGGCTTTTTGTTCCTGTGGTGTATGGCTCGCATAGGGTAATTAATAAGTATAGACGCTTGTACCAATTGGAAGAAATTTCGTTTTTTCCTGTAAAAGACGCTGGCCAACTGCACCAAAGAAAAATTAATTTCATCAATGTTTCCGATAAGGAGTTTGAGGTAAATCCTGGAAAAGACGTGCCTGAGGCTGGAGTTTTATCTTTTGAGGCACTCAATCAGGCAGTTAAAGATTTGAAAGACGCAAAACTACATGCTGTGGTTACCTGTCCGATCAACAAAGGAAACATGCCTCATGAAGATTTTCCTTTTGCAGGTCAAACTGAGTTTTTCAGTCACCACTTTGGCAAAGACCTCAGAAGTGGTCTGATGATGTTGGTGGATGAACAGTTGAAAGTTGCTGTAGTTACAGGTCATGTGCCCTTGTTTCAGGTGCCTAACTTGCTTACTAAAGAATTGTTGAAAGACAAATTGGATACATTTGAAAAGTCGCTTAAAAAAGATTTTGGTATTCTTAAACCTCGAATAGCTGTTTTGGGCTTAAATCCGCATGCAGGTGAGCAAGGTAAAATTGGTAAAGAAGAAGCAGACATCATTAATCCGGTGATTCAAGAGAGGAAAAATGCAGGTAAACTCGTTTTTGGGCCCTATCCTGCTGATGGGTTTTTTGGCAAACACCACTACAAAAAATTTGACGGCGTACTGGCCATGTATCATGACCAAGGCTTAATTCCATTTAAGACCATCGCCTTTGAAACCGGAGTCAATTATACGGCGGGCTTATCGGCCGTGCGTACATCGCCAGATCATGGAACGGCTTATGATTTGGCAGGTAAAAATCTGGCAGACCCGGGAAGTTTGATCCAGGCCATATTTTCTGCTATTGATATTGTGAAAAACAGAAATGTGTTTGCGACTGTAAATACTCTGGAAACAGCCAAAGCTTAGTTCCTTTTCAGACATAAAAAAAACCGGCTTAAAGCCGGTTTTTTTTATGTTGTCAAGTTTTAATTACTTGTTCACTACAAAAGATGACTTGAAGAATTTATCACCATCTAATACAGTTACATAGTAAAGACCGTTTGCAAATGAAGAAACATCAATTACATTGGTAGATTGACCAGCCTCAGCCACATTGTAGCTGTTTACTGTACGGCCATCCATAGAAACGATGTTAATTTTGGCGTTGGCAGAACCCCAGAAAGAAACATTCAGGCTGTTGTTGGTTGGGTTTGGTCCCATAGCAACTTTAATGCCTTGAACTTTAACTTTGATTGCAACAGCGGAAGGACATTTAGCCCACTCAGATATGTATTCGATTACACCTGATGTTGGCAAAAGTAATTTTCTGTTGTTGTTATCGCTTGGTCGGCTGCAAGATGGCTCTGGAGTAGTCCACTCATTTCCTTCATCACCATCAGCCCAAGCGGAACCTTGAACATATTTCCAATTTAGTGAATCGGTTGCAGTTCCATCGAAACTAAGAGTTCTTGACCACATATTAGAACCCATGTCGGTCATTGCACCATCTGCTGGTGTCCAATCTGTAATGTCTCCACCACTTGTTGTGATATTTCCAGCAATGCTCACCACATTGTTGATAGTTCCACCACCTGCCAGAAATTCAGTGATATCAACTTTGAAGGTAACAGATACTTGAGCGTTAGCTGCGCCGAATGATAAAGCAACAAGAGCGGCAGCCGAGAGTAAGAATTTTTTCATGTTTTTTTTAGTTTTTAAACGTTACGTTTGGTTAACAGGGGGCAAATATCGGCTATTCGTTTGTTACATGCAAAAAAACAATATCTTATTTTATAGTTTATTTATAAAATTTTCTTATCAAAGATGTTGGGGAGTAGCTCAAGGCATTTTGCTTGAGGTTGATTAGACTAAAGAATTGGATGGAACATTTTTGAACAAAAAAGTTATTTGGCTTTTATAGTTGTATTAACGATTCAAATCTTTGATTTTTGCAACCATTTTCCGTATTGGCAATCCAATTTTTAAACTAGTATTTTTCACATTTTCAGCCTCTTAACACAAACACAAGGATGTTAGAATACATCGATCTGATTGAGCAAACTTTTGAATTTCCTACCGATGAGTTCAAAGTTATTGACAATGAACTTCATTTCAATGATGTGCCACTCATGGACATTATTGAGGAATACGGTACTCCTTTAAAGCTTTCTTACCTTCCCAGAATTAGTCAAAGCATTCAAAAAGCCAAACGGATTTTCAACCAGGCCATAGAGAAACATGGGTATAAAGGCACATACACTTATGCTTATTGCACCAAATCGTCTCATTTTCGATTTGTGCTTGAAGAGGCATTAAAAAATGACATACATATCGAAACCTCTTCTGCCTACGATATTCCGATTGTGCGGGAGTTGGACAAAAAGGGTTTAATTTCTAAAGACACGTATGTGATTTGCAATGGCTATAAACGGCCATTGTATTTGGAGTACATCAGTGAACTTATAAACGATGGATTTCATAATTGCATTCCTATCCTGGACAATATGATGGAAATCGACTTTTATGAACAAAACATAAAAGTCAATTGTCAGGTAGGTTTGAGGATTGCGGCGGATGAAGAACCGAATTTTGAGTTTTATACTTCAAGGCTTGGCATTCGCTACAATGAAATCATGGATTTTTACAAAAAGCGAATTGAAGGTAGGGCGAAATTTCAGCTCAAAACCCTTCACTTTTTTGTAAATACAGGCATGAAAGACACCGCCTATTACTGGAATGAACTTTCACGCTTTGTTGAGCTGTATTGCGAATTGAAGAAAATTTGCCCAGAACTTGACTCCATCGATATTGGGGGAGGCCTGCCTATAAAAACTTCGATGCAGTTTGAGTTTGATTACGATTACATCGCCGATCAGATTATTGAAAATATTCAATATATATGCGATGAACATGAGGTGCCACACCCAAATATTTTTACCGAATTTGGCAGTTTCACAGTAGGTGAAAGTGGGGCTGTGATTTACAAAATATTAGATCAAAAGCAGCAGAATGACAAGGAGTTGTGGTATATGATCGATTCCAGTTTCATCACCACATTGCCCGATTCCTGGGGACTCAACCAGAAGTATATTATGCTAGCGGTAAATCATTGGAACAAGCGGTACCAGCAAGTGAACTTGGGTGGCCTCACCTGCGACAGTATGGATTACTACAATTCTGAAGCACACAGTTCGGTGGTGTTTTTGCCAAGAATTGAGCCCGAGGATGAACAGAGTTTATTTGTTGGCTTTTTTCACACAGGCGCTTATCAAGAGTCGCTCGGTGGATATGGCGGCATTCAGCATTGTTTGGTTCCTGCACCAAAACACGTTTTGGTAAATCTGGACAAAAACGGGAAAATTGTAACAGAGTTATTCGCCAAAGAACAGGACAGCGCATCCATGTTGAAAATACTGGGCTACGACAAATAGGTTCTAATTGTCTTCTTCGTCGTCATCATTGTCATCACCTTCTTCGAAATTGAAATTTTCGAGGTTGTTGATGTCGAACATGGTGCTGAACAAATCTTTGAATGAGGTGAACCGGTCGAGCTGACTTTTGCTTATCGCAGAGTATTCTGCGAGCCCATGCAAGAGAAACTCCATCATAAAAAGTGTTTCGTTTTCGGGTAACTCTTTTACATGTTTTGTTATCAAATCCTGCAAACCGGGCACATTTTCAAGGCTAAAGCGGTAAGAATTATCATCGGCTTCGTTGAGCATGTCAAGTTCATTTCCGGCAGCAAACCAGGCCAGAACTTTTGCATAAGGATTATTTTCTTTTAGTTTTTTGGCCTTTTCGGGTTCAGGGAAATAATCTAAAAATAAGGTTCTAATGGCTTTGCCAATCAGGTTCATGGCCACAGTGCCTGATCCTTCTTGTTCGCCTTCATAAACCAGCTCAATTTTGCCTGTGATGGAAGGAACAATTCCGGTAAAATCAGAAATTCGAATGCAACTGCTTTTTTCATTGTTGATCAACATGCGCCTTTCTGCAGCACTCACCAAATTTTCAAGCGAAGAAATAGTAAGCCTGGCGGAAACGCCACTTTTTGCATCTACAAATTCACTTTGCCGTGCTTCGAATGAAATTTGTTCAATCAGATTTTTGGCTAGCTCAGGTAAATGCAAACCCGTGGTAGTCGGTCGGAGGTAGTTGGCTTCCTGTTCTGAAATTTTCCTGCTTATTTCAATAGATTTTGGATAATGGGTAATAATTTGGCTTCCAATGCGGTCTTTCAGCGGGGTCACAATGCTTCCTCTATTGGTGTAGTCTTCAGGATTTGCAGTGAAAACAAATTGAACATCTAATGGCAACCGCAGTTGAAAACCACGAATCTGTATATCCCCTTCCTGTAAAATGTTGAACAAGGCAACTTGAATGCGTGCCTGCAAGTCGGGCAGTTCGTTAATCACAAATATGCCACGATGAGCCCTGGGAATAAGCCCAAAATGAATTACTCTTTCGTCTGAATAAGGCAGTTTCAATGTTGCTGCTTTGATGGGGTCTGCATCGCCTATTAGATCTGCTACCGAAACATCAGGTGTTGCTAGTTTTTCTGTGTACCGCTGGCTTCTATGCAACCAGGCAATTGGTGTTTTGTCGCCTAATTGTTCAATCAGGTTTTTGGCAAAAAATGAAATGGGGTTAAATGGATCATCGTTCAATTCTGAACCTTCCACCACCGGAATATACTCATCGAGCAAGTCGGTCATTTGCCTGGCTATTCTGGTTTTGGCTTGCCCACGAAGACCTAATAGGTTAATGTGATGCATGGACAAAATGGCCCTTTCAAGCTCCGGAATTACTGTGTCTTCGTATCCGAAAATGCCTCTAAAAGATGGAACACCTTTCTGAAGGTTGTTGATAAGATTAGATCTTAACTCCTCACGAATTGATTTTGACTGATAACCAGACTTCTTAAGTTCTCCTAATGTCTTTGCTGAAGGTGAAATCTTCATTTAATCGAATGAAAATGGATTTGGCGAAAAACTAACAATGAAAATAAGAACTGCCAACCAGCCGATAAGTTTCCTTTTTGTGTCTAAAGGAGATTCATCTGCCGATGGCGGGTGAAAAACACCAAGAAATCTACCCAGCACCAGCCCAAAAACGGTCCATCCGCTGTAGCCTATTAGTGTTGGGAAGAATATGGCCAAAATATACTGCACTGCAAAAATGGATAAAGCTAAGGCGATAGTATTCATTGTGCCAGGCAAAATCCTGGACACACTAAAATAAATTATACCGAAATGTAGAAGATTTTCTGAGATTTTGGTAAATGCATTTGGGTCATATTCAATTTCAAATGGAGAAACCTGACCCAATCCAGCATAAAAAACAAAGGCAATAAAAAGAACAGGAGAAATGATGGCGTGATTTCGAAATCCAAACAGGCCATACATCACGTGGCCGCCATCCAGTTGCCCAATAGGAAGCAGGTTGAGCGAGGTGAAAAACAAAGCCAAATAACCTGCAAACAGAAATGGATAATGCATGAGCTCGTAGCTATTTGGAATAAGCGAAGCATCAGAAACAACAAACTTTTCGAAAAAGAGAAAGGTTAGATTATTGCCAATTTTTAGGTTTAAGCCACCTTTAGCCTCAGCGTAAACATGATTGGCATAGTCTGCTCCATATTTTGCATATTCGGGATGAATTTTAAACAAATAGTCAAGTGAAGGTAAATGGGTGAAACCATAAAATAGCAGTAGCAAAGCAACCACGAATCCGGCAATTGGCCCAGCTACACCTATATCAAAATATTGCTTTCTTGATTTGAGTGCACTTTGAATACGAATGAAAGCCCCAAAAGTACCAATGGATGGCATGGGAATAAATCCAAGCCAAAATGGAAGATATAGCGGGAGTGTTGTTTTTGCTTTGTGCCACTTGGCTGTAAAATAATGGCCAAATTCATGACAGGTCAATACGGTTAAAAAGGGAACTGAAAACTGGAGACCGAGCAAAACATCGCCCCAGCCAAATGCTGTTTCAGAAGCACCAATATATTTACCCGTCATCCATTCGGCACCGGCAAGCGTGGTAGTACAAAGTGTGAGTAGAAAAAAAAAGAGGTAGAACCATGGAGACCTTTCTTTGGGTTTCTCCTTTTCCATTTGCTGTTGGTCGTCCATAAAAAATGCCTGCCGGAAAAAATAAATCGAGCAGGCAAAATTGCTTTAAATAAGTTTAAGATGAAGTGCTATTCCCACTTTATTCCTTCAGACTCTTGGTTGTAGTTGTTTTCGGCGGCTTTTTTAAAATCAAATTCAGGCAATAACTCTTTTACTTTGTTGTAAGCATTGTTCATGGCTTCAACAAATTTTTCAAAATCTTCTTTATATAAAAATATCTTTTGTTTGTCCTTGAATATTTCGCCTCCAAAGCCCTGTTTCTTCCTTACTTCGGTTATAGTAAGATAAAAATCTTCCGATCGGGTGGCTTTGATGTCAAAAAAATACGTCCGTTTTCCGGCTTTCACCCTTTGAGAAAAAATCTCATTGCCGTCGTTAAAATATTGCTCTTCCACGCTTGTCTATCATTAACTCGTTGTAAAACTAATGCATATACAACCTAAAACCAACATAGGTTGTAAAATTATGTCAATTTGGAACTTTGCCTAAGTTGTCATACCTTTGCAGTCCACCATCGTGGCTTGAATATGAAACAATCAGTGTTTATCTGGTTGTTGACAAGTTTACTAAGCTTGTCTGCAATCGGAAAACCGGGCAAACAGTTCAAGCGGCAAGGTAAGGCATCGTTTTACGCCAGCAAGTTTCACGGAAGAAAAACCGCAAACGGCGAGAAATACAATATGAATGCCTACACAGCCGCTCACAAATTACTACCTTTCAATACCTTGGTTAAAGTAGTGAATTTGTCAAATAATAAATCTTGTTTGGTTAGAATTAACGACAGAGGACCCTATACAAAAGGCCGGATCATCGATTTGTCGAAAGCTGCCGCAAAAACAATTGGTCTTTACAAAGCAGGTTCTGGGCGTGTTAGAATCGAAATAGTTGAAAGACCACAACCTGAAGTGCGACCCGAGCTTGTTGTAGCACATGACTTAAATTTCCCAGCCACAGCCATGTTTTTTCCTGGAAATGTGTATAATATTTGGGGGATGAAGCAAATTTATTCCGGGTTCAACATTCATATTTCCACGTACTTAGAACTGAAAAGAGCAAGAGAAGAGGCTATTTCGTTGATGAAAATGGGCGTGAAAAATGTGTCGCTCGAAGTAATCAATCAGGGTGGAACAAAAGTGTATCGCTTGCTTGTCACTTCTTTGGTAAGCAAATCGGATGCAGACCGCATGTTAAGCAACCTCATGACTTTTGGGGTGGAAGGATATGTGAGAAAGGTGGTTTAAGACACTTATCTTTGCTGCCGGAATTTTCCTTCAATATTTCAACTTCTTTATGCAGTCTGGCAAATCCATTGATCTTCAGCAGGTTCGACAGTTTGGCAACATTGAGTTTCTTGCCAGGCAACTTGTAGATGGTTTTATTACAGGTCTGCACAAGTCTCCATACCATGGTTTTTCGGTTGAATTTGCCGAACACAAAATCTACAATCCAGGCGAATCTACCCGGCACATTGACTGGAAAGTGTACGCAAAAACAGATAAGCTTTTCACAAAAAGGTATGAAGAAGAGACCAATCTTCGTTGCCAGATTGTGCTGGATGTTTCCGGTTCTATGCAGTATCCTGCGGAAAACAAGGGAAAACTTACATTCAGTATTGTGGCTACGGCTGCATTGGCACAGATGCTTCAAAAGCAAAGGGACGCTTTCGGCTTAACGGTTTTTGCCGATCAGATACTTGCATCGACCCAGGTTAAGTCAACCTCCATGCACCTGCATAAGTTGTTTATCACGCTGCAACAATTGCTCGATAACACTCCGGCAGCTGCGCAAACAAATATTGCCAATGTATTGCACGATGTGGCCACTAAAATTAACAGGCGATCGTTGGTTATCATTTTTTCTGATATGCTCGATCAAGGTTTCAATGATGATTTGTTTTCTGCTCTTCAACATTTGAAACACGAACTGCACGAAGTGATTGTTTTTCATGTGTTCGACAAAAAAACAGAAGAAGATTTTGCTTTTGCTGAACGGCCTTATGAGTTTGTAGACTCAGAAACGGGTGAAAAACTCAAGCTTAGACCCAACCAGGTGAGGGAGTTGGTTTCAGCCCAAATGAAAGAGTACAGGCATGAATTGCTGGTAAAATGTGGCCAATACAAGATTGATGTGATTGAAGCAGACATCAATTTAGGTATCGATCAGATATTGCTCCCTTACCTGGCAAAGCGCCAGAAAATGGCCTGATTAGAAAAGAATCCCTATCGAGAGTTTTGTAAAAATTGGAGAAGTGATTCCAGCGAAGTTTTTCTTATCAGAGAACAAATAATTGATTTCGTAGGTATATACCTTGTTGCTTCCCTGGTAAGTCATTTCCTTGGTTATCGGTTCTTTAATGTTTGAGGGTAAGGGTACGTATTGATATCCAACAGCAAAGTCAAACACAAAATTATTTCCCTTGCCAAAAATGGACTGATAACCAAAACCCAAACAACCACCCACCGAAGCGAATGAATTTTGTGCAAATGTGGTGATGAGAGCATCTTTGGTTACTGCATTGAAAAAGGGCTGATTGGCAAGAATGATTGCTTGTTGTTCTGAAGAGGCTGTATATCTGAAGTTATAGTTATTGAGCATGAATATGGTTGGTCCACCAATAATGTAAGCTCCGGAAGGTGCTGTAGCACTGGTGTAAAATTTATAGTGAGGCTCAATTTTTATGCTGCCTTTATCTAAATCGCTGTAGTAAATAGAACCGGCAATGGCAAATGCCGATCGTGGTGAGACAATTTTTTCATAGTGTAGTTTTAATTTATTGACCAGGCCAAAAGGCGAAATCCTCAACATGTTGGTTGGTCCCAAATTCGACTTTTTCCTCGATTTGTTACTTCTTTTACTTGCTACTATCTTTTTAGGTTCTCCATTTCCGGTCTTTGGCGTTTCTTGAGCAGAAGCATTCCAGACGGTGAGCAGAGCGAGGCAAAGAATGGTAAATACTTTTTTCATATTGGAGCAACGTATTTGAATTGCAAATTTGCTCAAATCACTTGAAAGTAAAGCATCATCCGTGTTTTAAGTAATAAACAAGTCAATATTCAAAAAAAAACCAGACTCATTAAGCCTGGTTTTTTATGGATATAAGTAGAAGCACTAATCCACGTTGTCGTGGAGATAGGAGTTTTTGTCACTTAATCCAGTGTCTTTTCGCACCTGGAAGCGACTTACGTTGTTATCCGAAGACATTTGTACTTTGTGATTCTCTGTGCCTTTTCGCAAATAGGCTGGCTGATCTTCATAACGCTGAATTTCTGGTAAATCTCTGGAGGCACGTTGACTTTCAGACAAATTGTTGAGTGCAGTTCTGTAATGCAGACTTTTGCTCGTAATTGGCACTCCCAGTTCTTCCAATGGCTTTTCAACGTGAGTTGTGTTGTCATAAATCAGTTGGCTACCATCAATATCGACCACAATTTTTGGTTCTTGTTTTTTCTGTGGTGGTGGATTGTGTGTAATCTCAGGTTCTATGTGAGTCTGAGGTTGGACAAACGGTTCTCTTTTGGCATCTCCTAGTAATTCCATAGGATCGTCGATAGCCTCTTTTTGGTTGTCCAGGTCAACCAGCACAGTTTTTTTGCCATAATCCTTTTCAGGAAGTGAGTCGAACCCTGTTGCAATCACAGTAACTCTGATGCACTCCCCTAAAGTTGCATCAACAGATTGACCCCAGATTACTTCTGAATCGTCGCCGGTTTGGTCTCTGATAAAATCTGTGATATCTCCCATTTCTGACATACTAAGAATCGGCTCTTCACCACTTACGAGTGATAGCAGGATTTTCTGTGCGCCCTGCACTTGTCTGTTATTTAGAAATGGAGAAATGAGTGCTGCTTCGGCTGCTTTTATGCCTCGATTTTCTCCTTTCGCTACTCCCGAACCCATTACGGCACTTCCTGCATCTTTCATTACAGTTCTCACGTCTTCAAAGTCTACGTTCACATATCCTTTGGCTGTTATGATTTCTGCAATGCTTTTTGCCGCTGTCATCAGCACGCTGTCGGCTTGTTGAAATGCTTGAAGAACAGACATGTTGCCACAAACAGTTTGTACCTTTTCATTCAGGATTTCGATAACTGTGTCACAGTTTTTCTTCAATTCGGCAATGCCTGCTTCAGCACTAAGCATTTTTTTCTTTCCTTCGAAACCAAATGGTTTGGTTACAATGCCCACTGTGAGTATTCCCATTTCCCGGGCAACTCTGGCCACTACTGGTGCTGCACCAGTTCCGGTGCCACCGCCCATGCCAGCTGTAACGAACACCATTTGGGTTCCGTCTTTCAACATTTCCTGAATTTCTGCAATATCTTCTTCCGCAGCGGCTCTTCCTTTATCAGGATTTGCACCTGCACCAAGCCCGTTGCTTATTGATTTGCCTATCTGGATTTTGTTTTTCACCGGACTAGTAAAAAGTGCTTGTTTGTCTGTGTTTATCACTACAAAGTCAACGTCTTTAATGCCTTGGGCATACATGAAGTTGACTGCGTTGCTGCCTCCTCCGCCTACGCCGATTACCTTGATAATCGAGAGGTCTTCTGGTTGAGCCATGTCAAAGAAATATGGTTTGTCGATCATGATTTTCGAGATTTAAAAGGTGATAAATGCTGTTTAGTTCTTGTAATCGGTTCCGGAGTTGAGGTCTTCATTCAAAAAGGTAGAGGTTTGGCGCCTGAAACGATCCCATATATTTATAATAGGGCTATCTGTTTCAGAATTTGCTTTTGCAACAGGTTCCAAAGGATGATGGTGTTCTTTAAATCGTTCGTCGATGGTATTGAAACCTGCAAGCATCAAACCGATTACTGTGGAGTAAATTGGGTTTTTAGCGTCTTCAAACTTAGACTTTCCGAGATATTCGTTTGGATAGCCAATTCTCACATCCATGCCTGAACAAAGCATGAAAAGCGATTTCAGTCCATTCAATTTTGCGCCTCCACCTGTGAGCACTACACCAGCAGGAATTTTGTTTAAATAACCAGCATGATGGATTTCGGCCAAAATGAATTCAATGATTTCTTCCATCCGGGCCTGGATGATGTAGGAAAGTTGTTTCACAGAAATTTCCTTAGGAGGTCGTCCTTTCAACCCCTTTAAAGAAACTACTGTGTTGTCGTCAGCTTCTTCGGTTAATGCGTAGCCAAATCGGGTTTTCAATATCTCGGCTTGCGCTTGCATAAGCACACAACCTTGTTTGATATCGTTGGTGATGATGTTGCCACCGTAAGGAATGACGGACGAATATTTTAGAATCCCATTTTCGTAAATAGCCAGGTCCGTAGTACCACCGCCAATGTCAATCAAAGCAACTCCCTGGTCTTTTTCTTCAGTAGTTAGCACCGCTAAACTTGATGCAATGGGCTCTAAAATCAATTCGTTTGCAAACAAGTTTGTTCCTTTTATACACTTGTGAATTTTGTTTACGACTTCAGTTTCAGCCATTACCAAGTGGTATTCGGCACCTAGTTTTACACCCGAATGGCCAATTGGGTTAGAAATTCCTACTTCACCGTCCAAAGTAAAATCCTGAGGCATGGCATGAATGAGTTGAAATCCTGCAGGCATCACGGTTCGGTGAATGTCCTGTGTGAGACGCTCCACATCGTTCCAGCTAATTTCAATATCTTTATTTTCTCTTACTATAGAACCTACAGTGAGGCTCGAGCGGATGTTGTGGCCTGAAATGCCAACCTTAACAACCTTAATATCAACGTCTGCCTGGTCGGATGCCTCCTTAATGGCTTTTTCGATGCCTTGTTTGGTTTTTTCCAGGTTTGCTATTTGTCCACGGATTACGCCTTCAGAGGGCGCTTTGCCTATGCCAATAATTTCAAGCAGGCCATGCTCGTTGAGCCGACCCACCATGGCGCATATTTTGGTAGTGCCGATATCAAGGCCGACTACAATTTGATCTTTCTGCATATCTTTAGGTACGTTTTTGGCAAATGATTTGATTTTTGAATTTCAGGCTTACTCTCTTGTAGGAGTCGAGTCCACGGTGAGGAATAATTTTTTTGTAATACCAGCGGAGGTATTTGAATTTTTCATCCGAATCTATGGGGCTTCCGAACTCAATTTCGTCGGCGCCCAAAAGGGGATACAAGGTTAGCTCAATGCGTTTATTGATATATACATGGGTAAACATGGCTTTCCAATCCTCATTGTTTACCAATTTATTTAGAAGTTCAAGTGCCTTTACAGCAGTGTCATTTTGTGTTGGTTCCCCATGCCAACTGAGTCCAATCTGGCTGGCTCCTACGCCGTCTATGGTGAGTACCCGAGCTGTAAACTTGTTAGACAAGGGCATGCGTTCGCCTTTTTCAGTAAGGTAATAACCAGGGCTTCCCGGGCGCACCAGTCGCATGACAGGTCGTTTGAGAATGGCCTTTATTTTTAGATTTCCTGATAGGTTGCGACTTACTTCTGCTTTGTCGATGTATGGATTTGCCAAAAGTTTCTGCTCAATGGCTTTTAAAGAAATTGAGTCATGCTTTTTGTATAGTCCGAGGTTGTTTTCGCCCAGAAGTACTTCCGAAACAATGTCGTTCTCGTCTATAAAATGGTTGTCGACATGGTTCTCAAGTATGATGTCGACTTTGCTACAGTATTGCTTGTTTTGCCTGACTTCGGCAAAGGCCATGAGCAGAAATATGCTGCCTGCATACCAGAATACCTGTGTTTTACCAAAAAACAAGCTGAGGATTTGCATCAATCTTTTGCTCATGATACCAAGGTCC
>JBBRCC010000001.1:0-109140 GCA_038205175.1 Cytophagales bacterium | reverse complement strand
GGGGTTCGTTGCTGCTGGAGCATATTCTCTGATGTCGAGATATACCTGAGGGCTGGTACCTTCTATGGTTTGGGCAAAAGCGTCAAGGGAAAGCAACGAAGCAATGGAAAAGGTAAATATTTTTAACATAACATTACTTTTGTTTTTGAATTCAGGCAAATATAATGCCGCAAAGTTATTGAACAAATAAGAAATAAATGAAAATTGATGGTACACCAATCGGGCGAGGCTCCAGCCTCGTTTGCTCAAGCCAAGGCTTCCTGCCTGTTTAGAAAACAAGCTAACGGAAAGCAATTGCCAAAGTATAGTAGCTGGAAGCTATAAGAACAACGAACGAGGCAGAGCCTCGCCCGATAAGAAAGAGCCTCGCCCTCGCCCGATGAGGTTTACTTACAGCCGTCTGGCATGCTGCACCGACGGCTTTTAGCTGCGGTCGGTGCCTTTGGCCAGACCGCTTTAAGCTGCGGTCGGTGCCTTTGGCCAGACCGCTTTAGGGTCTTTTCCTATCAGCGGTCTGGCGTGCCGCACCGACGGCTTTAGGCTGCGGTCGGTGCCTTTGGCCAGACCGCTTTAGGATCTTTTCCTACCAGCGGTCTGGCGTGCCGCACCGACCGCTTCGACCGCTTTCGGGTTTTACTTGCAGCGGTCTGGCATGCCGCACCGACCGCTTCGACCGGTTTGATTTACACGTTCGCCTCCAGCCTGTTTAGAAAACAAGCGAACGGAAAGCAATTGCCAGAGCATAGTAGCTGGAAGCTATAAGAACAACGAACGAGGCAGGGCCTCGCCCGATAAGGACTTTGTTGGTCTTACACCAACAAGTCAACGACTTAAAAATATCGGCCAAGAAAAAACACCAGATGAAGTGAATCCATTCAAAAAGGCACGAATTGCCGCTCTGAGGCTCCAAATGGAAAAATGATTCGGGATTCTGTCTTAAATTCCCGTCCTTGCATTCGACAGGATGTTGAATCCAACCCCTGATCCACCCATTAAACCAAATGTTATGAAAACCATTCAACCTGCATTTCTCTTGCTGCTTCTCGTCTTTTTACTGGGCAGTTGTGCCTCCCATAAGCCGTGTAATGATCCTTTAACTGATTCGAAATCACCCAAAAAGTTTTATTCCAAGCGGTATAGTAGTGCAATCGCCGAGCGTGATTCACTTTGTAGCCTGGCCATGGTGTTGCAAAAAGATACAACCCAGGTAAAATCATCTTTGCGAAAACTTCAGGACGAATACAAAAAGCAAGGAATAACCTACAACAACCTCGACGACCAATTTCGGAAGCAGGGAGTTGCCCTTGATAACCTAAAAAAATCGACCAAAGAAGAACTCAGCAAGTTAAGCGCTGAACTTTCGCAAAAGGAGAATGACTTGACAGCCAAGGAAAATGCCCTTGCCGATAAGCAAAAGCGATTAACAGAACTTGAAAGCCTGATTAAACAACGGGACGATAAGTTGAATAGCATTTTGGGAACTTTACGCAACACGCTCACGGCCTTCCCGAAAGATGAATTGAGCATGGTGATGAAGAATGGCAAAATCTATGTGTCGCTTCTTGACAAACTTTTGTTTAAGTCGGGGAGTCCAGTTGTGGAACCCAGGGGCGTTGATGCCTTAAAACAATTGGCACCAATTTTAAAAAGCAACTTGGATCTTGAAATTGTGATTGAAGGCCATACCGATAATGTGCCCATCAAAACAACAGTGTTTAAAGATAATTGGGATCTGAGTACCTACAGGGCGACCAGTGTATTGCGTATTTTATTGGATGACCAACTCGAAAAAAGCCGCTTAACAGCTTCAGGGAAGGGAGAATATTCGCCTGTAGCCAGCAATGGCACACCCGAAGGAAGGGCACAAAACAGAAGGACTGAAATCATCTTGTCGCCAAATCTGGATGCTCTGTTTCAGTTGTTGGAAAAATAAGCCTTTTCATTCATAGCATTCGAAACAAACAGTATTGTCTTATGACCTTGCGCACAGACCTGTTGAACAATTCGGTTGAAACCTGTTTTTTTATCAATTTACATATTGTAGTTCCGGCCGCAGATTGAATGGAAAGGAGGTACATACCCGAATCTTAATGCCAAACATATATGGATGAAGTTTTGCTGCCTTGAAGTGGTAAGCTTAGCAACGTTTTTCACTCAAGACTAATGATGCTTGCCGTTGATGTTTGTTCGTTGTGCCTCAAAGCTATACAATCGCTGGCTGGATTGGGATAAAAAGAAGGTGAGTCCAGCGAAGGAGCAGTGAGCGACGTGATAGTTGAAAGCAAAGCGGTGGCTGATATTTTCAGTTGGCCACATAAATATTTTCTGCGGCTCTATAAAGGTACAGCCTGAAGTCTTCCAGATTGTTGAAATAATTATAAATGGCGCATTTGAAGTGTGGGCAATGTGGAAACAAGGGAAGGAGTTTCATTGCTACCAGACTTTTTGCGACTCAAGGTAATGGAATTGGGGGTTATAGTCCAGATCAAACGCCTGCACTCCTTAGACGATGCCACCGTATTCACGTCAACCGCTCCGCCTTAGCCAACGATCATATTTTTAAATGCCTGGATCTATCATTTTTCGAAGAGCATAGAAATCCATTCGATCATTTTTTAGGTGGCCGTGGCATGAGGGTTTTTCATTTGCCACTAACCAAGGCTTTTTGTTGTACATGGATCTGGTTATGCTTATCTAGCTGACCAAGCCGATATCAAACACTTTCTCCATCGCTGCCCATTTTTCGCCGGGTTGGGCTTCGGGCACAGGCTCCTGAAAAGTGCCCATCAGGTCCTCCCATTCCTGACAGCGGGGGTGCAGTTTCAAATACTTTGGAAAATCTACTTCCGGCACAAAACCTTCTTGGGCCTCGTACACCATAAAAAGCCTGTGGCCGAGCAACCAGATTTTCATTTGGTTGACGCCCACCTCTTTCAACGAAGCAACAACCTCGGGCCATGTTTCAGCATGGTATTGCTTGTATTGGGCAATAACTTCAGGGTCGTTTTTCAGGTTGAGGGTAAGGGCAAATTCGGGCATAATGATTTTAAAATAATGGTTTCAAAAAAACGAATACATTAGTCATTTTCCTGATGCCGAAACGAAGGCATTGGGCTCATACTGTATGGCATGCCTCTAATAAGTTCCCAACGGTCTTCCAAATCTTCCCAATCAGCTAATTTGTAGCTGGCTGCATATATTCGTGGAGCATTCCCCATCTTACAAAATTAACAGTTCAAGGTTGTAATTCAAAAATCAGGTGGGTCAAATTATCTGAAAACGATTGGGCCAGGCAACATCATTTTGAAAAATAATATCAATTGTTAACCTCTTATTTTTCAACAATTTAAAGTGTTGTATAATCGTAAAAACTCAAGTAATCAGGTCAAAAACATAACTTTGAACTTTCGTTTCCTGTTATTGTTTGGTTCAAATTATATTTCATGAATATCTCTGTCTTTATCATTTGTTCCCTGCTCGTTGTTGGCACCTTCTTGTTTTGGGAATTTGTGGCTTGGTTTACCCATAAGTATGTGATGCATGGTTTTCTCTGGACCTGGCACAAAAGCCACCACACGGTTCACAACCAGTCACTTGAAAAAAACGACCTGTTTGGCGTGGTATTTTCACTTCCTTCCATTGCTTTGGTAGCTCATGGTCTTACTTATGCCAACCCTTACACGTTTTCGGTGGGACTGGGCATCTTTTTATATGGTCTTTTTTACCTCGTTTTTCATGACTTCATTGTGCACCAGCGCATTAAGTGGAGGCCCAAAAACCGCAGTCATTACCTCAACCGGATGATCAATGCGCACTATGTGCACCATGCCAAACACAGCAAAAAAGACTGCGAATCGTTTGGTTTTCTGGTCGTGCCTGAAAAATACGACAAGCGAAACCTGCAAATGAAGCGAAGCAGACAATCTACTCAATAAGCATTCGGATGAACAAAGCCATATTTTTAGACCGGGACGGTGTGCTCAATGAAGAGATTGGAGATTACGTGTGGGAAGATGAAAAATTCATCATTCCAGAAGGCGTGCCAGAAGCCTTGCAACAACTTAAAGCTGCCGGATTTTTCCTCATTGTGGTAACCAATCAAGGCGGCATAGAAAAAGGTTTATATACCTCGGCCGACGTGAAAAGGCTGCACGAAACGCTGCATAAAGCTTGCGGAGGCTTGCTCGATGCTTTGTATTATGCTCCCCACCACCGAACAAAAACGCTTTCGCTGCTCAACAAACCCGATAGCCTTATGCTGGAAAAAGGAATAGCCCGATTTAATATCGACCCGGCTCAAAGCTGGATAGTTGGAGATGCTGAACGGGATATGGAAGCCGGCTATAGGGTTGGAGTAAAAGGTATTTTGGTACCCAGCCACAAGGAAAAAGAATCTGCTTTCACCCAACTTATTGCCCGGGATTTGCGTCATGCCACTGAGCTGATCCTCTCCAGCAACTGATGCACATGAGCAAGCCCTACTTTTCAGTCGACGTCAAAACACATGACTTAGTTTTCAATTTCGAAGCGAAAACGTCGAGGGGAAGCATGCAAACACACAGGGTTTATTATATCTCGATAAAAGACGAAACCGGAACAACTGGCACAGGTGAAATTGCACCGCTTCGGGGTCTGAGCCCTGATTTCGACCAGGTTAATGAACTAAAAATAAAGACCTTAGCCAAAAACCTTTGCCAGACTAAACCCGGACTCACCATTCTTGAATTGCTGCTGGTTGCAGAAAAATATTCGAATGGATTGCCTTCTGTGCGTTTTGGTTTTGAAACTGCCTTGCTCGACTGGCATCATGGCGGCAAAAAGTGCATGGTAGTCAATAATTTTTTCGAAAAGGAAGACTCAATACCCATCAACGGTCTCATCTGGATGAATGAGCCCAAGAAAATGATGGAAGAAGGCAAGTTAAAAGTTGAACAAGGTTTCAAATGCCTGAAAATGAAAATCGGGGCACTTTCGTGGAAAAAGGAGATAGAAGTATTACAAGAACTGCGTGCCCTCGCTCCTGCAAGTCAGCTTACACTACGGGTTGATGCAAATGGGTCATTTACGGAGGAAAACATTTGGGAGGTCTTAGATCAACTCGAACCTCTAGATATTCATAGTATTGAACAACCAATAGCACCAAATCAGCATACGTTGATGGATGAATTGTGCAGCTTTAGTCCCGTGCCAATTGCGTTTGATGAAGAACTGATTGGCGAAAAACCATTCATTCAGCTTACAGATCGATACATACCTCACTATTTGGTGCTTAAGCCAACTTTATTGGGAGGAATGGCCGTCACAAAAGAATGGATAGAACTTGCTAAACAGGCAAATATTGGTTGGTGGATCACTTCAGCCCTGGAGTCGAACATTGGATTAAATGCCATTTGCCAGTTCACTTTCGACAACAAAATACCTGATTTTGAGCAAGGATTGGGCACTGGAAAACTTTATAAAAACAATGTTGCCTCACCTTTGGTAGTTGAGTCTGGATTTATCCATTATTCACACCAAAAAAAATGGGACAACCTTCCAGATTCGTATTAGACAACATTCCCATTTTTCCCAAAGCACAAATTGTTTCCTACTTTTAGCCTGAATTTAAAAACCGCAGTTACATGATTAGCACACTCACCAAAGAAAACATTTTAAAAGACAGCCTCGACTACACCATTTTTTCCTGGACAAAACAACGAGGCATCAATCCGTTGAATATCAAAGAGGCCAAAGGCGTTTACCTCTACGACAGAAGCGGCAAGCGGTACATCGACTTTTCTTCGCAGTTGATGAATGTAAACATTGGCCACGGCGACCAACGGGTAACAGAGGCGGTGATGCAACAAATGCAAGACGTGAGTTTTGTGCACCCGGGCATGACAACCGAAGCCAGGGCAAAACTCGGCAAAAAGCTAGCTGATATAAGCCAAGGCACTTTAAGCAGAACTTTTTTTACCAACGGAGGCACCGAAGCAGTTGAGCACGCCATGAAACTGGCTCGTTTGTACACCGGTCGGCATAAAATCATTACCCTTTACCAAAGCTACCATGGCGCCACGTATGGTGCCCTTTCAGCAGGTGGCGACCCAAGAGGTTTGCCGCATGATAGCCAAGGAGTACCCAATATTATTCATGTTGAAAATCCATATTTCTACCGCTGCCCATGGAATAGCAAAACCCCTGAAGAATGTACAGTAAACGCATTGGCACATCTTGAACGGGTGGTAAAATATGAGGGTCCGCAATACATAGCCGCCATTATGATGGAAGGCGAAAGCGGTTCATCAGGTTGCATCAAATACCCGCCAGGATATTGGAAAGGTGTGGCAGAAATTGCAAAAAAATATGGCATTCTCACCATAGCCGACGAAGTGATGAGCGGCTTTGGCCGAACCGGAAAATGGTTTGGCATAGATCATCACGGCGTGGTTCCCGACATGATGACCATGGCCAAAGGCATCACAAGTGGTTATATTCCGCTTGGCGGCATCATTGTGAAGGAAGAAATCATTTCACATTTCGACGACAAGCCTTTGCCTCTTGGGCTCACCTATTCCGGGCATCCTGTTTCATGTGCTGCGGCCAATGCTGTGATTGACATTTACGAATCGGATAACCTGGTACAAAATGCCGCCAACATGGGCAAGTACATGGAAGCACAAGTAGCTAAACTGGCCGAAAAACATCCAAGTCTAGGTGACTTTAGAAATACAGGGCTTTTAGGTTGCATAGAATTGGTAAAAAACAGAAAAACTAAAGAACCGATGGCGCCTTGGAATGCAGGACCGCAAGACATGGAAATCATGAACAAAGTGGCAGCCAAAATCAATGAATTAGGCATGTTTACTTTCGTGCGTTGGAACTGGATTTTCACTGCGCCGCCTTTGATAAGCACAACTGACCATATCGACGAAGGGCTTGACATCATATCCAAAGCCATTTCTATTGCCGATGAGTATTGCAATTAAGTCACTCATTGTTTCGCTTTATCTCGTCTTTCAGTTTTTCCAACTGAAAGGCCAACAAACCTGGCAGGCCGAGCATTTGTATGCCGCTCAAGCTACTTTGGGAGAAGGCGCTATTTGGGACGAACGCATTCAAAAATGGTACTGGATCGATATTGAAGACGGTTTTTTGTTCACCTATGACATAGATTCTGCCGCTGTAACGCAAACTCCTATGCTTGAAAAAATTGGTACAGTGGTGCCTACAAAAAGTCGGGGCGGTGTTGTTGTAGCCTTGCAATCAGGCATTTACCAGCTCAATTTCATCACAGGAAAAAAGCGCTTTCTCACCCATACTGAATCTGGAAAAACCAACCTCCGCTACAACGACGGCAAATGCGACCCTCAAGGCCGATTTTGGGTAGGCAGCATGGCCATGAATGCAAAAGGAAAGGAAGGCAGTTTATGGCGGATAACGCCGTTGCCGGTAACTTACAAAAATATGCTGAGCCCGGTTGGTGTATCGAATGGTATTGTGTGGAGTTTGGATGGAAAAACCATGTATTACGTTGATTCACCAACAAAAAAGATTCTGTCTTTCGATTTTGACGGAGCCACAGGTGCCATAAAAAACGAAAAGGTTTGTGTCGAAATTCCTGACGGAATGGGCGTAGCCGATGGCATGACCATCGATGCCGAAGGAAAACTTTGGACAGCTCAGTGGGGCGGCAATTGTGTGGCTCGTTGGGATCCACAAACGGGCCAATTGACTGGAAAAGTGAATGTTCCGGCGCCTCACGTAACCAGCGTTTCTTTTGGTGGCAAAAATCTAGACATGCTGCTGATAACCACTGCGAAACATGGCATGACAGCCGAACAAAAAAGTCAATTTCCACAAAGCGGCGATTTGTTCATGGCAAAACCTGGTGTAAAAGGCGTTTTGATGGAAAAATTTGGTCGATGACCAGCGTCTGTTAGCAACAAGTTTTTAGATTACTTAAACAGATTTAAGATTTGAAAATAGTTTACTGCGCCACAGTTCAGCCCACATACGGCGGTTTGAGAACATTTAATCAGGGACTAACCCAGAGCCTGGCAAAGCTTTGCGAAATAAGGAATATTACCTTCGAAATAGTTGCGCACCAAAACTACAAAGAAGATTATTCCAAGTTTGCTACCCATTGGTTTTCGGGCAACCACATGGTTTTTGAGCAAGTAAAATTGCCTGCTTTGCTCAACAAACTCAAAGCCGATGTAGCTATATTTCCGCATAACCGAATTTCGCTTGCAGGACTACGATCAGTGAAATCTGCTTGTATTTTTCATGATTTGTTGTTTTGGCGTTATCCTAAAAAGCTACCTTTTACCAAGCTTCGAACACGCCATTTTTTGTTGAAATATGCTTCGAACCATGCAGATTTTAAATTTGCAGTTTCGGAATTCACAGCCGAAGAATTGGCTGCTTTCAATTCAAATTGCAAGGCTACAGTTTGCTATCAAGCCACCATGGGCAAATCTAATATTGTACCTGCCCCATTAGAATTTTTGGCTTCAGAACACATCCAAAAACCCTATTTTGTATACCTGGGAGCACATTCATTCCAAAAAAACCTTACTTCCCTTTTACTTGCATTTCGTGCTTTTTATGAAAAAAATCCGGGCTATCAGTTGGTCATAGCAGGTGGAAGCGGAACTTCATCTCTTGAGATTCGACAAGTTATGGCTTCGTTTAAGCAAGATGTAGACATTGTGTTTACAGGCTTCCTTACCGATGCTGAAAAAGAAACTGTACTTAAAAATGCCCTGGCATTTGTTTATCCCTCCATTTACGAAGGTTTTGGCATTCCTATTTTAGAAGCTTTCGAACGAGACATTCCTGTGTTAACTACCACTTGTGCATCGCTGCCTGAGGTTGGTGGTGATGCGGTGTTAGCTTGCGATCCTGACGCTGAAAGCCTGGAAAAAGGACTTCATCTGCTCGCCAATATGTCTGATCTTGAACGACAAGAAATGATTGAAAAAGGAAAGCAACAATTAGCCAAATACAGCTGGGAACAAAGCGCCGAAATTGTATTGAATACATTAACAGGCAAGGCTTTACATACTTAAAACTAAGACTAACCAGAAATATTGGTGTCTTCAATAATGTAAAGTGGCCTGTTTTTCACGTTGGCACTCATGCGGCTGACGTACTCCCCAATTATACCAATGGCAATCAATTGAATGCCTCCTAAAAACAAAACAGCTGTGATGGTAGAAGCCCAACCCGGCACATACGATTTAGTAATCAGCCTTGCATATAAGGCAAAAATCAAAATGAAGAAAGAAACTCCAGATACAAAAAAGCCCATCATGGAGGCCAGTTTCAAAGGAAAATCGGAAAATGAAGTAATGCCGTCCAATGCAAACCGAATCATTTTGGCATAGGTGTAGCCTGTTTCACCATGCGCCCGCTCCAAACGGTCGTATTCAATATAGGTTTGTCGGAAACCAGCCCAAGAAATTTGCCCACGCAAAAACTTATTCTTTTCGGGCATGGCTTTGAGCACTTCAACAACTTTTCGGTCTATGATGCGGAAATCACCGGTGTCGAGCGGAATTTCAACTGATGACAAGGTGGACAATAAGCGATAAAATATTTTGGCCGTCCAGAGTTTGAGCCAACTTTCGCCCTTGCGTTGCTTTCGTTTTGCATACACCACTTCAAAACCTTGCTTGTGTTTTTCATACAATTGGGCTATGAGCTCAGGCGGGTCTTGCAAATCGGCATCAATGATCACAACCGACTGACCACTAGCCAAATCCAGACCTGCCGAAACAGCAACCTGATGCCCAAAGTTTCTACTAAAATTGATGTATTTGACCTTAGAATCCTCCTCGGCCAATTTTTTTACTCTTTCAAAGGTGGCGTCACGGCTACCATCGTTTACAAAAATCAATTCATGACTTTTGCCCATGCGGGTGAGCACCTCGGTGAGTCTTTCATACAATATACCAAGGTTTTTTTCCTCGTTAAATAATGGAACAACTACTGAAATTTGGGTCACTTCAACTTAATATTTACTGCCTTTTGCTTGCTAACTCAATCTGCAAATTGCTTTTTTTTTAAAAAACCAAAAAAGTATTAAACTGCAAATCGATGCCAATAAAAGACTTTTGATCATAACTGCTGCGATTTCCTGTTAAAACCAGGACAGATTGAGGACTTCATTGAATTTCTGTTTTTGCTTTGTTTGGCAAAATGGCTGTAAACAACTGGAACATTTGCAATTTATCAGGAATTTTATGTTCCTTTGAAATGAATTTATTAAAGCCTGATTGATTGATGTTTAACCCCCATGGCTTAAAGTTGACATACAAAAATGCTTGCCGTTTTTTACAAAAAACAGCCAAATTGAGTATTGCTTTAGCTTTGGTATTTTCAATTGGCTTTATGGGGTGCAAAGGCAGCAAAAAAACGAAATCTGCCAGGCGTAAACCTGCCAAAACAACCCACGTCAGTTCATCGGTTCAAATTGGCTCCCAACAAATAGCAAAAGTGGTGTCAACCGCCCGCTCGTACACAGGAACTCCACACAGAGATGGGGGCGTAAACCGAATGGGCATCGATTGCTCAGCTTTGATGGTTGCCTCGTTTGAAAGTGTTGGGTTTAAACTTCCCCGAACTTCTAAAGAGCAGGCCAGCCTTGGCAAGCAAGTGAATCTGAACCAAATAAAAGCAGGCGATCTGGTGTTTTTTGCTGATCGAGCCATTGGCAGCGGCATAACCCATGTTGGCCTGGTAACAGAAGTTAAAAGTGCTGACAACATCAAGTTTATTCACACGTCGTCCAGACTTGGTGTGGTTGAAAATCTACTGAGCCACAGCTACTTCAAGAAAACATTTGTCAAGGCCATGCGCCCTTATTCATGAAAAACGGACTTTTCATATTCCTGATTTTATTCACTACAAATGGCTGCTTTGCACAGTTGTGGCAGGAAGAAAAGTACGCCGACGGCAAATTGAAGGCCAAAGGACAAGTAGATTCGAGCGGCAGAAAAGAAGGTTTATGGAAAACATGGTATCCTGATGGCTACCTCAATGCCGAGGAGTTTTTTAAACAAGGATTGCAGCATGGCCAATGCACTTATTACGGGTTCGGAGGGCTGTTGCAAGCCAAAGAAAATTGGCAAAAAGGTGTTCAGGCAGATTCTTCAAAATATTGGCATCCGAATGGTGTGCCAGCCAAACATGGGCGCTTTGAAAATAGCCTCTACACCGGTCAATGGGAATTTTTTGCAGAAAACGGACAGCGAATCAGATTAGGAAATTACCAACGGGGTGTGCCTCATGGTGCCTGGACTACTTGGAGAAGCGACGGAACTTTGCAAGAACAAGGCCACTACCTGGAAGGAAAAGAAGACGGAGAATTTCTGTTTTTCAATGAAAAAGGAGAACTCGAAGCCATTTCGAAATACAAATTGGGAAAACAAAAGAGAAGAACAAAGAAGTTGAAACGCCCAAATTGAATTACCATTTGGTTCCCTATGTTTGTCTGCACTTTAGCCACAAAAATCATGAAATCATCGTTTTGGGTACTTTTTTCCATGTTTTCAATCCTTGCTATGCCTGCATTTTCTCAGCCACTCATTTATCCTAAAACAAAAAAGGTACAGGTTAGCGACAATTACCATGGTACAGTTATCGCCGATCCATATCGTTGGCTAGAAGACGACACAGCCAAAGATGTAAATGCTTGGATGGATGAACAAAATGCTTTAACAGCTTCATATCTCAAACGCATCCCCTACATCGATAAAATTCAACAACGGTTGACCCAAATTTACAATTACCCCAAATATGGTTTTCCACGGAAAGCCGGAAAATACTATTTGTTTGACAAAAACGATGGGCTTCAAAATCAATCAGTTACCTACGTTCAAGAAGGGCTCGACGGCGAACCTCGTGTGTTTCTCGATCCGAACAACTTAAGCAAAGACGGCACCATAACAGCAGGCTTGATGGGTTTCAGCAAAGACAAAAAGTATGTGGCCATTTCATTCAGCAAATCGGGCTCCGATTGGCAGGAAATAGGGATCATGGAAGTGCCAGGTGGCAAGGTGTTGGCCGACAAATTGGAATGGGTAAAATTTTCTGGAGCTACCTGGCATGGCAATGGATTTTTCTACAACAGATACGACAAACCTGCCACAGGCAAAGAGTTTTCGAATGCCAACGCCAACCAGAAAATTTTCTACCACACCCTGGGCGACAAACAGGAAAACGACAAGTTGATATTCGAAGACAAAAACTTTCCCTTGCGCTATTATGGCATAGAAATTACTGAAGATGAACGTTTTCTGATTATCTCGGCGGCAGAAGGCACCGACGGTTCGCAGATATTATTCAAAGACCTCAAGAGCGGACAAGCAGATTTCAAGATGCTGATTCCGGGTTTCAAAAACAACCACGACATTGTTGACAATGTGGAAGGCATTCTGCTGGTGAAAACTAATTTGAATGCACCAAACTACAGACTAGTACGCATAGATCCGGCCAATCCTGACCCAAAAGCATGGAAAGATGTGATACCCGAAAAGCCACATTTGCTGCAAACTGTGAGCATTGCCGGTGGGAAATTATTTGCCCATTACCTTGAAAGTGTTTCAACCCACATATATCAATACACCCGGGAAGGAAAATTGGAAAAAGAAATTAAAATGCCTGCTATAGGCTCTGCGGGAGGCTTTTATGGCGAAAAAGACTACACTGACGTGTTTTATTCTTTTACATCTTTTACCTATCCAACGCTGATGTACCGCTACAACCTGGCTTCAGGCAAAAGCATTTTATTCAGAAAGTCGGAAGCCAAATTCAATCCAGGTGAATATGAAACCAAGCAGGTGTTATATCCCAGCAAAGACGGAACAAAAGTTCCTATGTTCATTGTGCACAAAAAAGGATTAAAGCTTTCGGGCCAAAACCCTACCCTATTATATGCTTACGGCGGATTTAACATCAGCATTACGCCTGCATTCAGTATTTCGAACCTGATTTTGCTGGAGCAAGGCGGTGTTTATGCTGTGGCAAACATCCGTGGAGGCAGCGAATTAGGCGAAAAATGGCACCAAGGCGGCATGTTGCTTAACAAGCAAAATGTATTCAACGATTTCATTGCCGCAGGCGAATACCTGATCAAAGAAGGCTACACAAGCAAAGAAAAATTAGCCATCGAAGGGCGCTCAAACGGCGGTCTTTTGGTAGGTGCTTGTTTAACCCAACGTCCTGATTTGTTTAAGGTTGCATTTCCTGGTGTGGGCGTGCTCGATATGCTTCGTTATCATAAATTTACCATTGGTTGGGGCTGGGCAGTTGAATATGGCAGCAGCGATAGTTTGAGGCATTTTAACAACCTGATCAAGTATTCACCGCTGCACAACGTTAAAAATGAAACCTCCTACCCTGCCACCCTTGTTACCACCGCCGACCACGACGACAGGGTTGTGCCAGCTCATTCTTTCAAATTCACAGCTGCCTTGCAGGAAGCTCAAGCAGGTCCAAACCCAATGCTCATTCTAATCAGCCGAAAATCGGGACACGGTGCAGGCAAACCGACAACTAAAATCATAGAAGAACAGGCCATCAAATGGGGATTTATGTTCTGGAACACAGGTACCAAATACGAATAATGCCCACTTTGGTGTTGCATTCATTGAAAGTTGTACATTTCGAGCCTTAATCACCGAATACGTTGGAAAGATTTATTGGCCTTTTTGGCATTGCACTCATCCTTGGATTAGCCTATTTGCTAAGCAACAACCGCAAAGCCATAGACCTCAGATTGGTTCTTTCAGGCTTAGCCATTCAAATTATACTCGCCTTTTTTGTTCTCAAAGTACCTTTTGGCCAAAAAATATTCGGAGGCCTTGGTCATATCATTGAAAAGGTGCTTTCCTTTTCCGACAAAGGAGCCGACTTTGTGTTTGGCGCATTGGTCAACAAAGGATTGATGGATAAAGCCTTTGGCGCAGGAAACGACTTTGTTTTCTTCTTTAAAATAGTGCCAACCATCATTTTCGTTGCAGTGTTGGTCAATGTAGCCTACCAATTGGGCATCATGCAAAAGGTGGTGAGCGTGGTAGCCAGGGTGGTGCACAAACTGATGCGGGTGAGCGGTGCCGAAGCCTTATCGAACGTGTCGAGTGTATTTGTGGGTCAGGTAGAAGCCCAAATTATGATTAAGCCTTATTTGCCCACCATGACCATGTCGGAACTGTTGGCCTCTATGGCTGGAAGTATGGCCTGTATTGCTGGAGGCGTTATGGCCGTCTATATTGCTCTTGGTGTGCCTGCTTCTTACTTGCTCACTGCCAGCTTAATGGCCGCTCCGGGAGCCTTGGTGATTTCAAAAATTGTGTGGCCCGAAACCGAAGAATCGAGCACCAAAGGTGTTGTAAAACTCGATGTGCAAAAACAACACGCCAATCTGCTAGACGCCATTTCGCATGGTGCTGGCGATGGCCTGAAAGTGAGTTTGAATGTGATTGCGATGTTGATTGGCTTCATTGCCCTAATAGCCTTTGTAGATTATGTGCTTGGGTTCATGGGCGGCTTGATGGTGAAAGCTGGTTTAACAGAAGCTTTGTTGGGTGTTGACTTGTCAACATTGAGCATGAATTTTATACTGGGTCGGCTTTTTTCTGTGTTTGCATTGGCTATGGGTGTGCCGCTCGCCGACATTTTTACTGCTGGCACTTTGATGGGCAAAAAAATGGTAATCAACGAGTTTGTGGCTTACCTCGAATTTTCTCCTTTGCTTAAAGCTGGCGTACTGGCAAAGAAAACAGAACTGATAATCAGTTTTGCCTTGTGTGGTTTTGCCAACTTCAGCAGCATTGCCATTCAGCTGGGTGGTATAGGAGAATTGGTACCTTCACGCAGGAAAGACCTGGCCCGACTTGGCGTAAAAGCCCTCATTTGCGGAACTTTGGCTTCTTACATGTCAGCCACCATAGCTGGAATTTTGTTTGGCTGAAATGAACCCTTTTGAGCAGGTAGCAAATTGGGTAAAACTACATCCTTGCAAACCGCCTTCGTCCCAGTTCAATGGCCATCTGCAAACCATAGTGCCTGCTTTTAGAAAAACGGCATTGCAGTTTCAGCCTAAGCAACAAATCATAAACACCCCTGATGGCGATTTTTTGGAAATCGACCTGATTCAAAACAACAACCAGAAGTTGCTGATCCTCACCCATGGCTTGGAAGGAAGCTCTACATCAAACTATATCGTTCGGTTTATCAACCATTTATTTCCGCTTGGCTACGATGTGCTGGCTTGGAATATGCGAGGTTGCGGCATTCACCTCAACAACAAACAACATTTTTACCACAGCGGATTTACGCAGGATCTAGACTTGTTGGTCAGCAAATTTAGAATCGACTATGATCATGTTTACTTGGCAGGTTTTAGTCTGGGTGGCAACCTGACGCTGAAATGGCTGGGAGAACAGGGCGAGAGTGTTCCTCTTGAAATCGAAAAAGCCATTTGTTTTTCTGTGCCCTGCCATTTGGAATCGGCCAGTTTGCACATTGAGAAATCTTTATTTGGGGCCTACAACAACCGATTTTTAAAAGCCCTGAAAGCCAAAGTAAAACGCAAACAAGGCAATTACCCCAGCTGGAATATTGAACCAGCACAAAAAGCCAGCTCCATCACAGCCTTCGACCATGCCATCACGGCACCGCTGCATGGCTATCAATCGGCTCAGGATTACTACACCCAAAACAGTTCCATCTCTTTTCTGCCAAAAATCCACACGCCTACTGTGCTCGTCAATGCCCTCAACGACCCCATGCTTTCAGCAGCTTGTCATCCTGACTTTCATTCAGCATTCTTTCAGTTTCTTTCAACCAAACAAGGTGGCCATTGTGGCTTTGAGACAAGCAATCTGCCAAATAGAGGCTGGATGGAGCAAGTGGCAGAGGTGTTTTTTTCATCGTAATTATAGACTGCCCTTGTTTAATGCTGGATTGCTAAACTGCCGCTTCCTTGCCCGGTTTTGTGTTTTACAAACCCACAAAAGGTAGCGTTTTCGCTCTTAGATGGCATTTTCGAATTGTAAAGCAAGGTCTATGCGTTGTAAAATGACAAAGATACATTCAGCGAAGGTGGCACCAGGCATGCGCCAGAAAATCACATGTTCTAACCTCACCAACTTGTTTTCTTATTCTTCATCATCCGCATTCTTTCTTTGTCTTCAGGTGTTTGAAACGCATTGAGAAAGCGGGCATATTCTTCAATCCAGGTAAAAATTTCTTCTGCCGATTTACCCTGGTGTTCCTTCATTTGCTCAAGGCTAATGCTGTATTTAAACCCCACATATTGGTTTTCTTTTTTAGGCGCTGGAATCATCAGAATTTTTCTGGAAATAGTTTTTTCAAAGATTCAATATCCAGCCTGTCTTGCTCTCTATTTGAATAGGTTTTTAAAGCAACAAGGTCTTCTACTGAAACCAAATAAATTTCAGTTTCACGCAGAGTCCTCACTTGTTTCCTGAGCCACAAATCGGCAAACTGAAAGGGCAAATCAATGAGCACATCTAAAGTAACAAATTGAAAAACAGTGCTGAAGAATGAAAATGCAATCAGGTTTCGATCGTTCACGAGTGCTATTCTTTTATCTTCATCCACCAATTCCAGCAATGAAATGGGCAGCAAGTTCTGATATTGAAATGTAGCAATGGCAGTTAAAAAACGCTGAATATTATCTTCTTTTAGATCTAGAATAATATCCATATCGGCAGTTGACCTTGGCACACCATACAGGTTAATGGCAAGACCACCACACAACAAGTATTTCACATCATGGGCTTGAAGTGACTTATATACATCTATCAAGTGCATTTCCAGCCTTTTAAATTTTTTTGTAAATAAAATAAATCAACCATGATTTCCTATACTTAGACACTTTCGATTACATTTGGTCTAGCCAGGAAAACGGAGTTTTAGGTAAACAAATTCAGTTTAAACCAATTGTTAAACCAGTTTGGTACAAAAAATGAACGCTCTATCGAAGTGCAAACCCTTCCAACATTCGGAGAGATTTTTTAATTTGCATTTGAAACCGATCAAATCACTTCCATAGCAAGATGATTTACGAACAACTCAAAGCCGACCTGATGGCAAGCTATGCCAATCGCTTCCAAAATGCAGCGTTTCCAAATTTAAAAGCTTGCATAATGCTAGAAGATGTCCCTCACCACATCCAAAGCCTGCAACATTATCCATTGAAACCAATTTATGAGTGGATGGGTCTTGAAATCGATTATTTTCCGCCTGCCAACTTTCGGACTGAAGAGCAAAGAGACCATTTATGCCTCATGTTTCCCCAGCTTTTCGAGTTTTATAATTACTGGGTAGATGTACCTGAGGATTTGGTAGCTGAAGAAATTTGTACTTTTTGGCTGCAATTGCTCAGGCAAGAAAAGGTTTGTTATTTCTGCATAGAAGGAGGCACTACCTTCCATCAGCTTTAAAGAAAAAGTTAAAATGATTCGAAATATTGTATAAGAACCCTTCAAAAGATTGAGCTACATTTGAATGAATGATTAAACCTATAAAATCACCGCTCCGCCTAGATTCCTTGTTGATTTCCATTGCCTTGCTGATTCTACTTCTTTATGTAGGTCAAAACATATTTATGCCTATTGCACTGGCCATCATGTTTGCCATTTTACTGAGGCCAATGGTGGTAATGCTCGAAATCAAACTGCGATTTCCTAAAATATTGTCTGTGTCCACATCGGTCATTTTTGCAATGTTGGTTGTTGCGGGGATTATCTACTTCATTTCGTTTCAGATATCAGATATTGCCAGCGATTGGGATAAAATCAAATCCAATTTATTGATCCATATCCAGCACCTTCAGTCTTGGGTTAAAGAATCGTTTGGAGTAAGTTTTAGGGAACAAGACAAATACATCGAACAGGCTGGAAAAGAATCGGTTGAAGGCGGCAAGTCTGCCATTGGCAACACCTTAAATATTTTCACGGGCACCTTGCTCAACATGTTATTGGTGCCATTTTACGCTTTCCTCATCCTGCTTTATCGCAATTTGTTCATTGTTTTTGTCCTAAAATTCTTCAGAGACCAGCCGGAAAGTAGAATTCATCAAATATTAGTGAAGATAAAAATTGCGGTTCAAAGCTTCCTTTATGGCACATTAATCGAGATGGTCATTGTGTCGGGGCTCACCACAGTAGGCTTAATGATTATCGGCATGAAATACGCAATTCTCCTTGGTGTTATTACGGGCGTGCTCAACCTTATTCCTTATATTGGTATATTGATAGCGGCCCTTCTTACCATTGTTGCCACACTTACAGATTCTGCCGAAATAACCACAATAGTTGGTGTAGTGGTGGTGAACGTGGTCGTTCAATTTTTAGACAACAATGTGCTGGTGCCCATGGTAGTAAGTTCGAAGGTAAAGATCAATGCCTTTATGTCCATCACTGTGATTCTGATAGGCGGAGAAATTTGGGGAATTTCAGGCATGTTTCTCTCTATACCTGCCGCAGCCATCCTTAAAATCATATTCGACGAAGTGGAATACCTGGAGCCCTGGGGCTTTTTGATTGGAGACCATGTGCCCAACACTATAAAAAGAGAAACGGACATTCCTGTTATTTCCGATTCAGCCAAAACAATGGAATCAGACATCGCCGATTCAAAATTCTTTAGCAGAATGGCTCAAAAAGTCTCAAAAGGATTCAAGTCAATTTTCAATTGAAACAGGAATTCAAATTTTACTTTGGTTGTAGTTTCTGATCGTTCCTAAAAAAATGAATGATGATCATGCGAAGTTGGTTTACCTGATTGTCGTTTGAAGAGTTGGCGTGTTTAGCAGTAGCATTTGTCAGATACGCATTCTCAATCCAACTTACTTCCCAACCATTCAGCCTTTTCAGATACCGAATCAGAACTTTTCACCCTGCTGAGGTCAACCTTGCCCCCTACTATGTTTTTACCCCAAAATGCTTTAAAAACAGGCTTCATTTCACCCGATCTGATTTTTTCTTCGTTTCCTTTGTACCAATCCGGCTCTAAAAAACGCCACTCGGTTTTGAGCAAATTCCAATCAGCAGGAACGGGATAGGTTGGCCAAGAAACTTGGAAATCAGTTAAATAAAATCCATTTACATTTTGAACAGCTACTGCTGCCGGCGCTGCCCGAAGCTCAGGCGAACCTTTGAAAAATCCGCCATTTCCTTCCGCTTTTTTGCACATGGCAAGGCAATTGTCTAACATGGCAAATCGCAAAAGAATGTTGGAGAATGAGATGTTCTCGAGTTTATTCCCAGCCGAAGCGCCCACCATAATGCGCCCATCCGTCAAAATATTGAGGTTGGAAATTTGGATATCCCTGATCGCTCCCTTTTTCAACAAAGGCTTGTCTTTTTTGTAATTGGGATGCTCAGAAATCTGAATATCATATACATTGGGTACTTCGTTGAGATCAATTTCCACTACCCTGTTCACTGGCCAGCCAGAGTTGGTTTGTCCGACTATATTTGAAATATTGACCCGCTCAATCACAGCGCCTTCCACACTCCTGATATCGATAATCCGTGATGCATTTTTCACTACCAGATTGGTAGCCGTGATGTCTCTGATATCCTGCCTGCTTTCAAAACCAATGCGAAGGGCCACGCAGTTGGTTTCTAAAATGCAGTTAGAAATCGTTACCCGTTCGCAAGGGCCAGAATCTTCCGTGGTTTTTAGTGCAATGGCATCATCGCCACTCGAAATGTTGCAATCGCTGATCAATACGTCCTGGCATCCACCCACATCAATGCCATCACTATTGGGTCCAAACAAATTGGTTTTGATGGTTATCCCTTTGATTTTGATGTTTTTAGAATTGAAAGGATGAAGTGTCCATCCAGCAGGATTTAGCAAACTGATGTTTTCAATGATCACATTTTCGCAATTCGTGATCTCGACCATCGGGCTTGGCCGCTCTTCAATTTCTGTATAAAAAGCCCATACATGCTTTCTTTCTTTTTGCCAGAAAGCAGGCCCGTTTCCATTGATGGCGCCTTGACCAAAAATCCTGATATTCTGTGCTTTATCTGCCACAATCAGGTGCCAGGGCGTTCTGTCTTCATGGTGACCCCAGGTTAGTTTGGTGTAATCCTTTAAATTGGTAGACCCCAGAATAGTGGCCCCGGCTGAAAGCTCTATTTGGGTGTTGCTTTTGATGAAAATGGTTCCTGTCAAATATGTACCCTTTGGAAAAACCAAAGTCCCACCTGCGGCACTGGTGGCATCGAGGGCTTTTTGAATGGCTAGGGTAGAAATCGTTTTGCCATCAGCCTTTGCCCCAAAGTCCAGAACGGAGAACAAAGACTGGGCAACAGAAATCTGAAAAGAAAGGACGAAAGCCAATGAAGTTAAAATGTTGTATTTCAATGTGTTGATGTTTTTAAAGATTAAAAGTTTTAGTGGCGGCAAATTGGAGTTTTTTTTAGAATGAAATACTGATTTTTAATTAGAAAATACTGGGCATTTTGTCGATGAATCAGATGTAAAGTCAAAATTGAAACAAGACTTCAAAGCAATATTGCACTCTAAACTAGTTTAAAAAAAAAGAGGCTCACAAAAGAGCCTCTTGAAAGATCATTGTAGTTAGAAATTAAAACAACGGCCTCACTTCCAAGGCAATATCGCCTCCCTGGTCGTTTTTGCCAAGTCTAAATTCTACATCAAGGCCTTCTTCAAGTTCATTAAAATCTGCATCGAGCAAATTAGAATGATGGAAGAAAACGTTGTTTGGCGCATGACGGATGAAACCATAACCTGCCTTCAAACTGTGCACCGTACTTTGCAAATATTCGGCTTCCGGATCTCTTGGGGCGGTGTTAACCTGCCTGTCAGGATTCGAAAATTTAGAAGAAGGAACCGATGCTACAAACAAACTGCTGACGTCGCCAATGCTTGGAACACTTCCTTCCATTACTTCGTGCATAGAAGCATGGTAGTTCACGTCTTTTAATAGTTCGTTCGAAGTCTTGGTTACCCGTTGGTTGCCTTCATCGTCGGTAAATTCAAAATCCCAACTCATAAGCAAAACCCTGGTGCCCAACGCATTGAGCTTGCGAACCAAAGGAACGTAGTCGCCATCGGAGGCAATGAGCACAACCACATCAAACTGTTTGTGAAAACTAAGCTCCAACGCTTCCATTGAAAGCATAATTTCCACACCTTTTTCTTCACGCCTGCTATTGAAGACTCTTAGTGGAAAATAATGCGTAGTCACCCTTTCCAGCATCAGTATATCATCGAACATTCTGTCGTAATACAACTGATTTCCCCGCTGACTGGCTTCTTGTGCATTTAGCCTTCCCCTAAAATAGTGTGCATCTACTATTTTGCAAAGATTGGTTTCAGTATTAAGCATAGCGGCGGCATGACTTCTGATGAACTCATGAAGACCGGAAATACTCAACCTGCTCCTTTTTGGATGAAAATAATAATAGTAGTTGCTGACGTGAAGGAAGTAATTACCATCGTAGAAAACACCTATTTTCACGATGCGGTCTTCCTTAGAAACATTGCTGTTTTTCATGTATATAAATAGTGATAAAATTGATTACTCGTTTTCATAATGTAAAAGCCAGTTTGTTGTCATGCCTTTACTTGATGTATCGAAAGTCATGCCCTTCGGGCAATTCCAGCAAAAATTGCAGGATTAATTCAATAACTGCTTCGATATCTTCGAAATGAACCATTTCGACAGTGGTATGCATATATTTCAAGGGTAAAGAAATAAGTGCAGACGCAATTCCGCCGCTTGAATAGGCAAAAGCATCAGTGTCGGTGCCAGTTGCCCGGGTGGCAGCTGCCCGCTGAAACTTGATTTGTCTGGCTTCGGCAGTTTGAATAATTTTGTTCAACAGGTTGTTTTGAACTGCTGGACCGTAGGTTAAAACTGGACCTTCCCCACAACGCTGGTCGCCCTGTTCAATTTTTTTATACATAGGCGAAGCAGTATCATGACAAACATCAGTGATGATGGCAACGTCAGGTTTTATTCTGGCCGCAATCATTTCTGCACCCCGAAGTCCTACTTCTTCCTGCACTGCGTTTACCACATATAATCCAAACGGAAGTTTATGGCCACCTTCTTTCAATCTTCTGGCCACTTCAGCAATCATAAAACCTCCAATGCGGTTGTCGATTGCTCTACCCACGAGCCAACGGTTGTTTAGTTTGATGGTTTCATCTTCAAATGTTGCCACACAGCCCACATGTACTCCTTTTTCCAAAACTTCGGCTTTGTTAGAACAACCAATATCGAGAAAAATATTCTTGATCTTGGGTGTTTCGTCTTTATCAAGTTCCCGTACATGAATGGCAGGCCAGCCAAAAATTCCCTTTACAATTCCTTTTGGGGTAAAAATATTCACCCTTTTTGAAGGTGCAATCAATGCATCGGAACCACCGTTTCTTCTAAGGTAAATGTAGCCATCGTCTGTGATGTAGTTCACAAACCAGGAAATTTCATCAGCATGAGCTTCTATAACGACTTTGTACCTGGCCTCAGGGTTTATAACTCCTACCACAGAACCATAAGTGTCTGAAATATAGGTGTCTATATAAGGGCTCATGTAGTCTAACCACAATCTTTGCCCACTTTCTTCAAAACCTGTTGGTGAAGCATTATTTAGGTAGTCGAACAAGAACTTTTCAGATTTACTTTCCATCTATTTTTTTCAAACGGGGTGCAATATTTGTGATTAATCAATGATTTCAAAACCTTCAAGACTATCTCAATCAAAACGAAAAGTCTAGGCCAAAAGTTTAACTCAACTAGTGTATTGGCGAAACAAATTCCAAAAAGCAAACACAGATTGAAGTCTACCGAACCAGCAAAGATTTGCCAGTCATTTCTGGCGGGGCTGCGACACCCATCAGATCTAAAATTGTAGGCGCAAGGTCACCCAAAATGCCGTTTTCTATTCTCCGGCCACTTCCCGTCTTGAAATCCTCATCTACAAGAATACAAGGAACAAGGTTGGTAGAATGAGCTGTGTTGGGCGAACCATCTTCATTAATCATCATATCTGCGTTGCCATGATCGGCAATGATGATGAAGCTGTACCCGTGAAGTAAACCTGTTTCAACAACTTTTCCAACACATATATCTACTGTTTCTACCGCTTTCACAGCTGCGGAAAAAACACCAGTGTGGCCAACCATATCAGGATTAGCAAAGTTCAAAACAACAAAATCGGGCCATTCAGCATTTAATTCTGCCACAATTTTATTGGCTACCTCATAAGCACTCATTTCTGGCTGAAGGTCGTAGGTGGCCACTTTTGGAGAAGGCACCATGATCCTCTTTTCGCCTTCGAAAGGAGCCTCCCGGCCTCCTGAAAAGAAAAAGGAAACATGCGGGTACTTTTCTGTTTCTGCTATTCTGATTTGCTTTTTGCCAGCTTCCGCCAACACTTCGCCAAGGGTATTGTGCAGATTATCTTTTTCAAAAACTACTTCTACATTTTTGTAGGTTTGGTCATACCTGGTAAAGGTTACATAATACAAATTCAAAGGCTCCATTTGAAACTCCGGGAAAGCATTCTGCGTGAGCACCTCGGTAATTTCTCTTCCTCTGTCCGTTCTGAAGTTGAAGCAAACAACTGCATCGCCTTCTTCTATATTTCCAATTGGCGATCCGTTCTCAGTGGCCACGATAGGCAAAATAAACTCGTCTGAAACGCCAGAATTATAGCTTTTTTGAATAGCATCCAACACATTTTCGGTCGGCTCTCCTACCCCGTTCACTAACAGGTCGTAGGCCTTTTTCACCCTTTCCCATCGTTTGTCTCTATCCATAGCAAAATATCGACCTATCACAGAAGCGACTTTTCCTGTCGAAGCTTCCATGTGTTGTTGCACATCGGAAACAAATGGCAAACCTGATTTCGGGTCTGTATCTCTTCCATCTGTGAAAGCATGTAGAAAAACCCTGTTTAACCCCTCTGAATGAGCAATGGAAAGCAAAGCTTTCAAATGATTCACGTGTGCATGCACGCCACCGTCAGATACTAGTCCAATCAAATGAAGCTTTTTACCAGTATTTTTCAGGTAAGCAAACATCTTTTTCAATGTCTCATTCCGGGCAAGACTTCCATCTTCAACAGCAAGGTTCACTTTCACCAAATCCTGGTAAACTATTCGTCCTGCGCCTATATTCATGTGCCCAACTTCAGAGTTTCCCATTTGACCATCGGGCAATCCTACCGAACGTCCACTAGCCACCAATGTAGAATTGGCATAGTTGTTGAGAAGTGAATTATATACAGGAGTTGAAGCATTATCAATGGCTGAAACGGATTTATCTTTAGCTATACCCCATCCATCCATTACAATTAAAACTACTTTTTTCATTTTTTGTATTTTAGTTTTTTGTAAAACCAGTTGTTAATCAATCGCTTAATTTCCTACAAATTTTAATCCAACACAAAAAGGATTCAAATTGGCACGATGTGTGCTAAATATTTCCCAATGATTTTCAAGTTCTGTAAGCTGTTTTCGATTGTATTATTTTTTCTTTTTTTTGTTGCAACAGTAATTGGGCAGCAAGATATATATGAACAATCAAAATTGGCCTTCAAAAGTTCGAATCCTAAAGAGTTGGTGAAACTTTTTGAAGATGAAGTAGACATTACGATAGACGGAGAGAAGGGCAGCTACAGCAAACAACAGGCAGAATTTGTGCTCAAAGATTTTTTCAAAAAATATCCTGGCATAGATATGAAAGTAGTGCATTCTGGCGCATCTGACAGGGGCGACCGATATGCAGTTTGCGATTATTACTACAAAGGTGGCCAGATGAGAGTCATTATGTATATGAAAGAACAAGCAGGAAAGTACAAAATAACAGTGCTAAACCTGGTAAAAGAATAAAGGATTAATTAACGCATCTTTTTCATTTCAAAAAACTGCCGGGTCATGCCCGGCATTTTTTTTATGCTTTCTCTCTCGACCAATACAAATAAAAAGGCAAGCCAGACAAGATAAGACAAAGGCCGATTGCACACTCTCTAGGCCTTTCCAGGACGGTATTGAACAACAAAAAGACGCAGAACACCACAAAAATAGCCGGCACCCAAGGATAGCCCGGCAAGCGAAATGGCCTTGGATGATCTTTCATTCTTACCCTTAAAACAAAAACACCAAAAGCTCCCAATCCATAAAAAATGAATGCTGCAAAAATGAGCATGTCGGTCAACTGATCGAAACTGCCGGAAAGCACCAACATACAAGCCCAAAAACCCTGAAGCATGAGTGCGTTTGCTGGCACATGCGAAGCAGGATTCACTTTGTTGGCAATCTTGAAAAACATGCCATCACGGGCCATAGCAAAAGTGACCCTAGAAGCTGTCATGATGGTGTTATTCGTACTCCCCAAAGTAGCGATCACAATCAGAATTAACACAAAAAACACACCGTAATGACCTAAAAACTGTTGCACGACTACTACAGCTGCAATGGTGTTTTGCTGTTGTTGAAGCAAAGCAAAAGTAGAAACAGGCACATTGAATAAGTATGTGAAATTGATGAGCATATAAAGTAGCATCACAAAGCCAACTCCCATAGTGAGTGCCCAGGGAATGGTTTTCAACGGATTTTTAACCTCTCCACCCAGAAAGCCAAGGTTGTTCCAGCCTTCATAAGCCCAAAATGCCTGCAACATGGCCGTAAACATGGCGCCCATCAATGTCCAGCCACCAAGCTTAATGTGGTTGGTTTCTGTGGAGGTCTCGTTGAGAACAGATGAATTTCCCTCAGAAAAAAATATACCAACAATGATGATAAAGAAAATACAGGCGACAACTGTGATGGTGATGAGGTTGCTCACTTTTTCGCCATACTGAACTCCCATGCAATTGATGGTGGTTAGGGCAGCAATCAATAAAATAGTTAAGCCCTTTACGCCAAAGTTATCGAAGGGTTGAAACACACCCATGATATCGATGGAAGCAATTTCTGGAGGCAAAACGGGCAAAGGAAGCAAGGTATTTACCGACTCGGCAAACACATAACCAACCGAAGCAGCTGTGGCAGTTTGCACCACTGCAAAGCCTGTCCAACCATAAAAAAATGCAAATGCCTTACCGTAAATTCGCTTGAACCAAACATACTGACCGCCAGGTTCGGCAATCATACCGGCAATTTCTGCATTGGTGATGGCTCCAAACCAGCTGATAATTCCAGCCAGAAACCAGGCCAACAAAACCAGCCAAGCTGAGCCCAATTCAGCACTCATGGGAGCTACTTTTTTAAAAACTCCCGATCCGATCATGGCGCTAACGACCAGGGTAAATGCTGCAAATGGACCTAAGCGGGTCATCAGTCCGCTTTCATGTTTTTGATGGCTCATGCTAAAAGGTTGTTCGCAAAAATGAACAAGAAAAAGGGTTCTCCAACTTTATTACATTAAATTGAGTTCATCATAAAGTTGCTTTTCTTTGGCTTTCAAATCAACTTTAACATGCTTCGCCTTATTTTTATTCTTGGATTCTGGTTTCTTTACAGCCTCTCTTTTGCACAAACAGCGCAATCAAATTACTCCAGGGTGCGGGTTTTTCTGGAAGGCAAACCTATTAGCAAGCTTGCTGCTCTTGGGCTCGACGTTTCGCATGGCACGGCAAAAAAGGGTTTCTGGCTCGATACTGACTTGTCTGCAGAAGAGTTAGACAGGGTGAAAAAAGACGGCTTTAAAGTAGAAATCCTGGTTGAAGATTTACTAGAACATTTTGAGCAACAACACCAACATGGAAACGTGAAAAGTTTGCATGGCTTGCCTGTTTGCAATAAGGTAAAATCAAAAACCACCCCTTCAGGCTTTCAGTTGGGTAGCATGAGCGGATACTTTTATTATGAAGAAATGCTGGCTCAACTTGATTCCATGCATGCCAGGTTCCCCAATTTAATTTCAGCCAGATCACCCATTGATACTACAACAACACATGAGAACAGGCCCATTTTCGGAGTAAAAATTTCAGACAATCCTTTGCAGGATGAAACGCAGGAACCAGAAGCACTTTACACTGCAATACACCATGCCAGAGAGCCTGGTTCTATGTCGCAGATCATTTATTTTATGTGGTATTTATTGGAGAATTATGCAAACGATTCTGTAGTTAAAGCGCTGGTAGACAATACCCAATTGCATTTTGTGCCTTGCCTCAATCCGGATGGCTATATATTCAACCAAACTAATTTTCCGGACGGCGGCGGCATGTGGAGAAAAAACAGAAGAAACAACGGCCAAGGAGATTTTGGAGTAGACCTAAACCGCAACTATGGGAAGTTTTGGGGTTTTGATGATGACGGTTCATCGCCAGATGAATCCTGGGAAACCTACAGGGGTCCTTCTGCTTTTTCTGAACCAGAAACCAGAGCCATCAAAGCATTTTGTGAAAGCAGGAGGTTTGCATTTGCTATGAACTATCATACTTACAGTAATTTACTCATTTATCCATGGGGCTATTCAGGCATGACAACTCCAGACGCACAAAAATTCATCAACTATGGCAAACTGCTGACCAGAGAAAACCAATATCGGTATGGAACAGGGATGGAAACACTGGGCTACAATTCCAACGGCAGTTCCGATGATTGGATGTATGGCGAAACCGGTACCAAACCCAAAATATACTCATTCACGCCTGAATGCGGCTCCTGGTTTTGGGAGCCAGAGGAAGACATTATCCCACTGTGTGAATCTGCACTTGAGCAAAACATAAGCATAGCCAAATTGCTGCTTCCATTTGCACAGGTTGAAGACCAAAGCCCAGAAGTTTTCAGTACAAGACAGATTCATTTTAAATACCAATTTAGAAATTTGAGCCAGTCTGCAAGCAGTTTTAGACTTAGGGTGGTGCCTTTGGTTGGCATTTCGGCTGTTGGCGCAGAAAAAACTTACACATTTAACGAAGAAGCTTCGGTGCCCGATAGCATCAGTTTAACCATAAATAGCCAATCAAGATCTGGCGATGCAATTGGCTGGATTTCAGAACTTAGCAATGGCATTTTCACCCAAAGGGACACCATCTGGCACTGGTATGGCATTACTTCCGAAAGATTTTCAGACAACTTCAGTACTTCGCAGAACTGGATCGGTGCATGGCGGGTAAACACAACCCAAGGCTGGATAACAGATTCTCCAAATGGCACTTACAGTTCATACGATACAGTGTTTTCAGTACTCGCAAATCCGGTAGACCTTAGAAATACCAACAGGGCATGGCTTCAGTTCAACATCAGGTATGAAATTGAGGATCTTTACGATTTTGGGCAGGTACTGGCCAGCACAGATAGCGGTGCTACGTGGTTTACACTGTGTGGCAAGCTAACCCGACCAGCAGTTCCGTTTACCCAAAGAAGTTTGTTGAGTGCCCCCGGTTACGATGGTTTACAACCTAACTGGAGGTCAGAAAGTATGGATTTAGGCGATCTTGTAGGCCACAGAATCTGGCTAAAACTCTTGCTCATGAGCGACGAATTTTTGGAAGAAGACGGGATTTACATCAGGGATATGAAAGTGATTGCCCTGGAAACCACTACCGAAAACCAACTCTTTAAGGAGTCAGATTTTGTAACACTATATCCAAATCCAGCCAACAGCGAAGTGAGCATCAAGGCCAATGTACCCATTTATCAAGTTCATGCTTACAATGCCTTTGGCAAACTGATTTCCAGAGATTTTTCTCAAAATCAAGCTACCATTCAAGTTCATACATGGCCTGAAGGCATTTACTTCCTGCAAATTCAATTACAAGATGGAAGTTTTACCACCAAAAAATTGCTGATTGAGAAAAAGTGATCTTAGTTTTTGATCACTTTCAACCATTGTGTTTTTTTCTTGTCACCTATTGAATAAGTAACAAGCACCTGATAAGTTCCAGGTTTATAATTATTCCCAAAATCAACTGTAAGTGCTTGGTTTGAAACGTGTACGGTTTCCAGATTTTTGCCAGCCAAATCAAAAATTGAGACCTGCTGAGTAGAGCCAGGTTCAAATATTCTTAAGGTAAAATCTCCTGTTGCCGGATTTGGAAAAACCCTGAAAGGAGAATCCGGAGCCAAGGCAATTTGCTTCGTCGGAACGTTGGTCACCACATTTACCAGTCCATCAAAAATCTCAAGACTAACCATTTGAACACTTAGTGCGTTGGTTCCTGCTCTAAAAACAAGGGTATTTTCAGCTTGCACCAACGAGGTATCGATGGAGATATAAGTAAAAAATCCTGTTTGGCGGTAAGGCACATCTGTTCCATTAAAATTCAACAATGCACCCGTAGGAACATTTTGAACCAACATTTTCAACCGGGCCGATTTAAGCTGGGATAAAGCTGCTGGTGGTACAGCAAGTGAAAAGGTATCAACAGAATTTGCAGGAATGCTGACCAAGGTTTTATCGGAAAAATACTGCTCGGCTTTCACTGTATTTTCGTTGGTTGCAGTACCCTGCAATTCAAATAAAAACGCCTTGGCCGACTTTGTTGAAAAAGAAATGGTGTCTTGCCACAACTGACCAGAAACCTCGAGCGGCACATTGACCCAAGCCATATTGGTGGCATCGGAAGAGTCTTTCACATAGCGCATACTTCCTCGCAGAAATGTAAGTCCAGTCTCAGGCAACATCACTTTTAACTTTGCTCGTGTAAGGCTGTTATTGTCGTTGAAACAGACCACGGCTAGCGTATCTTCGTGTCGTGCTGCCAAAACCCAAATGTTGTCTTGGGTACTTTGCGACCAAATTAAGTTTCCTCTCAGGTGCTTCATCATTTCAAAGGCAAAACCATCGCCTGCTCCATACAAATGAGCTTCGTGTGCAGCTCTCGCTTCTGCTTTGTCGGGGCAGTGCCTGATGAGATACAAAATGTCTCTTAATGTGTAGGTCATGCCGCTTCGGGCTTGTTGCAACACACCTCCTGAAGGTGGGCCCGGTGTTACCGTTCCAGGAATTTGTGGATCGAGGTACCCTCCTGCTTCGGTGTTGTAAAACTTCAAGCGCCTGGCATACTTGTGATGCGCATAGCCATGGGCAATTTCATATCCTGCGGCAATAAAGCGGGTGTCGCCTCCGTAGTGGTGCTCATGAATACCGTCGATAAGGGTATGATTGGAGTCTAAAGAGGGACGATAAAGGGTTCTCCATGGGCGATAACCATCCTGATGAAGTTGCATGCCCCAACCGGCCAACACTTTCACGTTCGGGTTCAACTCCTTCACCTTACCGGCAAAAACCCTATACATTTGGTCGTACATCCAGCCATTTGCCCAAGCCGAATAATAAGATGTTTGTGTGGTGTCTCTGGCTAACCAGGAATTGATGGACTGAAACGTCCGACTACCAACTGTAAGGGTTCCGCCAATAGGGAGGTTGTTTAAGGCAGTCCAGTTGTTGGCCAACTGCACATAAAAATTTACAGGGTCACTTACTGTTGGAGGCTGAATTTGTTTAAACCAGCGTGCATAGTTCCACACCAAATGCGGCATATTCGTGGATTGACCAGGCCGTTGAACAGGTTGACCAATTGCGGCCAAAGTAGTATCGTACCAACGGTTGTCGTAGTTAACAGCAGGTCGAGATGCCCAATTCAAAAATGGTTCGTTCCAAAATTCAAGCACATGCGGAAAAGTACTTCCAGCTGCGTTGGCATATTGTGTGGCCAGGTTTTCCAGTTCACTTCGGTAGCCACCAGGATTTCTGATAATTAAAGCAGGCTGATATCGATCGTAGTAACAGTCGATGGTTCGCTTGATGTTTGGCGGAAAAGTGCCATTTCTGCCTGGTAGTGAAGGAACTCCTGATGGACCGGCTTCAATGCCTCGCACCAATTCAACTCCCCATTGCTTTACCCTTTCAGGATTGAGATTGGTAGAATGGACACCAAACAAGCCAATGGGAATTTCTTTTTGACCGTTGTATTCAAAATTCAAAGGCGTGACTAGCATTTCCGGAATTTGTGCCTTGGCGTACCATGATATTGAGATGCCAACGGCCATCAAAAAATAAAGCTTCATGTTTTTTGGTATTGTTGAGCAAAATTAAAGAAACAAATCAGGATATAAACTGCCACCAGGTGTAACGGCATAGTTTGCAAAATCTGAAATGCCCTCCCCTTTCAGAACATCTTCATCAATCAAAGACTTTCCTGTAACAAGACCGGGCGCTTTGCTAACTATAATGGCAGTTGCATCGGCTACTATTTCAGGCCATCGGCTCATTTTCATCAGTTGTTCACCGCCCAGCAAATTTTTGATTGCAGCTGTAGCAATCGTGGTTTTCGGCCAAAGTGTGTTCGAAGAAATGGAATAGTTTTTCAACTCTTCAGCCCAACCTAAGGCAAGCATGGTCATGCTATATTTGCTTAAGGTGTAAGCCACATGAGGCCCAAGCCATTTGGGATCGAGATTTATAGGGGGCGAAAGTGTGATAATGTGTGCATGGGCACTTTTCTTGAGCAAGGGCAGTGCATGGTGGGTAACCAGATAAGTGCCTCTCACATTGATCTGGTTCATCAGATCAAACGCTTTGGCAGGCGTATCTGCAGTATTGTTCAAGCGAATGGCGGATGCATTATTAATAAGAATATCTATGCCCCCAAACCTCTCTTCGGCTTGTGTTATAGCTGCTTGAATCTGATCGTCATGTCGGTTGTCGCAAGGAATGGCCAAAGCATTGCTACCTGCTTTTTCAACTTCAGCGGCTACGCTGTAGATGGTTCCGCCCAAGCGAGGGTCTTCTTCTACAGATTTACCTGTAACCACAATCTGGCAACCCAGAGAGGCCAGTTTCAAGGCTATTGAACGTCCAATACCCCTACTTCCTCCAGAAATGAAGGCTGTTTTTCCTTTGAGAATCATGAGGTAATACTATGAATAATGTACTGAAATGTCAAAACTGGCCTGCAGACCTACACACTCACATTGTTTTCCCGCAATGCGGCATTGAGCGACACTTTTTTGTCCGTGCTTTCTTTCCGTTGTCCAATAATGAGCGCACAGGGCACCTGAAATTCGCCTGCTGGAAACTGTTTTGTAAAACTTCCGGGAATGACCACAGAGCGTTCCGGCACATAGCCCTGATATTCAACAGGTTTGCTACCAGTAACATCGATAATTTTTGACGACGCTGTTATCACCACATTGGCACCCAAAACGGCTTCTTTGCCTACCCGAACACCTTCAACCAAAATGCATCTGCTGCCGATAAAAGCATTATCTTCGATAATAACCGGAGCAGCCTGAACGGGTTCCAAAACACCACCAATGCCAACTCCACCACTCAAATGAACATGTTTTCCAATCTGAGCACAGCTGCCCACAGTAGCCCAGGTATCGACCATAGTACCTTCATCTACGTAGGCACCTATGTTGACATAAGAAGGCATAAGCACACAGTTTTTTGCTATAAATGAACCATAGCGAGCCACAGCTGGAGGCACTGCCCGAACGCCCATTGCTTTAAAACCCCGCTTCAAATCTATTTTATCGAAAAACTCAAAATAACCTGAGTCAATTGTTTGGTTATCTTTAATTCTGAAATATAGCAAAACAGCTTCTTTAACCCAGGCATTCACTTTCCAGAAGGCTCCATCGGGTTCTGCAACCCGTACTTTTCCTTCATTTAACCATTGAATGGTGGTTTCTATGGCCTCTTTCACATCTTGTTGCTGCACCAGTTCTGGCTGTTGATAGGCTGAAGATATCAGGCTTTGCATTTGACTCATGTTGACTTTTTATGCTGATTTTGGATGCAAATGAATGTAATTTGCAGCATTGGTAAACCATGAACAGAAATTATCCAAAGGTTTTGTTTCTTTCAGCTCTTAAACCGATAGATGACAGCCGCATGTTTGAAAAGCTGGCTTTATCTATTTCGGATTTGCCAATTCAAATTCATATTGCAGGTCAACAAGCACAAGCTATTCCGCATACCGAACCTCAGATTTTCTTTCATCCATATTCAGGAAATCGGCGTTTTTTGGTTTGGCAAGAAGCCCGAAAGCTCATTTGCGACATTAAGCCTCAATTGGTGGTGGCATGCAGTCCCGATCTCTTTTTGATTGCCACCAGGTTGAAGAAAAGATTCAAGTTTAAACTGGTGTACGACATTCAGGAAAACTACAGCCTGAACCATAAATTTCTACATGGAAACCAAAGCATTAAAAATAAATTGGCGACCTATCTTTTCAATCACAGCTTAAAAATTTCGCATCAACAAGCGGATGCAGTTTTACTGGCTGAATACGTTTATTCAGAGCAACTGAAGCTACCAAAACCTGCGCTTGTGCTTGAAAATAAAATGAGTGATTGGGCTTTTGAAAAACTTGGAGAAAAAAGCGAAACCAATACACCATCGGACAAACTTGAATTGGTTTTTTCAGGAACTATTTCTGAATCACACGGCATTTTTAAAGCGATAGATTTTGCCGAAGCTTGCAACCAAATACAACCGACCCGACTCACCATTGCAGGCTTTGCCAGCCAATTGGTGGTTAGCCAAAAAGTGAAAAACTACATAAAGAATAAATCCTTTGTGGAAGTGGTTGGGCTCGGGCACTTAGTTGCTCATATCACGGTTTTAGAAATGGCGAACAGAGCGCATGCAGGACTGCTATTTTATACACCAAATAATGCGTTTGCAGGAAAAACTCCTACCAAGTTTTTCGAATATTTGGCACTAAACAAGTGGGTATTGGCGCTTCAAGCTGAGCAATTCAGGTTGAGCGAATCGGAGAGCATTATCCACCTGGATCATGCTGAAAAACCAACACAAGCGCTGATTGCTAAGCTGCTCTCAAAACCGCCAAAAGCGGAAAATGCTGACTTTCTATTTGATTCAGAAGCATTTAGACTTTTAGCATTTAAGCTTATTTTTTCAGTTCCTCGACAGGAATAGGCATCACCTTGCTGTCTTTGAAAGTCGAAAGAATGACAGTAGATTGAGTATTGTCAATTTCAGGAATATCGTTAATGACCTCCACTAAAAGTTTTTGGTAGCTATTGATATCTGCAGCCACAATTTTGAGCATAAAATCGCCTTGACCAGTAACATGATGACACTCAATTACCTCTGGAATATCCATAATTTTTGATACAAAATTGTCCACGTGTTCTTTGCGATGGCCAATGAGTGCGACATGCACAAAAGTGGTCACACCCAAACCAATTTCTTTAAGATCGAGCACTGCGTGGTAGTTTTTTATCACTCCCGATTGCTCCAACTTTTTCACTCTCTCAAGTGTCGGTGCCGGAGATAAGCCAACTTCTTTGCTGAGTTGGGCATTGGTAATTTTAGCATTTGACTGTAGAATCTCAAGAATTTTTCGGTCAATCGGGTCAAATTTTTGGTGCATAGTGCTTGTTTTTTCGGTGCGACAAATATAAATGGATTGCACCGATAGAAAAATATTTTAAAGGTAATATGATGTTAACGGCAAATATTATTTGGAAATCACGCCTATTATTGGGCTATTCTGAAATAGTTGCGTGGTTTCCAGGAATTGATTGGCGCAGGCAAACTACTCAAGTGCTTTTCATGTTTGGCAACGAAAGCATTGTATTTGTCGAGCACTTTATCGTAGCCCTGTCGGTAAATAATCACTGAGTCATCGGCCATACCAATTTCTTCAACCAACTGATTCATAACCTGGTATTTTTCTATTTCACCATTGGCTTGAACAAAATTCTTCACACTGCTCCAAAGTTGGTCTGTAGATTCGTCATATTTGTCGATACTGACCGACTCATTCATAGACTCTTGTGTATACCGCATGTTTTTTAGATCATTTAGCTTCGCTTCAAATTCTGGTATGCGGCTCGAATCAATACCATTGATGAGCTTGAACTCCTGCATCATCATCTCCAAATTGGCAATTTTGCTATCATCGGAATTTGTCATAACTACCCATGCAGAATCCAATTGCTGCTGAATGTTCAAGGCCTCCTTCTCGAGATTTTTGTTCGACTCACAAGCTGCATTTAACAACAAAACAGAGGACAGGAGTATTGAAAGGTAATAAATTGACTTTCTCATATTATTTAACCATTTGAACGTAAACGATCTTTTTTTCTGCAAAGAAAGCTTCTTTAAAGAAATCTGAAATAGCCCATGCCATAGTTTTTTTCCCCTTGGCTTGTTTCAATTCTTGGGTCAGATCACCTCCCTTCAACAAAAGGAGACCGTTGCTCAGATTATGAAAATGGTGTGGCAAAAACTTATTGTTAGTCCAATTGATCAGTTCGCCTGTTTGAGCTACAGCCCGGGATATCACAAAATCGAATTGTTGCTGCACTTTTTCTACCCTATTGTGTTCTGTGGTCACATTTTTAAGTTTTAAAGATTCCACTACAGCGTCTACAACTTTTAACTTTTTGCCGATAGAATCGACAAGGTGAAAATGCGAATCGGGAAACATGATAGCAAGCGGAATACCTGGAAAACCTCCGCCTGTTCCTAAATCCATGACTTCGCTATTGGGTTTGAATTGAATAAGTCGGGCGATTGCCAAGGCATGCAATACGTGATTGACATAGAAATTGCCGAGGTCTTTGCGTGAAATCACATTTATTTTTGCATTCCATTCTTCATAGATGGGTTGAAGTGCTTCAAACTGCTTGAGCTTTTTTTGGTCTATGCCTTCAAAGTAGGTGGCTATCAATTCAATGTCTTGTGCTTGTGGGTTCATATTAAAGTATTCGGGGTTCTGCAAATAGCAAGTGGTGAGATGTTGCGCTAGCTGGTTTTTCAAACATGGCTTTAGTGACTGGCCAAACGGTCCTGAAAAGTTCAGAGTTTCGATAGTTGTCGAGATCGTTTTCATTTTCCCAAATGCTGTACGTTGAAACTAAGCCGGAATTTTCAGCATTCTGTATGAGATTCAGCATTTTACAACCCGGAAAATGACTGATTTGGTCGGCGTATAGTTGGAACAATGCCATGAAATCGTTTAAACGTTCGGGCTTAAAGTGCATGTTGACAATGCGAGCTATCATGAGGCAAAGGTAGAAACACAGGGCAGGTAAACTAAAAGTCGATCTGTGATTTTTTGAATTTGGACTCATTCATGTAAAAGCTACATAAATCTATAAGTGTGCAGCCTGAATTTGTTTGCCAAAACCTTACAATTCCTTTTAGCTCTCAAAGGAGCTTGTTTGAGCCATTTTGATAGGCAGGCTTTAGCAGGGTGAACGCTTCATCAAAAAAAGCCGGGTGAACTTACATTCAAATTCAACTCCTGAAGGTTGAGCCTGGCTTTTGTAACGTGAATTCATTACATAAGACAGGCAAGCTATGACTATGCGGATAAGGCAATGTTGGCAGCCCGTACTTTTGAATTGTGGACTAAGTGAGTAACCAAGGTCCGCTAATCATTATCAAGCAGCGTGATGACTACAACATTTTACCAGCTAAAGATACAGTATTTCAGCGCTTTAAAAGAAAAGCCCCGGCCAACTAAAATGCGTCTGGAAATTATGAATCTAAAGTTCTTTAAACCACTTTCAATGGGTTTATGTGAAAGACTTAGCATAAACACTCATGTAAGACTTCCCTTTGAGTTTGGGGGATTAAATCCCTTTTCTGAACCTGTTTTCCATGTCATCAGAAACTTATCAAACACAAAAAAATAAAAGTTGAACCAGTCAACTTAAATCCAACCAATTGTTATGAATAAAATTTTTACTTTTTTAGGCTTGAGCATCTCTATATTGATGATGAGCCCCGAAGGAAAAGCAGCCGTTTTTACCTGGAATGGCGGAACAGGAAACTGGAATACGCCCGCATCATGGGTAATAACTGGTGGGCCAACCACATCGATGTGGCCTGGTGAGAATGCTTTTAATGCAGATTCTGTAGTGATCAACAGCAGCGGAACTATTTCTATTAATGTCAATTTAGTCAATTCTAGTGTTAGACAAGTTCGCATACTGGCAGGCACGCTTACCACAGATGCCACCAATCGAAATGTCGTCATCAACGAAGACCTTATGATCGGGGTTGGGGCTACTTTTAATATTCGTCGAGCTTCGTTAACAGTTACTGGCCCCACAGACATTGTGGGAACTTTAGATGACAACGACAATGTCGGGTCAAGCATATTTGGAGGATTGGTTCAAGTTGCTAACAGCGGTATTTTGTTAACAGCAAACAATTCAACATGGGAGTTTCGAAACGGAATATTTGGCGAAGCAGCAGCCGTGGTGAACCTTCAAGGAACTGGCAACAAGAACTTCACTGTCAACAACCAAAATATAAACCTGCCAAATGCTAACAAGGTAAACTCTTTGACTCAGGTGAGAATTTCGCCACTAAGAATAGCCTCAGGAGTAACCCTTACCAACCAGGGATTTCTTCAGGTAGACAACATCACTGGAATAGCAGCCGGGGCAAATTTTATAAACGATACCAATTCAACACTTTACACCATAAATACCAATCCATTTGTAGATCCTAATGTAGGATTCAGCTTTGCAGCAGTTGGCAATACAGTTAATTACAATTCTAATAGTATAAATCAAAGTATTTCAATTGCTGGTTTTCACCATCTGAGCATTTCAAATTATGCAAACACCATTGAAAGCACAAAAACGCTGAACCGCAGTGTAGTAGTTAATGGAAAATTGACGGTAGAGTCTAACTGCGCCGTGGCTACTGTTCGAAGGTCAACACTTCAACTGGCACAGCACAACCTTACGGTTTCTGATTCAACTATTGTGCTATGCCAAAGCAGTATAAACGACAACAATGGAACAGGAAGTACAAGTCTGCAACATATATTGATCGATGGAACAGGATCTTTATTTTCGTACAACCAGGGGTCAAACATCAATATTAATCAATCGTTGACCCTGCGTAATTCCGCAACTTTAACTGATATTAGTGCAACTGGCAACAACAACCAAATAACAGGCCCGGTAATGGTTTCGTCTGGAACAACTTTCGGATTAGATCTGAATGTAATAACTTTTTCAGGAAAGGTGATTGTTGAGGGAACCTTCCGGGACAATTCTGCAAGCGGAGCTGCTATTTTTTCAGATTCAATTATTGTAAACAACGGAGGCAATTTTAACTTCAACCTCGGGTCAAATTTAGCTTTGAATGGCCCTGTAACAGTTCGCAATGGTGGTCTGATTCAAGACGACAATGCAACAGGTTCTACAAATAGCATTTCAGGTATTCTCAGAATAGAAACCGGAGGAACATTTGGAATAGACCAAAATACCATCACCATTTCAGGTAAAACGAATGTTTCAGGCACACTGCGTGACAACAGCACCACAGGATCTGCGAGCTTTCAAGATTCAGTCAAAGTATTCGACGGAGGCGTTTTCAACTACTTTTTGGGTTCTAACATCAGCATAACTGGCGTGACCCAAATATTGAATGGAGGACTAGTGAGGGATTCTGACAACAACGGTATCTCCAATTTCATTGGAAAAACAATCATTCTACCCGGTGGCACATTCGATATCGAAAGAAATACAATCATTTTCACAGATTCTGTTTTGGTGGCAGGAAGCTTGTTGAACAGCCAGGCAATTGGTTCGATTCAATTTAATGCAAGCCTCAATGTGTTGCCTGGAGGAGCATTTAACTCAACTGCGTCGCAAGCCATGAATTTCAGAAATGGGATCAATTATAATGGTGAGCAATTTGCCAGTGGCGCTGGTCTTTTCACTTTTGGCACAAATTCACAAGCTGTAAGAGGTAAATTTTTTACCATATCAGGTGGTCTAACGGCTACATCCAAACTCGAAATTTTTGATTCACTTCAAGTGAATGGCATAGTGAATGTAACCATGTCGGACAGTATAAAGAATTTCGGAACTGTGATTTTAACAAACACAAGTGCACCTTCCTTAAATGGCTCTGCAGCTGCTTCAAGGTGGTTTCAAGCTTCTGGAAGCACGTTGATTTTCAATGGTAGTTCCATGTTCACCACTGGGCAGCTTGCCGCAACAAGCACTAACAACATTGTTAACTATGCCCGAACCGACGGCGATCAAACTGTTTTCGGAACCACCTACAGGAACTTGTGGGCAACCAATGTCGGAAACACAGGAAACCGCATCAAAACCTTGTCGAATGCAACGACCGTGAATGGGAAATTAATTGTTTCGGGAAATTGCATAAACAACAGGTTTTGCACTTTCCAACTTTCTACTTTCAATTTCACTTCCAACGATTCTACCATTGTGAATTGCAATGGTATTTTCGCAGACAATAGCGTAACCGGAAATGCGGCTTTGCAAATAGTGAAAATCAACAGTGGTGGTCTTTTGAACTACAATCAGGGTAGCAACATTGCGGTCAACAACAAGCTGATAGTTGGAAACAATGGAATTGTGAGGGACGACAATGCAAATGGAACCACCATTTCGATCGCAAAAACCACCATTGAAACCGGAGGAACTTTTGATTTAGAGTTTAGCCAAATTGCTTTCAATGATACTGTGCTTGTGGCAGGAACAATGAACAACAGTAACGTTGCCGGAAGCATTCTTTTCAATGGAAATTTACGCATTCAGCCTGGAGGAGCTTTCAATTCAACTACAAACGAAAGCATGACTTTTCGCAGAGGAATTCATTTCAATGGAAATACTTTTAACTCTGGAACCGGCACTTTCACTTTCAACACCAATACCCAAGCAATTTCTGGCAAATATTTCACGATTTCAGGACCTGTCACAGCCACTTCCAAACTGATAATCAACGATTCGCTGCAAATAAATGGCTTGGTAAACATCAACATGGCCGATTCTGTGATCAACAATGGAACAGCATTTTTAACCAATGTTGGCGCCAATTCGCTCAATGCCAACAATGTGGCCGGAAGGTGGCACCAAGGATTAAATTCAAAATTATTCTTTGCAGGTCAAACCATGTTTGGTACAAATGGACAACTTTCTGCTCTGCGATCAGGCAATCAGGTTCATTTTGATGCTGCGGGCATTCAAACTATTCCTGGCTATGGCTATTCAAACTTAATAGCATCGGGAAGTGGCATAAAAACTTTAGCCAACAATGGATCAATAGAAGAAAACCTGAGCATTCAAGGGGGAAGTGCAACACTCGATCTTCAAACTTTTACTTTAAACCGAACCGTTTCCGGAGGCAATTTACTTGCTGAAAATGGAAATACAATCACAGTCCGGGACGCCAACAACTTCCCCAAAAATTTTAGTTCAGCGAATCTGGATATTAATTCTACAGTGATTTACAACAGAAATACCAACGCTGACCAGCAAATTGAAGGAGTGACTTATGGTAACCTGGTTTTTGCAAACAATAACATTGCAGCCACTAAAACAGCCAATGGTAATATTGTTGTAAACAACACGCTCACATTGAACGGTTCTACAGGAGGTAGATTTATTTTAAATGGATTTAACCTGGCTTTTGGCTCAGTTGGCTCCTACATAGGCACCATCAACAACAACACCTTTATAGATCTTAGCAACGGAGGCACTGTAAATAAATTTCAGAACTCACCCACAACCTTCCAATATCCTGTTGGGTTTAATGGCGTGAGTTTGCCAGCCACAACCATTGTTAGTGCTGCAACATTCTCTGGTCAATCAGAGTCAAGGTTTATTCAACTTGGTGCTACCAACAGAGCAGAAACCAATCAGGTAGATACCACTTATTCGCTCAAGCAATTTTACACCCTCACCACTGGAAATATAAGTCAGGTGTCTGGAAGTTTCAGGTTCACCTATCAAAATTCCAGACTTCCAGTTGTGGTAACACCTGCTATAGAGCAAGCGTATGCAACAGGATTCTGGAACGGAAACAGCTACAATTTTAATCTGCCCGCAAATGTTGATGAAGTGGCAGATACTGCATTTTATGCATTCACATCTGAAACTAATATTTCGGGCAACTACACCGCAGCATTGCCAAATTCATTCCTGTCTCAACGATTTTTCAGCCGATCAACTGGCAATTGGGAAGATGCAGCAACATGGTCATTGACCAGCCATGTTGGTGCTGCTTATGTTGTTTCGCCTACGCTTAGCTCCAGGGTTTTAGTGGGAAGCAACCATAATGTAACCATTTCCACAGCAGCACCTGTATCTGTTGACACACTCAACTTGTACACTGGTGGCCGTTTAAACGTAGGAACTTTCAACAGTGTAGCAATTACTACATTCTTAAACAGTTCAGGATCAGGCACATTGGCAACACAAGGACTGGATGGCGACACAGCTAGATTTCCAACAATAACTGGGTTCAATGGCTTTTCAACTTCGTTGAATAGAGTCATTGAATATACCGGTGCTACCAATTATTTTATACCAAATTCACTTGCTGCATACAGAGGTTTGGTTGTAAGTGGAACCGGCATTAAAAGACTTACCCGAAACATCACCGTAACCAATACAACGTTGTTGACAAGTACGATTTTGTTCATGGAACAATATTCCATCAGTGCTTCCGGGGCAATTTTCACAATGGGCACAAACGCTACACTCAGAATAGGCAATCCAGCATTAGCAACCGCCGTAATTTTTCCAAATGGCTTTGGCACAAATTCCATTAACGCCAGCAGCACAGTAATTTATGCTTCCAATGGAAATCAAAATGTAAGAAACTTAACCTATGGCAATTTGAACCTGGCCACTACAGGAACCAAAACCCTGCTTGGAAATACAAACATTGCAGGAAACCTTGATGTAGCCGCAGGAACAACTTTAAATTATGGTGCAACATTGAGATCTATTGTTCTTTCTGGAAATTTATCGGGCGCAGGAACAATTAATATGAGCTCTGCCAACCATGAACTATACCTTAGGGGAGCCAACAACAACATTGGCCAATTGATAACTTCAGCCAACAATAGTCTCATTGCATACGACAGAACGGGTGACCAACAAGTATTTGCTTCTCCGAACTACAGGTTGCTTCGCACAGCAGGAAGTGGCAATAAAACTGTTGATGGCATAGCTTTAATTGCTGGCCAAACCAGCATTCGGGCAACTTCATCTTTGCAAATTTCGACTAATAACTACAAGATAAACCTCGGTGCCACCACAATAGATGCTACAGCCGCTATGAGAGCCACCGGTCAACACATTAAAGTGACCACGGGAACTTTGACTGCAAATGGAAACTTCACCTTCGATCCAAACTTTACTACTGCTTCATCTGCCGACACCATTGAAATCAATGGCAATCTGACTATAGGCTCTGCAGCCACATCCAAATTTACAATTAGCAATTTTGCAGGTGCACATAGAGCCACAGGAACGATGAGAATCAATATTTCAGGCGATGTGAGCAATTCAGATACAATTTCAATAGCCGACAATACACAAATCAGACTTAGTGGAAACTGGCTTAATAACAGAAATGTAGCATGGAATGCCTTTGAAACCAGATATCCAAAAGTATTTTTTGTGAAAAGCAATGGAACCCAACAGGTTCAAAACGGCTTAAGTTTTAACAATTTTCCTGAAGTGGAAATAGTTCTAGGTCCGGCTGCTAAAGTTGAATTACTCAGAGATATGCGTGTTGGCAGTCATTTTACTTTAACCAGCGGCACATTCATTTGCGGTCAGGAAGTTGGTGGTTCGCAAGGCGTTTTAGTTACCGGTGACTGGAGAAGTAATGGCGGAGCGTTCAACTCTAAATCCTCAACCATTTTCTTTGAGGGAGCACAACCTACACTCATCGGAACAACCGCAGGAACGCCTCACCACTCAGGAACTGATTTCTACAACCTAAGCATCACAAAATCCGGTGTAGGAGCCAACAGAATTGCTCAAAACTCGAATAGCAATGCCATCACAGTTCGAACAAAAAATAACTTCAGCATACTGTCAGGCACCTACAGAATGCGAGATCGGGTTGGTTCTCCAAGCGACACAGATTTGGTGGTAAAAGGAAACATTTTCACAGCCAACAATGCATGCCTTGATTTAACAGGAGGAAGTCCAACAAATCCGGCTTTGCATGCTGAAGCAGCCAATATTCATTTGTACCTAAGTGGCGACCTTATCGACCAGAACCTGGACGCCAATCTTTTTGGCAACAACAGCAATGGGCTTTTTATTGGCACCATCAATGGAGACAATCAAATTTCCAATAAACCAACTGTACATTTTTGTGGTCAGAGTACCATCCAATCCGTGACAGGCTTTACAGCAAACAGCGGTTCAAGAGGTGGTACATTTACCGGTATCACTTTACCAAATGTTGAAATTGATGGAACCAACACCACGTTGGTGATGGGTTCTGCTTTAAGAAACAGAGGTTTTACCAGAGTTAGAAAAACAAACAAACTTATTGCTGCTGGCCGAGCTTATGGCTTCTATGGCTTGCTGCTCAATGATGGCGCTGTTGCTACTTCACCCCCATTCAACTACTTTTTGACTTTAAGAGTGGACTCAGGAGCTATTTTTGAAGCGGAGCCGGGCGCCAGTATTTTCATCCACCCAAGAAGTAAAATCTTTGCCGATACCAATTCAACATTATCCTTAGTGGGCACTTTCACAGACCCCATTAGTTTTATTCGGGATGGACTAGCTTCAGGAGAAAGACACTCACATGAGTACCATGGCAACATTTCAGCTCGTTTTGTGCGCTACCAAATAGGCGATGCAGGCGGAAATAGCAATATAACAACATCCGTTTGCGGTGGCAGTCGATCTTCTAATGTTTATATAGGCCGCAAATCCTCTTTATCTGCTTTTCCAAACAACTTTTCAAATTCTGACTTTGCAAGCGTTGGGGCTACCATTGGGCTTTGGATCGATGCACCATTGACAATTGGTGTGAACGACACCTTGGTGGGTATAAATTTTGGAGGAAATCCTACAACTTACAGTTGTTCACGTTCTTTGGGTCTAGCCGTTTCAGTAATACTCAAAAACTCAGGTGGTGTTCGTGGAGGTGCCATTTTTGGTCCTTCAGCAGAATGCGACAGCACAGGCCCGGCAAATACCAGAGCGATTACTGGTCGTGTTCGTTGGTCTGCTTCTTCTACCTTGCGTTGGACTGGCGATCAAAATACAAATTGGTTCAATGTAAACAACTGGGTTCCAACTCAAATACCATCAAGATTAGATATCATTGAATTGCCAACTGGCAGATATCGGTATCCAACCTTGAACAACAATGCCACAGCTGGCAGAATGAATATTGGTCTTTTGCCAACTCCCGACCCACTTGTGGCGCCAATTGGAACTATTGAGGCACCTGGAATTAACTTAAGTTCATTCACCCTAGATATGGTAGGCGACAGCTTAAGCCTTTTTGGTGATATGGAAGTAGCCAGCATAATCGGAGGAGGCACAAATGCATTTCTGAATCTGGGTTCTGGTAGATTAAGACTTCAAGGCAATCTCTTATTTACTCAAAATGTGAATTTGAATTTTAACGATACCGTAACTGCCTTGAGGCCTGGCACTGGCACCATCGAGTTTTACTCTGGAAAAAATGCCATGATTACCATGGCTGCACAAAATAATGATTCTCCTGGGCTATTGAGACTTTATAACCTGGAGATTAACAAAGAAACAGGTGCTTTGTCTTACAGCTGTGCCAACAAAATGCTGGTTCATAATCTGACACTCAATTCTGGCTCATTCCGACATGGCACATGCTCGGACGGAAGTCCACTGTTCCTCACCGGAAGCATGAACATTACCCCGGGAGCATTCCATGATAACCGAGGTGAGATAGTGCAATTCATTTCCCGCAACAAGGCTCCAAGAACCATCAAAACGGGGGGCAATGTGTACCGAAGATTTTACATTCAGGGTGGAGTTGGCGCCAGATATATGATGCAGGACAGTCTTGCCGTTAACACTGCTGCCAATGCATCACTCCAAATTCACAGCCAAGACACCCTTGCTACCAATGGAAACACCATCATTGCAAGAAACCTGGAAGTGAGCAATGCAAATGGGCCAAGTGCTATGCTCAGAGTTGATGCAAATGGCACTTTGCTCATGAATACAGGTGGTACTGTGAATGTATCTCCAACTGCAATTGTAGAACTAATTGGCGGAGTGAGCGGGTTTGCATCTTCCAACTGTCTTACAAACAATGGCACTTATGCTTTCAGCGTCAATGGTACCATCAGGGCTAAAAACTACATTATAGAAAGAACGAATGCCGACGGCCTCAATATTGCCAATGGAATCATTGACAACACATATCCTGACAACCTGAGCTTTGGTATTTTCGACAATGGATCTCAAAGAGCCAGTAATAACGCTGCAGGCCCCGCCAGGTACATAACCTTCAATACCACTGCCATGACTGGCATCAACTACTTGATCAAAGATGTCGCATTTGCAAACAGCAGCAACCGAACAGCCTACATGGCAAGTAATGCTGCCTCAGGCACCAATACCCTGGCCAATGCAGCTGCTGGAAACTTGGCCGGCACCGGTACGAACCGATATACATTTGAAAATCCATCGGGATCGCTGGGTAGTGTAACTGCAAGTGAAAACGAATATGACAATCCAGCTTTTGGACAGAGTACAGGATTTGTCCGTTGGATCAAAAATGGTATTCGCTGGAACGGAAGCACCAACAACAGTTGGCACGTAGCTGGCAACTGGAGCAGCGGCACGGTTCCAACTGCCAACGATAATGTAGTTTTATCGCACAGAGACCGACCAAATGCATACACTGTAAATATTACAGCAGGCCCGGCAATTTGTCGCTCATTGCTTATCATCAACTCCAATGAAGGAACTGGCAGTGCGCTAGGCACCATAACACTCAACGTGAGTGGAAACAACCTGGATGTGAAGAAAGAAATAAGTTTAGCATCGGGTATAGCCTCAGTCTTAAACCTGTCTGCCAACAGAAATCTGTTTGTCGGCACTTCGTTCTTTAACAGTGGAACTTTCAACTCTGCCAACAACAGTACGCTAACTTTTTATGGCGATGGACAAAGGCAATTGGGTGTAAATGATGTGTTTAACCTGGCAATTGTCGATTCGACAGGGGCAAATACATACACGTTGAACAACAACACCATAGTGCGGGGAAGCTTAACAATTGGCAGTCAATCCACGCTTGATGTTACTTCGAGCAACTACGCACTTTCACTTAGAAGCCATGTTAATCCTTTTGGCCAATTCAGACCAAGAGGTGGTACTGTAACTTTTGAAGGAACTAATCCGCAGCGAGTGAATGGAAACATCACATTCAACCGATTCTATCTCGATAAATCATCTGAAAATGTATACGTTCCAAAACACAAACTTCGCATCAATGAGTTGGCTTTCCTTATTCAGGGAAACATCAGAACTTCCTGGATTTTCTATCCAGTAGATCCGATTGCCGCCGACACCATGGGCGAAGTAGAAATTGGTCCAAATGGCGATATAGCACAAGCTAGTTCAAATTCATTTGTTGACGGCAGGCTCACCATATTTTACAAAAACAGTGCTTTGCCAGTGCTTAAAAACTTCCACATCGGAAAGCAAAATGCAAATGGCTACACCCAGATTCCATTACGTGTTCGGCTCACCTCTCCTAGTCCAACAAGAATCAGGGGCGAAGTTTTCACCTTTTTCTCCGGGGCTACAGTGCCATTCACAAGTTTGGGCAACTACTCTAATTGCGACTCGGTATACACGGGTTGGGGCCACAACATAGACCACTTGTCAGGCATACGTTATTGGCAATTCGATAAGCTGGATTCTACTTTGGTGGACAGTGCCAGAATTACATTGCCTTGGAATGCCAACGATTTGGTGTTTGTACCTGCCGACCTTGCCATATTCAAAGGAGATGGCACTTGCCTGGACATGTTGAACAACAATTACTTTGAATCAACTGGAACTCCAATTGCTGGCACAATTTCAAGCTCAGTAAATTTCACCACTTTCAGTCCATTTATTTTTGGCACCACCTTACCCTCGGACATCAATCCATTACCACTCGATTTGATTTCATTCACAGGAAATTACAACAAAACCAATAAGTCGAACGACCTGCTATGGACCACAGTAAACGAAAAAGATGTTTCTCATTTTGAAGTGGAAGCCAGTGCGGATGGAAAAACATTTGAAACCATTGGTCGTGTTGAAGCAAAAAACAACCAGAGAGGCACGGCAGGATACCGATTTGAAGACAAAAAATCGCAAACCAACATGTACTACCGCTTGAAAATGGTGGATCAAAATGCTGATTTTAAACGTTCAACAGTAGTTTACGTGCAGGTTGCTGGTCGATTGGCGGCTCAGGAAGTGATGGTTTATCCAAACCCTGCAACAGATCTGTTGCATATAAAACTAACTGGCAGCGGAACTCTTTCAGTAAGAGAAATTACAGGAAGACAAGTTTTCAGCCGGGAAATGTCGGAAGAGGAAGCCAATAAAATTGACATATCCAACTGGAGTAAAGGTATTTACATTGTAGAATGGACAAACGAAAACCAGAAAAGTTTGTCGAAATTCATCAAGGAATAAACCTCCGATAGGCTTTCTTTTATCCTGTAATGGTTGCTTGCAAAACAACATCTGGAACACCAATCCAGAGGTTGTTTTTTGCTTTATACCCAAGCTGTAATTGTAGCGATGTGTTGTCTAGTTTAACCATTACCCGCCAATAATCTCCACAAAAAACCTGAGAAATGATATTGGCTTCCAGGAAATTATTTTGTGGTAAATGAGCAGTTTTCCACTGTGCAGGTCGTAGAAAAAACGTGCGCCTGGGTTCAATTTCCAGGTTTGAAAAAAGTTTCATCAACTGTTTTCCATTCCAACTTTGTGCAATACCAAACAACCTGGCAGTTTCCAAATTTTTGGCATGGTAATACAAATGCCCGGGCGAACCTTCTTCGAGCAATTTGCCTCGTTGAAGCACAAAAATCTGATTTGAAAATGCCAAAGTATGCTCCGGCAAATGGCTCACCATGAGCGTAGTTGTTTTCCACTTTTTGATGATCGGAAACGCAAATTGCGCCACTTCATGTACTGTTGCAGCATCCAAATGGCTAAAAGGTTCGTCGAGGAGAAGTAAATCTGGCTCAGAAGCCAGTGCGTACAGCAAGGTAAGTTTCTGACGTTGGCCGCCACTCAAGTTTTCAGGCCTGGCATCACTCCTACCCTCAAGTCCAGCCAGTTTCAACAGCAATTTGGATCTTTCTTCACGGTGTTCTTTGGGAAAAGCACGCATGGAATAATGAAGCAAGTCATGGGCCGAAATTTTTTGTGGCAACACCAAATGCTGATCCACCAAAGCTACCTTTTCATGACCCGCAACCAGCACTTCATGGGGACCTTTTATGCGTTCTTTCCCCAGCCAAATTTCTCCGGAATCAGGTTGAAGAAGGCCTGCTATCAATTTCAATAAAGTTGACTTTCCTTCTCCAGATCGACTGATTACAGATGAAAAGCTCCCTTTTTCTAGTTCAATTGAAAGATTTTGAATGGCTGCCTGTTCACTTTCGGGATAAGAAAAGTACAAATTTGAAACCCGAAGATGTGGCTTTGGCATGCTTAATAGTAAAGAATGAACAGGTAAATAATCAGCCAGATGCCGCCAATGAAATGCCAGAATACATTGGTGAGTCTGATTTGTGTGACACGTACAGGATTCTGACTTTCGATAAAACCATCCACATAACTGGCATTTTTGAGGGCGTGAGAAAACAAGTAAACAAGTGCCCCTCCACCCAAAAGTATGTGCGCCAGGTGTAGCCCACTCAAGATGTAAATAAAGGCTGCATTCATATTGTTTTGAAGTAGAAAATCGTTTTTCTGTAATTCATGCCAGCCGTATAATTGCCCGCCGGTAAACACCCCCGCCAATATGATGGTGAAGCCAAGTAGTTGGGTGTAGCTCACATAACGCTCCATTTTAAACTCCCTATTCGCCAGCCAAAGCGTGAGGCTACTGATGAGCAAAATACCCATATTGATGTTGAAAATAGCAGGAATTCTGATCGGTGGATTGATTTGGCCTTTGCGTGTAATCCAAGTAATGGTAATAAAAACAAAAATAATGAGGCTACCCAGCAAGGCTAAGCCGAGCAACATGTAATAAGGATTTCGTTTGGAGTAAATTAAGCTTTTCATTTAGGTGGTTGCAGCCTTCTTTGCATAAGACCGTCGATAAGTTGAAACAGTTGCGCTGCGCTAAAAGTTCTCCAATTTTCCATATCCAGATTTCCGCCGTAGTTTAGATAATAATCGAGTCGGTATTTTTCCCATTCCCGATGTACAAATTCACGAAAATTCATGGCCACAATCCAACCATCTTCTACGTCTTCGAACCATTCCTGATAGTAATCGTCTTCTAATCCATGAAAATTCAGCACATTCTCACCAATCAATATGAACTTAGCAATACCCTCTTGAATCAAAGGATCGATGATATTCCGTTTTAAATGCATCACATCGTTGTGCAAGGTGTCGTTCCATTCGCCTATCAATTCGATGACACAAAAACTGAGATCATAGTCCACATAAAGTAGTTTAAGATACAGGGTTTCGGAACCAAAATAATCCCAATCAGGGTGCAAGACATAATTATAGACCGTGTTCAGCTCATCTTCTGGCGAAAACACAGCATCGAAAAACGGTGACCGGTTGTCTTCGAACGGATCATATACATTTTGCCATCGATAAAAAGGTTCCAGCTCGTGCATGTTTTATTTACCTAAAGCTGTTAATACCTGTTGAACGTTGCCATGGGTTTTCAACAAAGCAAGGGCTTCTGATTCGCTTACCCCAATTTCGTCCTTCAACATACGCACTCCCCTGTCTATCAGCTTGTTATTGGTCAGTTGCATATTCACCATCTTGTTGCCTTTCACAAAACCCAATCTAATCATCACGCTTGTGGTAATCATATTGAGCACTAATTTTTGCGCTGTTCCGGCTTTCATTCGGGTGCTGCCGGTTATAAACTCTGGACCTACTATCACCTCAACCGGGAAATCTGAAGCCGAAGCAATAACCGATTGATTATTGCAAACCACACAGCCAGAAACAATTCCACGTTCCCTGCAAGCTTGCAAACCGCCCAGCACATAAGGTGTTTTTCCGCTGGCAGAAATACCAACCACAATATCATTTTCACTTAAACCCCAGGCATCTAAATCTCTGATAGCCTGCTCAGTATTGTCTTCTGCAAACTCTTGCGCTTTTCTGATAGCTGCATCGCCACCTGCAATAATGCCAATTACCTTATCGAACGGAACTCCATAAGTTGGCGGGCATTCTGAAGCGTCTACAATGCCCAAACGACCGCTTGTGCCAGAGCCAATGTAAAACAACCTCCCTCCTTTTTTCAGGCTTAAATACACAGCCTCTGCCAGTTTTTCTACTTGTGGCAAGGCTTGTTCTACAGCAAGCGCCACCTTTTGGTCTTCTTTATTTATACCCAACAGCAACGCCGAAATGGGCATTTGTTCCAATTTATCGAATAGTGAAGAAGCTTCGGTGGTGAGTTCCATGGGTGCAAAATTAGAAAACAATTGGCCCTTGCAAACCTGTCACCAACCAGAAAGCATCAAAAATAAATATCCTGAATGGTTCTAAAGGTGTTGGCATGTGCCTCTATGATGTCTGCAAGTTTCCAACTGTAGCTTCCGCCCATGGCGGCCATCACAGGAATTTTGTCCAGTTTGCAACGCTCAAATACCAGACGATCACGGTCTTTGCAACCCTGAAGCGACAAAGACAATTTCCCTATCTTGTCACTTTCCAACACATCGACACCGGAATTGAAAAACACAAAATCAGGCTCCACTTCATCGAACACTTTTGGCAAAACTTCGCCTAAAATACGCAAATAGTTGGCGTCGTCTGTTGCATCTTCCAAAGGGATATCAAGACTTGAAATCTCCTTTCTGGCCGGAAAATTGTTTTTCCCATGCATGCTCAAGGTAAAAACTGAAGCATGATTGGCGAACATGTGTGCTGTACCATTGCCTTGATGCACATCCAAATCTACAACCAAGGCTTTAGAAATGAGTCTTTTATCCATCAAAAACTGAATACACACCGAGGCATCGTTGAACAAACAAAACCCTTCGCCCCTGTCGGCAAACGCATGGTGAGTTCCACCGGCCATGTTGCAAGAAACACCGTTTTCCAAGGCATACAAACCAGCCTGACAAGAGCCATCCATGATGTGAAACTCACGTTCTACCAGTTCAGCAGATAAAGGAAACCCTGTTTTGCGTACTTCTTTTGGTGGAAGTGTTTGCCCCACAAGTTGATCTATATAAAACTTGGCATGTACCTGATAGACAGGACTTCTTAATTTAGGGGGTTCAAAAAACTGATTTTCCGACACCGTGCCTTCTCTGATCAATTGCTCCGGTACAAGGTCATACTTTTCCATAGGAAACCGATGGCCTTCAGGCAAGGGATGATTGAAACGTGGTGACCAGGCTATTTTTAGCATTCGTTATGAAAACGGGTTTGGTGTGAAGACAAAAATGAACCCTCGAAGTAGGTTTTTGTTCGTCAACAAGCAATTTTCTAACACAAGGTTTATCGATTTCTTTATTTCAATTCTTTTCAAACTCAATTTTAAAAGATTCAACATCTGTTCCTGCCTTTCAGACAATACCCAACCTTCAGGTTTCAGAATTTAAGATAACTTTGCAGGCTCATATAAGCCACTTATGTTAGATATTGTTGCCAAAGGCATTGCTAAAATTTTCGGAACCAAAGCAGATCGGGATCAAAAAGAATTTTTCCCATACGTGGGAAAAATAATTGGAGAATGGGAGAAATTGCAATCGATTTCCGATGACCAATTGCGTGCAACCTCTCAACAAGTAGAAAGCCAAATAGCTGACTATCTGAAAGATATTGACACCCAACTTCAAGAATTTCAGGCCAAGGCCAACACGCCTGGCACCGATGTATTGACGAAAGAAAATCTATTTCAGCAGATAGATAAATTAGAAGCAGAAAGAGACAAAAAGCTGGAAACTGTATTGCTCGAAGTGCTTCCGATAACTTTTGCCATTGTAAAAGAAACAGCTCGCCGACTTGCTTTTAATCACAAACTGGAAGTAGTAGCCAGCGAATGGGATATTGAAATGGCCAAAACCCGCCCTCATATCATCATTGAGAACGGAAAAGCTACCTGGAAAAATATATGGTCTGTGCGTGGACACGACGTTACTTGGAATATGGTGCACTACGATGTGCAACTCATGGGCGGCGTGGTGTTGCATACCGGAAAAATTGCAGAAATGGCCACCGGCGAGGGTAAAACTTTGGTTGCTACACTTCCTGCGTTTCTCAACGGACTTGCCAGAAGAGGTGTGCATATTGTAACTGTGAACGACTACCTGGCCAAGCGTGACTCCGAATGGAATGCTCCACTTTTTGAGTTCCACGGCCTCAAAGTAGATTGTATCGACAGGCACGATCCACATTCTGTGGGTAGAAAAGATGCCTATAAATCAGATATCATTTATGGAACCAATAATGAATTTGGTTTCGACTACCTCAGAGACAATATGGTGCGTGACCCAGACGAAATGGTGCAGAAAAAACTGCATTACGCCATGGTGGATGAGGTCGATTCTGTTCTGGTAGACGATGCCCGTACTCCTTTAATTATTTCAGGTCCCATGGCCAGAGGCGACCGTCAGGATTTTGAGTTGCTGAAACCCAGAATTTCCAGGTTGGTGGAAGAACAAAAATCTCTGGCAAACAAATACTTGAACGAAGCCAAAAAAGCACTCGCAGAAAACAGAGAAAAAGATGCCGGTTTGCCGCTTTTCAGAGCGCACAGAGGTTTGCCAAAAAACAAGCCTTTGATTAAAATTTTGAGCGAAACAGGCAACAAGGCATTGATGCAGAAAACAGAAAATTTTTACCTGCAAGACAATCAAAAAATGATGCCTGAGGCAGATAAAGAGCTGTTTTTCACCATCGACGAAAAAAACAACTCGATAGACCTCACCGAAAAAGGGATTGACTTTATCACCAAAGAAGGCGAAGATGCCACTTTCTTTATTTTGCCCGATATTGGAACGGAAGTTGCAATGTTGGAAAACAACAAGAACCTGAGCGAAGCAGAAATTATTGCGGCCAAAGACCAAATCATTAACGATTATTCTGAAAAATCGCAGCGAATACACACCGTTCAACAATTGCTTAAAGCCTATACACTTTTTGAAAAAGAAGTAGAATATATTTTGGTTGAAGGGAAGGTAAAAATAGTGGATGAACAAACAGGTCGGGTTATGGAAGGCAGGCGCTATTCCGACGGTTTGCATCAGGCTATTGAGGCAAAAGAAAATGTAAAAGTGGAGGACGCTACCCAAACTTATGCCACAGTTACCCTCCAAAACTATTTCCGGATGTACCATAAGTTAGCCGGTATGACGGGTACTGCCGAAACGGAAGCAGGCGAGTTCTGGCAGATTTACAAACTGGATGTTGTTGGTGTGCCAACCCATCAAAAAATTGTAAGAAATGACGAGCAGGACAAAGTGTATAAAACTGTTCGTGAAAAATTCAACGCTGTAGTAGACGAAATCCAGGATTTGACCAAAAAAGGGCGTCCTGTACTGGTGGGTACTACTTCTGTTGAATTGTCGGAGTTGATTAGCCGCATGCTGAAACTACGCAACATTCAACACAATGTATTGAATGCCAAATACCACCAGCGTGAAGCAGAAATTGTGGCCGAAGCCGGAAATTCAGGCACGGTCACCATTGCCACCAACATGGCTGGCCGAGGAACAGATATTAAATTGACACCAGAATCGAAAGCAGCTGGCGGTTTGGCCATTATTGGTACAGAAAGGCACGAAAGCCGTAGGGTCGACAGGCAGTTGCGTGGCCGTTCTGGTCGTCAGGGTGACCCGGGTTCTTCGGTGTTTTTTGTGAGTTTAGAAGACAACCTGATGCGCTTGTTTGGTTCTGACCGCATTATTCGATTGATGGACAGAATGGGTATTGAAGAAGGCGAGGTAATCCAGCATAGCATGATTACCAACTCCATTGAGCGGGCTCAGAAAAAGGTGGAAGAAAACAACTTTGGCATCAGGAAACGCCTATTGGAATACGATGATGTAATGAACAGCCAAAGAGAGGTGATCTACAAACGAAGGAAGAATGCCCTTTTTGGTGAACGAATTCAGCTCGACATTATCACCATTCTTACAGAAACTACTGAAAACCTGGTAGATACTTTTAAAACAGGTGGCAATTTCGAAGACTTTCAACTGCAATGTTTCCATTTGTTTGGGTTTGTTTCCAGCTTGGAAAAAGCTGATTTTTTGAAGGAAAAACCACAGGATGTGTTTACCCATGTGCACACTGAAGTGTTGAAAAACTATTCGGCCAAAAACAAAAAGCTGATAGAACAAACCATGCCGGTGTTCAAACAAATAGCTGATGAGCATGCTGGCAATGTGGAAGAAATCACGGTGCCAATCACCGATGGAACTCGCTACACCCAAGTGCCAGTTTCTTTAGTAAGAGTATTGGAAACAGAAGGACAGGCCTTGATCAGGGAAATTGAAAAACAAAGTACCTTAAGTATCATCGACACCGAGTGGAAAGAGCACCTCAGAGACATGGACGAGCTGAAGCAAAGTGTTCAAAATGCAGCTTTGGAGCAAAAAGACCCCTTATTGATTTATAAGTTTGAATCTTACAACCTCTTCCGCAAGTTCATTCATAAAGTGAATGAAGACATCCTTTCATTCTTGATGAAGGTCGGCATTCAACAAGACCAAGGTGATGAAGTACGCATTCCAGCTAGGCGGGCACCTCAAAGGCCACAACCTCAACCCAAGTTGCAGGAACGCAAAGATGACGTGGGCTATGCAGCTGTATCAGAAGCTGATATTGATCAAGCCGCTCCACAAACATTGCGCAGAGAGCCTTTGAAAGCAGAAAAAATCGCAAATCGAAACGATCGGGTTACGGTGAAATACATGAGTGGCGAGCTAAAAAAGGACGTAAAGTATAAAACAGTTGAAGACGACATACTTGCCGGCCGCTGCATGGTGGTGAATATTGGGTAAATATTTTGGGCTAAAATGCAAGTCTAGTCGTGACTCAACCACTCACCTACCAATTCTGTCCTTATCCCGACGTAAGGAGGGATCTGTTTCTGAAAAGCAGACAAGGCTCGAAATAAAAGCTAAGGATTTTTTTTTAAAAAGCGGGCGGATTTTGATTGTCAGGACAAAGAGTCTTACTATTATTAGTGGTTCGGAGAGCCGAACCGCAAGGCATTTGACGTTTAAACAGCTGAGGGACCCTAGTCCTGTTAAGTTGAATAAAACCTGTTAAAATGTTGATTTAGCCATTGATTCCATTAGACATACCGAAGGCTGCGAGCGAACAGTCAGAAAAGGGCCAAACTGGCTCTTTGTAGTTTGAATATAATCCCACGATTATTTCGAAAACCTGAAAAACGCACTGACCAAGAACCTTCATGGACTTCTTATATTTCCCCTAAACTTACTAGTTATCAAATATTTAATATTTATCTTTGCGTTTCACTACCCTTATGGGAAACAGAACAATCAACCTGGTTTTCAAAATGCCTCCAGCTTTATGGTTGAGTTTGGTCATTCTGTCTTTCGGATTTGCGCCACTTCGGATGCTTTCGCAGCATTCCACCCAAAGCGAATCTGCAGCACTATTTTCTCATTCTGACCGGCAAGCGCATCTTGATTGTGTAGACCATGGTGTTATTTCTCAACAAAACTTATTTCTTGAAGAGGTAGAGCTAAAAACAGAAAAAGAGAAAGAAGACCATGGCGGAGACAATTTTCTTTCCTTCTCTCAAAAAATCCATCAGCTTGCCTGTCAAATCATTGGCAAACATTCGGCATTCGCTTCAGGATATGCTTTTGCTGGTATACCGTATTATTTGCTTTTCCAGCACTGGAAAATTCCTGCCTCCCTGTTGTTTTAACCTGAAAAAGAGGTAGCAAAGCAGCTATTTCTTTTCCCCTTTTTGGCTGAGTAGTCTATTTCGGCCTATGCTGGTTTTTAACATCATTTTCTTTAAAAAAACACTGTGCTATGGTTGCACAACAAAATATTAAAAGTAAGAACATGGATCACCATGTCCCGACAATTTCCGTGTTCAACGAACACGAAACCTTGCATAAACTCAGGCATTACCTTCCGGCACAGGCGCCACTGCACGAGTTCATACATCACAACACATTGCATGCGTTTCAGCACTTGCCTTTCGACAAGGCAATTTCGCTGGCAGGAAGGGTACTTGGCTACAAAGCGGGTTTGTCATTGGCAGAATACCAACAGCTTTATACTGAAGGCAAAATACATCCTGAGGCTTTGGAAAGAGCTTGGAAAGAACAAGATTTGCTTCAGGATTGGAGTCATTGTCGTGGGCTTTTGTTTGCTGAAACTACTGAACCAAATGCACAACCTCTCGTTGGCTCTCTTCGAAAACTATGGGATAAACACCTGGCGTTTGACCTAGACGCCAATGTATATCCGGTTTTGTTCAGAACGTTAGGCAGTTTTCTCGATCAAGGCGTTGCATTATCTGGCTCACCAGTCCAAAACAAGTCTTTTATACACGGCATTAAGGAGCTTCAGAAGAAAAGCTATATTGGGTTTTTCCGCTCTGCGAGGGCAAAAGCCTTTTTGCTCAACAAACAAACCACTTTGGCCGAAGTGCTTCAATTGTTGGTGGGCGACGAAAGACTGTTCGAACAGTATTTGTTCGATACCCAATTTGGGCATCCTGGTTGGTCGGGAATGGTGGCTGTGCTGGAAGAAAATCCAAAACTACTGCTCGATCAGCGTCAAATAAAGCTTGTCGACCTTATCCTGTTTGAGCTACTGATTGAGTTGGACACACTCGACCGCTTGTTTGGCAACCGATGGAAACCTTTGTCCATGTATGAAAACTATGAGCCCAAAGACCTGTTTGCGTCGCAACCGTTCAGGGATGAAGAACAAGCTTTGGCCATCTGGCGAAATGCCTTTGAGTATTCATATTACGACCAGGTTTTGAAGGGAATTTCAGATGCTCAGGCAGATCCAGCCAAAAGTGAACCAGCTAGTTTTCAGGCTTTTTTCTGTATCGACGACAGAGAGTGCTCCCTCAGGCGATATGTGGAGCACCTTGACACAAATGCCTCAACTTTTGGCACACCAGGATTTTTTGGAGCTGCGTTTTACTATAAGCCTGAAAATGGAAAGTTTTATGCAAAACATTGTCCTGCACCTGTTAATCCTAAGGTGCTGGTGAAGGAACTTGGTTCAACCCGGAAGCATAAAAAAGACCACCACTATACCCGAAAAAACAATGCCCTATTTCAAGGTTGGATCATCTCCCAGACATTGGGGTTTTGGTCGGCCTTGAAGTTATTTTTCAGCATATTCCGGCCTTCGTTTTCCCCGGCCACTTCAGGCTCATTTAGGCACATGGACCACACTTCGACCCTGACCGTGGCAGCCAATCCGATTCACATGGAGCATGAAGGAGGTTTGCAGGTGGGTTTCACAGTAAAAGAAATGGCCGATGTGGTTGAAGGTGTGCTGAAAGGTACTGGCCTGACAGACGGCTATGCGCCCCTCATCTATATGATTGGGCACGGAGCAACCAGCACCAACAATCCGCACTACACAGCCTACGAATGTGGAGCTTGTTCAGGAAAGCCCGGTTCTGTAAATGCAAGGGTGTTTGCCTCTATGGCCAACCATGCAGAGGTTCGTTCATTGCTCGCAAACAATGGCTTACATATTCCAGAAGGGTGCCGATTTATAGGTGCATTGCATGACACGACTCGAGACGAAATTTCATTTTATGACATTGCTGAGTTGAATGAAAGTCAAAAAGAAGTTCATCTAGCCCATGTGAAGGTGTTTGAAAAGGCGTTGGACTTGAATGCCAAAGAGCGGTCACGACGATTTGAATTGGTAGGCACAAAAGCGCCAGCAGAATTTATTCACAAAAAAGTGCTTGAGCGCTCTGTTTCCTTGTTCGAGCCCAGGCCAGAGCTAAACCATGCCACCAACGCCCTTTGTGTGGTGGGTCGCCGGAGCCTCACCAGGAATTTATTTCTCGACAGACGCTCGTTTATGAATAGTTATGACTATCAGGTTGACCCAAATGGCATATATCTCCTCGGCATTTTGCAAGCTGTAGCTCCTGTTTGCGGGGGCATTAATCTGGAATACTACTTTTCAAGAACGGATAATGAAAAACTGGGTGCTGGCTCCAAACTTCCGCACAATGTGGTGGGCTTGTTTGGTGTATCGAACGGCATAGAAGGCGATTTGCGCACCGGTTTACCTTCCCAAATGATTGAAGTACATGATCCTGTCAGGCTTTTGGTCATTGTGGAGCATTTTCCAGAAGTGGTGCTCGCTACTCTAACGCAATCACCTGCCACTTACGAGTGGTTTCAAAACAGCTGGATTCACCTGGTGGTGATACACCCCGACTCCAGGCTGTTGTTCAGGTTTGCTTCTGATGGGTTCCATCGATATTCGCCATTTACCAAAAATCTACCCCATGCCGAAAAAGTTGAAGAATTAGTAGAGTCAATGATTGAAAATATACCTGTTACCAAATTAAACACCTGAAGCCATGGAAGTTTTAATGATCCTGTTCGTACTTTTACCCTTGGCAGCATTTGTTGTAAGCATGTTGGTACCGCAGCACCATGAAAATGCGATAGCTAAGTTGGCAATTTACAGCTTGAGCATCAACTTATTTATCGTACATGTTTTTATCGGCTGGTGGATTTGGGGTGGCAGACCTGATTTGAATATTAAAGAGCTTGTGCTTTACAAATCAGGCGATTATGAGTTTTTTATCGATTTCTATTTTGATAAAATCTCTGCTGTTTACCTCTGGGTTGGAAGTTTGCTCACCTTCATGGTTTCCGTGTATAGCAGGGTGTATTTGCATCGGGAAGAAGGATATCGTCGCTTTTTCAGCACCATGTTGTTCTTTTTCACCGGTTTCACAGTGTTGGTATTGGCGGGCAATTTCGAAACCATGTTTATTGGTTGGGAAATTTTAGGCATTTCTTCCTTTCTGCTTATTGCCTTTTACCGTAACCGCAGGTTGCCTGTCCGAAATGCCATCAAAGTGTTTTCCATTTACAGAATTGGCGATGTAGGTTTAATTCTCACGATGTGGCTTAGTCATCACCTTTGGCACGAAAACATCACTTTTAGTAAGTTGCACAATTACGACCTTGTGCACCATACTTTGTCGGAACACAGTATGCTCGGGGTTGTGATTTCGCTCATGATTTTACTGGCTGCGGCGGCTAAATCGGCGCAGTTTCCATTTTCATCCTGGCTGCCTCGGGCCATGGAAGGCCCAACTCCTTCCAGTGCTATTTTTTATGGCTCGCTTTCAGTGCATATTGGTGCGTTTATCCTTTTGAGAACCCACCCATTTTGGGAGCATCAAATTTCAGTAAGAATTCTTTTTGGTCTTTTGGGCGTGGTCACCAGTTTTGTTTGTTCTGGAATTGCCAATGTCCAACCCACTGCCAAAAGTCAGATTGCATATTCATCGGCCTCACAAATTGGTCTAATTTTTCTGGAAATAGCCTTAGGTTTTGAGTGGCTGGCACTTATTCACTTTGCAGGCAATGCCTTTTTGCGAACCTATCAATTGTTGGTATCTCCTTCGTTGGTCACTTACCTTATCAACGATCAGTTTTACCACTTCAAACCTAAAAAGCGAGAACGCAATTGGCTTGTGGTGAATAGAATCAGATACACCTGGTACATGGTTAACCTCAATGAATGGTATCTGGATAGTTTTATGTTTCATCGCTTGTGGAATAGCCTCAAATGGGCGGGCAACAAACTGATTCCAACTGGTGCTTTCGAAATACTGGCGGCAACTTCGTTGGCCATCATATTTGGCGGAGCTTTACTTTTCTATCCTCTCAAACCGGGTGAAAACCTGGTTGAATATATGCCTGTGTTCTTTTCAGTTCTTGGCATTGTTGCGGTACTCAAGTCGCTTGGTGAGCGAAAAAATGCTGCCTTGGCTTTATTGCTGATTACGACCAATCACTTGTGTACAGCTTTAGCTATTATGTTCAATGAGCAGTTTAACCATGTCCATAACTACCTCTATTTGAGTGGTGTGTTGCCAGGCACTTTTCTTGGCCTTGGGGTGTTGCTTTGGCTCAAACAAAAGAAAGCTAGCGTGAATTTGCGACAATTTCATGGACTTTCAGGAAAGTTTCCTGTCGCCTCATTTCTGTTCTTGTTGGCTTGCTTATCCCTGGCTGGTTTTCCCATCACCCCCTCATTTATTGGCGAAGATATCATCTACAGCCATATTCATATCGATCAGAAATGGTTGATAAGCCTCACCGCAATTGCTTTTGTGCTCGATGGCATTGCTTTAATCAGGTTGTATGCAAGGTTGTTTCTTGGCTCCAATCCTAATACTGCCTTTGGTGGCAGCTACAGATCTGCTTAATGTTTTCAAAAAAAATTAAATACTGAAAAACGAAAATCGTGGAAAATCTTCAAAAGCCGGCTTCTGGATGGGCCGGTCTCAAACAAAACTGGAAAGCAGACGCCATGTCTGGTTTTCTGGTGTTCCTCATTGCCTTGCCTTTGTGCCTTGGTATAGCCATGGCCAGCGGATTTCCGCCAGTGGCAGGCATTTTTACCGCTGTGGTAGGCGGACTGGTGGTGAGCTTTTTTGGCGGCGCCAGCCTCACCATTAAAGGCCCGGCTGCCGGGCTCATTGTGATAGCACTTGGTGCAGTAGAAGAGCTTGGTCACGGCGATGCCATGCTGGGCTACAAGCTTACCTTAGCTGTGATTGTGGCAGCAGGTTTGCTCCAAATATTGTTTGGATGGCTCAGATCGGGCGTTCTAAGCGACTTTTTTCCCTCTGCCACCGTTCACGGAATGATGGCAGCCATAGGCATCATCATCATTTCGAAACAAATACACACGCTGATTGGGGTGAAGCCTGATGCCAAAGAACCCTTGGAATTGCTCATGGAAATTCCTCGTAGTTTTTCAAATCTAAACCCAGAAATTGCCATCATTGGACTGTTAAGTTTGGCTATTTTGTTTCTATTGCCATTGGTAAAAAACAAATATGTGAAACGAATACCTGCGCCTTTGCTGGTGGTGTTGGTAGCTGTTCCACTGGGTCATTATTTCGACTTGGAGCATGAACACAAATATCTTTTTCTCGATTCGCACAACTATTCGATAGGTCCCAAATTTTTGGTAACCCTGCCCGAAAACCTGTTGTCAGCCATTTCCTTCCCTGATTTTTCGCAGGTATTTAGCCTCATTTCCCTCAAGTACATTGTGATGTTTGCACTGGTTGGCAGCTTAGAGTCGCTTCTGAGCACCAAAGCCATAGATGTGTTAGACCCATACAAACGCAAATCGAACATGAACCGTGACCTGATTGGGGTTGGCGTTGGCAACACAATTGCAGGTCTCATAGGAGGCTTGCCTATGATATCGGAAATAGTGAGGAGCTCTGCGAATGTGAACAATGGTGGCCGAACTTGGTGGTCCAATGTGTTTCATGGCTTCTTTTTACTGGTGTTTGTGGCCTTCTTTCCTCAATTGTTGCATCAGATACCTCTGGCAGCTTTGGCGTCCATTCTAATATATACAGGTTTCAGACTGGCTTCGCCTCGTGAATTTTACAAGACTTACAAAATTGGCAAAGAGCAGTTGGCTACTTTTTTAGTTACGATTTTGGTGACACTAACTACTGATTTGCTTATTGGGATTTTTGCCGGTATAACCACCAAATTGTTTCTCCATTTTTTAAATGGGTTGCCTGCAAAATACATGTTTAAGCCCATGTTTACCGTAACGGTTTTGGACAACACCTACACCGTTGAGGTTTTTTACTCGGCAGTTTTTAGCAACTATATTTTGTTGAAAAAATCGCTCGAGAGCCTCCCCGGACAAGCCCATATTGTGGTTGACTTTACCCATTCTAATTTGGTTGGCCATACCGTGCTGGAAAACCTTCACCACCTCCAACATGAGTACAACCATAATGGCGGCTTATTTGAAATAGTGGGTTTAGATAAGCACATATCAACTTCAGATCATGAGTTTTCAACCAAAAAGAGAAAGCTTCCAGCGCATGAAGACATTGTTTAATTGGGGCTTATGGTTGCTTGTCATACTGCTACCCATGACAGGAATTTCTCAAAGCACAACCCGGCAGAACTCAAACCAAAACCATGGTTGGTATTCTTATTTTGGCAACCATAAGTTAACCTCAAGATGGGGATTGCACACCGAATACCAATGGCGGAGAGCCGATTGGGTGACCAGTTGGCAGCAATCGTTGGCAAGGGTTGGCGTGGACTATAAACTAAATCCAGGCACAATACTTTCGGGAGGCTATTGCCACATCATCACCTACCCTTACGGCGATTTTCCGGTAAGCCATACTTTCGTTGAACATCGGCTGTGGCAAACGCTCACTTTGGCCCACCAATTAGGTAAATTAAGCATCCAACATCGTTACCGCCTGGAACAACGATGGCTCGAAAACACAAGCAGCACAGGCGAAAAGTGGATTTATCTAAATCGGGTTAGGTATAGGTTTCTGATAAACATTCCCCTCAATAAGCCGGTCATAGAAAAAGGCAGCCTGTTTTTCAGTGGATACGATGAGGTATTTATCAACTTTGGAAAAAGCTCCAAACTCAATTTATTGGATCAAAATCGCATCTATTGGGCACTAGGTTTTCAGTTTAGTCTAAATTCCAATGTTCAGTTGGGCTATTTGAATCAGATAGTGGTAAAGTCTGATGGGGTCAGGATTGAAAACAACCATACGCTCATGGTTTCGTTGATGCATAATTTTGATTTTCGAAAAACCGGAGATTAGGTAAATCTTTGATTTGAAAACATACCCTCGCCTCATAGGGGTGGGGGTAGTTTTTTGTAGTAGTGCTGACTCAGGAACTGGTTTACCGAACCTTAGCCACTCTTTACAACTCCATTTTTGTGTGTATCCCGGCAAAAATTATTTAAACCACACAGATTTAAGCAAGAAATCAATTCATTCTGTAAGGCGCAATCATGGTAAACTCCGGAATATTTACTTCGAAGAGTTTGCCGTCTACAATACGCTGCATGGTGTAATTGCCAACCATTTTACCAATTCCTGATTTCAAGTTGCAGCCCGAAATGTATTCATGTTGTTCGCCAGGCTCCAACACAGGCTGCATACCCACCACACCTTCGCCAATTACCTCCCGGGTTTCGCTTTGGGCATCATGTATGTACCAATGCCTGCGCAACAACTGAACTGTGTAATCGCTAAAATTTTCAATTAGGATCTTGTATGTAAACACAAAGTGATTCTGCGGCGGATTACTATAATCCGGCTGATACTCCGTGCTTACACTCACTTTTACTCCGTCTGTTATTTTAGCAACCATGGCTTATTCAGTCTGATGCAATTTGGCTGGAAATTTAGGCAGAATTTGCCTTGTCTACAAAGTCAAATGGAAAATTGTAAAACGTCTAAACTTCATAAAAGTTTTGCATTCAAAGTTCTCATATTTGCAGCGGCTAAAAATAAGCCTTCATGGACGTAAAAATCGAAACTGGCTGGAAGACACAATTGCAAAAGGAATTTAACCAGCCTTACTTCGAATCACTTACCCAGTTTGTGAAGCAGGAATACACTACGCAGGCTATTTACCCACCACCAGCAGAAATATTTGCTGCATTCGACCTTTGTCCTTTTGCTGAAACCAAGGTTGTGATTTTAGGGCAAGATCCTTATCACGGACCTAAACAAGCACATGGACTTTGTTTTTCGGTGAACGATGGCGTTCCGCATCCACCATCTTTGATGAATGTTTTCAAGGAAGCAAAAAGCGACCTAGGCATTGATATTCCCAAAAGTGGAAAGTTAGAACGTTGGGCCAAACAGGGTGTGTTGCTTTTGAACTCCGTGCTAACAGTAAGGGCAAACCTGGCAGGATCGCATCAAGGAAAAGGATGGGAAAAAATAACAGATGCAGCCGTTGAACTGCTATCTCTCCAAAAAGAGAATATGGTTTTTATTCTTTGGGGAAGGCCGGCACAAGAGAAAACAAAACTCATTGATACCACAAAACATTTGATTCTCACATCCGTTCACCCTTCGCCACTGTCGGCCTACAAGGGTTTTTTCGGCAACAAGCATTTTAGTAAAACAAACGCTTACTTACAAGCCAACCACAAATCACCAATAAATTGGTAAGTCAATCAAAATGAAGAAGTTATTTGTATTTTTTTCATTAATTACGCTCCTTCTTCCACTCAATAGCTGCGACGAAAACGGCAATTTGATAGTGCCAGGTTTAACTGAAGCAGAAATTGTGGAAGGCCTCAAAACAGCTTTAAGGGTTGGCACTGATTCTTCGGTAAATAAGCTAAACCAGGTAAATGGCTTTTTTGGCGACCAAGCCATTAAAATTCTAATGCCACCTGAAGCCAGCCAAGTGCTCGATCTGATTTCCTATGTGCCTGGGGGCAACGCTTTGGTGAACGAAGTGGTGCTAAAAATGAATCGAGGTGCCGAGCAAGCTGCCTCTGAAGCCAAACCCATTTTTGTAAATGCAGTCACCCGTATGACTTTTACCGACGCCCGAAACATTCTGTTTGCCAAAGATGCAGCCGGAAAAAAAGTAGACAGTGCGGCTACCAACTTCCTGAGGCGCAATACCAGCGACTCGCTTTATACTTTATTTAAGCCAAAATTGGCGGGAGCGCTGAGTTCTGTAGGTGCTGATGTGGCTTGGAATACCTTGTTTATCAGGTGGAATACTTTTGCCAATTCACTGGCAGGTCAAGTAGTAGGAGCCAATGCGGTAAATCCCGACCTGAACGATTATGCAACAAGGCGAGCTCTAAGTGGTGTTTTTCTGAAAATTCGTGACAAGGAGAAAGATATTCGGGAAAATCCAGCAGAAAGGGTAAACGATATTTTGAAAAAGGTTTTTGGAGAACTGGACAAACCATAACCGAACAAAAAACACATGATGAAAATTGGAATATTCTTTGGTGGGCAATCAAGGGAACGGGAAATATCATTTGCAGGTGGGCGAACAGTGTATGATAACCTGAGCAAAGACCTTTTTGAACCTGTTCCTATTTTCATCGACAGCCTTGGAAATTTTATTAACCTTGACTGGAACAACATTTATAAGGGTACGATACGGGATTTTTACCCCCACCCTGCCAAATACCAGCAAAGTCCTCATTTCTTTCAGTATTACATTGAATCGTTGGGAGATCTGTCGGAAAGTGAACTTCAAAAACTCATTTCTTTTTCCGGAAAACAAATTTACCCGCATCAATTCAAACGCTATTTCGATTTTGCCTTTCTGGCTTTGCATGGGCCTTATGGCGAAGACGGCAACATTCAGGGCATGCTGGAATGGGAAGGCATTCCGTATTCAGGTTGTGGCATTTTGCCTTCGGCTATTGGCATCAACAAAGCAGCGCAAAAGCGGATTATGGCCCAAGCTGGATTTGTATTGCCCCGGCAGCAAACCATTTTAAAATCAGACTGGCTAGCACTTGCAAATAGAGATAAAATCAGAACTTCAATGACTTCAGAAATAGGCCTTCCCATGGTGGTGAAGGCTAGTTTTCAAGGAAGTTCTATTGGGGTTTCGGTGCTCAAAGAGGCAAACAAACGAAATTTTAATCTGGCAGTAAATCGAAGCTTTTTCATCCATGAACTCAACAAAATGGAATGGCTGGCTTTTTCTGAGAGCGAAAAACTGCAATTTGTTCGAAGCCTAACCGATATTCGTGAAGGCATTGGTTTGCCCATTCATGTGTACGAATTTGAAGAGCAAACACTGGCATACAAGGCCGAACCAACCCAACTCATAAACAAACCTGACGACCTCTTCACTTTCTTGAATTCCAGAAAATGGAAAAGCCAGTTGCTACTCGAAAGCCTGGATACCGAGGAAGAAATTTTGGTTGAATCGTTCATCAAAGGGAAAGAGTTCTCATGCATTGTGGTGCAGGATTTAGATGGAAAACCAATTGCATTGCCACCAACTGAAATCATCAAAAGTTCAAATGTATTCGACTATCGGGCCAAGTATTTGCCGGGCATTTCCAGAAAGATAACACCCATTGATGTGCCTGCAGCCCATCTCAATGCCATCAGAAAAGACTGCGAAAAGTTGTTTCTTGCCCTTCAATGCCAGGTCTATGCACGAATTGATGGTTTTGTGAACGACAAAGGGGACGTGTTTTTAAATGACCCCAATACTACTTCAGGCATGCTGCCTTCGTCGTTTTTCTTTCACCAGGCAGCCGAAATTGGACTTAATCCTTCGCAATTTCTCACCTACATTATTCGAACTTCGCTTGTGGCGAGGGTGCAAACTGGCAAAGGACCAGCAAGGCTGAAACAACTCATAAAACGATTGGACAGCGAAATAGCTGCTTTAAACGAAGCAGGTAGCAAAAAACCAAAAGTAGCAGTGATACTTGGTGGTTATTCAACGGAGCGGCATATTTCGGTAGAGAGCGGCCGCAACATTTATGAAAAGTTGGCTTCGGCAGGGAAATTTCAGCCCATTCCTGTTTTTCTCAGCGGCAACGACAAAAGTCACAAACTATATCGCCTACCAATCAATATTTTATTGAAAGATAATGCGGATGATATCAGGGAAAAAGTGACTTCAACAAAAGCTGTTCATCCCTTGCTGGAAGAAATCAGAAAAGCCTGTTTGCCGATCACACTTCGGTTTGCCGGCCAACCTTTGAGTGAGGCCACACATGTTACTTATGAACAATTGGCAGAAGAAGTGGAAGCAGTTTTCATAGCGCTGCATGGCAGACCAGGCGAAGATGGATCTGTGCAAAAACACCTGGATGAACTTGGTGTGGCCTACAATGGATCGGGCGTAGCCAGCTCAAGGCTCACCATCAACAAGTTTGAAACCAATGAAATTCTGGCCAAACATGGACTAAAAGTTGCAGGGCACGTGCTGCTCAAAAAAGCTGACTGGGAAGAAAATGCAAACGAAACTTTTCAAGTTGCAGAAAACGGTTTTCGGTACCCGTTTATAGCCAAACCTGCAGACGACGGATGCTCTTCGGCTGTGAAAAAAATCAAAAACAGGGCAGAACTTGAGGCTTTTGCCAACCTGATGTTTAGAACAGAGGCACTACCAGACGCCCAAAATATGTTGGTTTTAGGCCTGAAACCAAACGAAGAATTTCCGATTAAAAAAGAAATACTGATAGAAAGCCTGATTCAAAAAGGAGAAGCCGTTCATTTTCTAGAAGTAACGGGCGGTTTACTTACCCACTTTGGCAGCGATGGAAAATTGAAATATGAAATGTTTGAACCTTCAGAAACGCTTGCTTCCGGGGAAGTGCTTTCGTTGGAAGAAAAGTTTTTGGCAGGCGAAGGACAAAACATTACTCCAAGTCGTTTTTCGACAAATATTGTTGATCAAAAACGGATTGCCGAACAAGTAAAAAACGACCTTGAAAGCGCAGCCAAGGCACTTCAGGTTGAAGGATATGCCCGAATAGATGCCTTTGTTCACATTTTCACTGATGGCCGGGTAGAGACCACAATCATTGAAATTAACTCCCTGCCGGGCATGACGCCGGCCACTTGTATTTTTCACCAATGTGCCATCAATGGCTATAAACCTGCTGATTTCATCCATAGTATTCTGGATTTTGGTTCCCAAAGGTTGGAAAAAACCAAGGTGCTGAAAACAAGTTAAAATGCTGCAAAAGCAAGTTGAATTTATTCACATGTAATAATTTAGCCTGTAGCACATGCTGCAGGGCACTTTGCTCCCTCATATTTGTGGCGTTCGCAAAAAACAGGTCTGCCCGAGTCAGCTTATTTTTTGCAGGCTAAGTATGAATGAATATGAAGTACATCTACACTTTTCTCTTGTCAGCCATTTTGTTCCTTTTTCAAGCAGGTTCCGGCTTTGCCCAAAAACCAGCCGATGAACAATTGGTAGAAGTTGCCGACGAAGTATTTTTGAATTCAGGCGCCAAACAACAAGCGCTCGAGCAATATCTACTAGCACTTCAAATAAATCCTGACAACAGCAAAGCCAACTACATGGCTGGCATTTGCTACCTGCAAACCATTAGAAAAGATAAAGCCCTCGACCACTTTTTGAAAGTATACCAGGTAACACCTGAGTACAATCCTTCATTCAACGTCGGTTTTTACCCTGATTTGGCTTTCCTCATCGCTCAGGCTTACCACTATTCTTTAGCGTTCGACAAAGCCACAGAATATTATGAACTTTTCAGGTCAAAGGTTCGGTTAGGTACTACATCCCGAACTGTGAAAAGCCAGAAAGGTATAGCACTGAGAATACTCGACCGCAAAATTTACGAATGTGGAATTGGAAAAGAATTGGTGCGACAACCAGTGAAAGTGAAGCTAACCAATGAAACTGCGCTGAACTCCCCTTTTCCTGATTTTGGAACTTCTTTGGCTGAAAATGGCACTAAAATGTATTTCACATCGAGGAGAGTTGGTGGAAAAAACAATGATGTGGACAATGATCTTTATTTCTTCGAAGACATATATGAAAGCGATTTTGAAGGGGGACAATGGACCAAACCACAACTGACATCCGGAATTAATTCAAAAGATCATGAGTCTTGTTTAGGTGTAAAAGCCGACGGATCGGCCATGTTGCTTTATAAAAATGCCTCTGGCGGCGATATTTATATTTCCAGAAAAACTACATCGGGCCGATGGGCGCAGCCGGAAGGAGTAAACATCAATTCTCCATACAGGGAAAGCTCAGCTTTTATTTCTAATGATGGCAGATATTTGTTTTTCACCAGCGATCGGCCAGGAGGATATGGCGGAATGGATATTTACGTAAGTGAATATCTGGGCAATGAACGATGGAGCATACCTTACAACCTTGGTCCAAAAATTAACTCTGAACTTGACGAAGAAAGTCCGGTTTTGGCCAGCGAAGACAAAGTGCTGTATTTCTGCTCGAAAGGACACAAAGGAATGGGAGGATATGACATTTTCAAATCGACATTCGATCTGGAAAACAAAGAATTTGGAGAACCAGAAAACCTGGGATATCCCATCAACACACCTGATAACGATTGCTACTTTTCCCCAACAAACGATCCCAATGTTGCCTTTTACAGTACCGTGAAAGAAACCGGTATGGGCGATATTGATATTTATCGCATACAGTTTGGCGTTGGCGATGCACCTCCTCCTTCTTTAATGGCATCGCTTGACGAAGTAGAAGTTAAAAAGGCTGAAGACCTAAAGTCAAAAACAGAGGAGGAAAAAGCGAATCAAGGAAAAGAATTGGTGCTTGGCGAAGTAGCTCCGCAAGGCAGTGAGTCAACTGGCTCTGAGAGCAAAAAAGGAAGCAAAAATCAGCCGGCGAGAGAAGTTATACTTGGAGACGTGCCTCCTGAAGGAGTTGAAGCCGCCATTGCAAATGCTGAAAAAGAGGGAAAAAATGCACATACTGCCGGTGTATCTATAAGCAGAATCGACATTCCTGAAACGATGGCGCTTAATCAATTGGCAAGTAATGATGCCAGCATAGCCCGTGAAGTAGTTGTTGAAGTCGAGTTTTACCTGGAAGTAAAAGACAGATTCAATAAAACTCCTTTGGATGTAGATTTGAGATTGAAAGATATGCGCTCGGGCACGGTTTACACGCCGTCAAGGGTTGAACAAGGTGTTTACAACCAGGTGATTTCTTCAAAACCAAACGACAAAATCAATTTATCTATAGAAGCTCCCGGTTATACTTACGAAAACAAAACCATCACCATACCTGTGGGCAATACCAGTAAAACTGTGAGGCTGAAAGAGCAAATTCAACTGGAAAAAATTGTAGTAAACAAGGCAAAAGTACTTCGAAATGTATATTTTGGTTTTAATGTTGACGATATTTCGGGAGCCGCTGCAGAAGAACTTAGATTATTGGAAAACCTAATACGCAGCAATCCGAAAATTGTGGTTGAAATCGGTGGTCATACGGATAAAATCGGGATTGAAGAATACAACAAAACACTTTCGAAACAGCGTGCCCAAGCAGTGGTAGATTACTTAATCAGTAAAGGCATCTCGCCAAAAAGGCTATCTTCTAAAGGTTACGGTTCGGGTAAACCTTTGGCCACAAACGACGATGAACAAGATGGCAGAGAACTGAACCGAAGAACTGAATTTAAGATAACAAGTAAGTAAAGTGAAACTTGCGTACACTGAATTTAATCCAAATCCAGCTATAACTTATTCCTCCTCTTCAGCGTCTGCAAATATTTCTTGAAGTCCATCCAGCGATTCATAACCAAGGTTTTTAGCCTTTTCAAACATGTCGTCCCGCTTTTTAATTTCGCCTGCTTTGTGGTAATAGAGAGAAAGATTGGCAACAAGTGTGGCATCTTCCGGATTTAAAACAATTGACTTTTCGCCATAAGCTATTGCCTTATCCATATCACCGACATCGTCGGCAAGACTAGCCATGTTTCCGATAATGTAGCCTTCATCTGGTGTTAGATTATTTGCTTTTTCATAAGCGAGTAAAGCTTCATCATACAACTCAGTTCTTGCCAAAGCCATGCCCAAACCAGAAAAAGCAGGAGCATAAGAACTGTCTATAGACTTAGCCTTTCGAAAGCAGGTTAATCCTCGTTCGCTGCTATCTAAATCTAAATAAGTATGACCCAAAATGGTCCAGGCAGTAGCATTGTCAGGGAATTTCTGCAAATAATCGAGAAGCCCGATGCGTGATTCTTCGTAGTTGCCGTTTTCATATATTCCCGCAATTTCATCGAGATCTGCTTGCGATTTAGCTTCCACAAAAAGAAAAGTCCCTAATGACATCATACCAAGTGCCACAGCAAAATACAGCAAAGATGTACCTTTCTCACCTAGCCATTTTTGCATCAGTTGGGCTTTGGGCTGCTGCCAGAAAAAGCTGGGTTTCCAAACCGTAAAAACAGCAATAACAGCCCCCGAAATAATTAGAAAAATAGATTCCTTCATGCTTTTGCTTTTATTTCCTGTCTACTTCAAAGAAGAAAGAACCTTCACGTCCACATCCCGAAGCTTGCCTTTGTCTGTCACGGGGCAATTTATCAGCAGGTTTGCGCCGAGTTTTTGCGCCGAGGAAATCCACTCCAATACTTGCTCTTTAGAAGCAACAGAGTTGTCCCAATCATGCCAAAACCAATTGCCACTTGGAAACTTTTTATCTCCCTTCACACTCATGGTGGTTTCTATTTGCATGGGCAAGAAAATATCTTTACCCAACCAGTTCCATACCTTTCGGTCTGATTGCAGTTTGGTGGCTTTTTCGCCGCAGCGGGCATCAACCGGATGAAGCGGTACGCCAGGATAAGCAGTAGTAGAATTGTTCATCACTACACAATCAGGTTGCAACTTTTTGATGAACTGGTATAAATGATCCATCTGCCAGCGGTATGCACCTTCATTTCTCCAGGCATTTATAAAATCTTCATCACGTTGTTTTGCTCCACCTGTTTCCACTTTTTCGCCATCGATAGCGTCTTTCGATTTCCAGCCACTTTGCTGCTTTTTCCAAAAACCATCGAACCAAAGCTCAACCACGGGCCCATAATTGCTCAACAATTCACCCAGTTGGTTTTTCATAAACTCCACATAAGCATGTTCGTTGGCATCGTGTGTTTTTTCATGCCTGTCCCATAAACTATAATACAGTCCAAGTGCAAGGCCATGCTTTTTAGCAGATTTGGCCAATTCGCCAATCACATCGCCTTTATATGGACTTGAAACGATTCCATAATCCGTGAACTTGCTGGGCCACAAACAAAAACCATCATGGTGTTTACAAATTGCGACAATGTACTTCATACCCGCTTTTTTTGCTAAAGCGCACCATTGATCAGTATCGAGCTGGGTTGGGTTAAACTTTGCCGGATCAAGGGTTCCATCGCTCCATTCCATGTCGTAATAAGTGTTGATACCAAAATGCAAAAACATGCCAAAATTCAATTCCATCCATCTTTTTTGAGCGGCAGAAGGTTCAGGATTAGTTTGCAATGGCTTCGAGAAACCTGGTATTGGAAATGATTGCAAGGCTGGGACCAAAAGTCCGGCTTTAAGGCTTTGCTCTAGAAAATAGCGGCGAGTACTCATCTAAGTTGTGTTGTTTGAAATGGCTTGCCAAACCTATTTCTTTTTCGGCAAATCGAAAATAAGCAGACAAACAATGGACATCCCTTTTTGGATAACTTGCAAACTAAAACCGGCAAATTGTTTCTTTGCAAACAAAAACACCAACCGCAAACATGATAGAAGCCCTTTCCCTCCCACCCTGGCCAGATTATGAATTAATCGACACCGGAGGATTTGAAAAATTGGAAAGGTTTGGACAAGTTATTGTGCGGCGACCTGAGCCTCAAGCGATTTGGAATAAATCGATGATGGAGGCTGATTGGCAACAAAAAGCCCAGGCTACTTTTAGCCGGGAAAAAGGAAGTCAGGAAAAAGGAATCTGGGACTTGAAAAAAGGCACGACCGACAAATGGTGGATAGATTTCAAGTCCAAAAAAAGAAATTTCAGGTTTAAACTCTCGCTTTCTGGTTTCAAGCATGTGGGTTTGTTTCCAGAGCAGGCTTCGAATTGGTTGTTTATTGAAGAAAAACTTCAAAAGATTCAGCAAGCTACTTTTCTCAATCTTTTCGCATATACGGGTGCAGCCAGTATTGTGGCCAAATCTTCGGGCGCAGAGGTAACGCATGTCGAAGCCATAAAACATACCGTGAGTTGGGCCAGAGAAAACATGGAAGGAAACCAACTCGACAACATTCGCTGGATGGTAGACGATGCTTTGAAATTTACAAAAAGAGAGGCAAAAAGAGGAAAAAAGTATACTGGCATTTTGCTCGATCCGCCAGCTTATGGCCGTGGTCCGGACGGTGAGAAATGGATATTAGAGGAAAACTTAAATGAACTTCTACATGCTTGTTCAGAAATATTGGATATGGAGCAGGGCTTCATCATCTTGAATTTATATTCGCTCAGTATGTCGGCATTGGTGGTTGAAAACTTACTAAAAGCTCATTTTTCTTATCTCAAACAGCAATCTATTGGTGAGTTGTATATCGAAGATTCATTTGGCAAGAAACTCCCTCTCGGCATTTTTGGCCAGGCATGGTAAAGCAAATGTTTTGCAGGAGTTTGCCAATGGCATAATGATCTACTTCATTCAAATCATTCTGTTACTAATATTCTGGTTTTACCTGCAGGAATTTATTTGGAGAAATTGAATTTCCGGGTTTCGGGAAAAGGTACATCCGGATTACTAAAAAGCAATTGAACTGAAATCACCCTGAAAAATCGTTCCCTGGCCAGAACCGTTTTTTATTTGCACCCACCTATTACCTTGCCCAAAAGTTTGCAGCATCATGCTAGAAACATTCAAAACACGGATTTCAGAAAAAATGGCAGGCTACTTTCTGTTGTTGCTGATGTCAGGCACTATTATTTTTCACAGTTTGATTCTCCTTGGCATCATTCCTTATTCCATCACCTGGGGTGGCCAATTAGAATCTGATGAGCAGATGTACCTGTTCGAATCCATTTCCATTGGCTTAACTTTATTGATGGCATGGATGGTAATTGTAAGAATAGGATTGCTTGACGCAAAATTGCCAGCTCTACTTTCTAAGTTTGTTTTTGGAGGAATGGCTTTATTATTTACCATCAATACGGTCGGCAATCTGTTTGCTGTCAACAGTTTGGAAACCATATTATTTACTCCTATCACTTTATTCTTAGCCATTGCCAGTTTTCGCCTGGCCATTTGGTAGATGTTAAATCTGCTTACCAGAAAGCAAAAAATAATCCATCACAACCAAAGCTGAAAGCGCTTCTACAATAGGAACTGCCCTTGGCACCACGCAAGGATCATGTCGGCCTTTTGGCGAAATCGTAACCGAATCACCATGCTGATCTATGCTTTCCTGCACTTGCATGAGTGTGGCCACTGGCTTAAAAGCTACCCTGAAATTTATAGGCATTCCATTGGATATGCCACCTTGAATACCACCTGAAAAATTAGTTTGGGTTTGGGTTTTACCATCCACCATTTCAAATCGGTCGTTTACCTCAGACCCTTTTTGGCTGGCCATGTCGAACCCACCTCCATATTCAAAACCTTTTACTGCGTTGATACTCAGCATGGCCATTCCAAGTGCAGCATGCAATTTTCCAAACAAGGGCTCACCCAATCCGGCAGGCAAACCAGTGATTCGTGCCTGAACTACACCGCCAATGGTGTCGCCAGCTTTCCGCACTTCTCTGATCAATTCTTCCATACTTTGGGCCAAAGACCCTTCAGGACAACGAACTGGATTGCTGTCAATCGCAGGAATATTCAGCAAACTTTGGTCTACTTCATTCCAACGTAGTGTGCCCACCTGATCTACAAATGCCAGCACTTCTATACCTTTTTCAGCCAACCACTGTTGCGCCATGGCACCGGCTGCAACCCAACCAGCGGTAACTCTGGCCGAACTGCGTCCGCCCCCTCTGTAATCCCGGTGTCCGTATTTTTCCTGATAAGTAAAATCTGCATGAGAGGGCCGAAAAGCGTCTTTGATGTGGTCGTAATCTTGGCTTTTTTGGTCTTCGTTGGGAATAAACAGACAAATGGGAGCCCCAGTTGTCTTTTGTTCGAAAAGTCCGCTTTGCACCTGAAATGTGTCCGATTCTTTCCGCTGGGTTGTTATAGCCGACTGACCTGGACGCCTTCTATCGAGCTGTTGCTGAACACTTTCCAGACTCACTTCGAACCCAGCAGGAAAACCATCTATTATCACTCCTACTCCACTTCCGTGACTTTCTCCAAAAGATGTAATGCGCAATCGGTTTCCAAGTGTGTTCATGTTGTCAGGTTTGCCTGTTTAAATTTCGAGTTCAAAAATATACCCCTCTTCGTTCAAAAACACCAATTGCCCTGGTTTTTTCCAAGCAATGGCTTCCATTTGCATACCATGACGAATGGGAATGCAGTTTTTTAAGAGATACTTTTTGTTTGTTACCTGATACAAATAAATTCGACCATAGGTAGCCAAAGCAAGGGCATTCGATTGAGAATCGAATGCAGCTCCAGCAACATGTCCCTCAGCCCAAATAGTGGTTTGATGAACCAATTTCAACATGTTCTTCCTTCGCTCAAAAACAAATAAGTGATGCAAGTTGTGATCAGCAAATTTCTTGATGAGGAAAAGTTGATTTCCCTGCCAAAAAAAGGCTTCAAAGTCGAGCACTTTTTCTCTTCCAACAACTTGAAGTGGAATAGTTAAAGATGTAATCTGTTGATTTTCAATATTTAATCCATGTAACACAAGGGGCTTTTGCGGGAAATTATTGATGCCAATTTCTCCAACCCAGATTATGTCTTCTTCGTCTACCTGCAACTCTTCCCAATCGTAGTTTTTTGTTTGAGGCACACCTACAGTAGTTTCTATTTCATAGTTTTCATTCAACAAGTATATCAAAGAATCGTTGCTGTCATTTAAGCAAATAGGCTTTCCATGCAAAAATGCGAGGCCCGAAGATTCAGAAATATGGTTGCTCAACTTGCCCACAAATCGAACCGTAGCAGAACTGTTGCAAGTAAATTTTTGCCAGGAAAATAAGCGCTTTTCCCTAATCCAGACAAGGAAAAATGCCGAAGTAAATAGGATAAAAAACAAAAAGCTTACCTTGTTCATCTTGTGTTTTTGATGAAAGCTGGGATTGAACTGAAAATAATCAAAATCAGCATTGATCCGCTTTCAAAAGGAAATTTGGCTCGAATTTTTCGAAGAAAATCAAAACCAAACTCCTGAAAAGTTTTTAAAATTAAAGTTCACTCAGGCATTGAAAATAAGCCAGCAATCAAATGTGTTTGTCATTTTTTGAACACGCCAGCCCTTAAAATTTCATGCAACAATCTGGATTTAACCTGAATTTTTCATGTTTCACTTTGTTAAAAATCAGATTGTAGCGCATCAATTTGCACAGTAAAGGTTTTGAATCTGCTTGAATTACTACTTTTACACCTGCTTTAAAATCGTGCAAAACCCAGTTTCAACTATTTATTTTCCATCCGCTGTAAGAGCAAGCCTGCGCATCATCTATTTACCAATAGTTGCAGTGCTGTTGTTCTGCTGGCCTTGGGCAAGCACTTCAGCCAATACACCCGAGCGAATGGTAATTGGCAGATTTTTGGAAGACTCGGTGCTCATTGGCGACGAAGTGCAATATGCGCTCACCGCTCTTGTTCAGGCCAGATCGGTGGTTGTCTTTCCCGACAGTGGCGCAAACTTTGGAGATTTTGTGCTTAAAAACCGCAAGTGGTTTCCCCAAAAACCCATCAACGGTATTGGCAGCCTCGACTCAATGGTGTACACCTTGACCTGTTTTGCAGATCCGGGTTACATGTTTTTAACTATGCCTGTTTTGGAGTTGTTGCCAAATGGTGATACCACGCAGCACTTTGCGTTTATAGATTCCATTTATGTTCACTCACATTTCCCGCAAGAAGCTGCCAGCGAAGAATTGGTTTTTATGCCTCTGGCACATGAGATTAACTACCCTTACATTATCGGGGGCATTTTTCTGGCTTTGTTACTGGTAATAGGTTTGAATTTACTGTTGGGCAGGCCGATTCAACGCTATTGGCAACTGTTTTTGCTCAGCCAGCGGTATGGAGCATACAGAAAATCGTATGCAAAAATCAGACTAAACGTACTTGCAAAAGGACATTCTGCTGACATGGAGAAACTTTTAAATCTCTGGAAAAACTTTATTCAACGCACAAGTGGTGAACCTTACAGCACATATACTACCAAAGACATTGCCCGGCTCGAGACTTCTGAATCGCTTATTCAATCGCTGTCTATCATAGACAGATGGGTGTACGGAGGCATTGTACCGGAACAAAAACAAGGAATATTAGATGAGTTGAACCAATATTCTACTCAAGCTTATCAGCAAAAACGCCAATCCATCAAGCATGAAAGGAAATCCGTTTAGTGGCATTGACTGGTACGATCTGCATTGGCTGAGCCCAAAAGTTCTCAGTGGATTCACTTTTGAGTACCCCATTTTATTGTATCTCATACCACTGATTCCTTTGTTGTTTCTACTTCGTTGGGCTTTGTTTTTTAGGTTCAGACAACGCATAGATGTGGCATTTTTTGAAGTAGACGTTAAAACACATTGGTCTACAAATTTGCGCCACTTGCCCAATGTTTTTCTGACTCTCGTAATGGCTTTTTCACTTTTTGCCTTGGCAAGGCCACAACTTACCAACGAAAGGATTGAAGAAAATTCCGAAGGCATAGACATTTTGCTTGCTCTGGATGTTTCTGAATCCATGACCATCGACGACCTGAAACCCGACAGGCTTGAAGCAGCCAAAAAAGTGGCCCGGGATTTTATAACTGGCAGATATCACGACCGGATTGGCTTGGTAGTTTTTGCAGGGGAAGCACTGAATGTGAGCCCCTTAACCACAGACTACGCCTTACTGAACGAGTATATTGAGCAAATGAACTATACCACCATCAACAAAGGCGGCACTGCCATCGGCTCAGCTATTGGCGTTTCCATCAACCACATGCTTGACTCAAAATCGAAGACGAAAATCATTATTTTGCTCAGCGATGGCGACAACACGGCCGGGAATATTGACCCGGTTACAGCCGCCAAACTGGCTAAAGCGTATGGTTTGAAAATTTACACTATTGGTGTTGGCAGCGACGGTCCGGTTCTGATTGCTACCGACATGCTGGGCAACCCCATTTACGGCCAAAACACCATGGACGAAACTACCTTGAAAACCATTGCCCAAATAACCGGAGCACGCTATTTCAGAGCCACCAACAACAAAGGGTTGAATGAGATTTTCAAAACCATAGATAAATTGGAAAAAAGCATTTTCACCCAAAACAAGTATCAAAATACTGCAGACTACTACCACATTTACCTGTATTGGGCTGCTGCTTGTTTCATTGGGTTTATGCTGCTCAAATCTACATTTGTGAGCAATCCACTCGAAGATTAAACCTATGAAAGAAAAATTTGCATGGGAGTCGGAAGATGTGATCTGGGAAGTGTGGCTCGACTCAGCCTTAGGAAATTTGGTATTGGAAGTTCGAAAGCCTACAGAAAGGTCGCTCAACTTTATTGCCATACATGCCGAGCTTGGCCATGTGGTTTTCGATGGTTTCGATCAACAACCTGATTGGTGGGCAAAAACCAGATATGCGCACAGCGGCATGTTGGTAATGGAAAGATACAACAACCCTGATTTACCCGAAACGCTCGGTCTGCTCGCCTACAATTACTTAATAAACAGCTTGGCCTGGGAAAACCCTTTTCTCAGATTTAGCCACGCAGTTGACCAAAGTTTGTGTTGCCAAACCACCCAACAAGAATCGTTGTGGATTGCGCTGATTGATGGAGAACAAACAACAACACCAACGGAAACAAGGGAAAGCAAGCAGTTTGATCACGTGCAATTGCTTAGACCGGACTTCAGATCTTACAACGATTTGATTGCATTCATCGTCCAAAAATCGGGATTTACCGAGGTTCAAAATCTATACTACGGCGAACCTCAAAGCAAGATAATGCTTGGTTTCGAAGCCCAAACTGAGACAAATAAAATACAGTGTTTGTGGTTGTTAAACACAGACGGTGTAACGCTGTGGGAAAAAAAATGGGAGTTCAACCACAATTCCCAACCCTTAATCCAGTTTTTCTGGTCTGAAAACACCTTATTTGTGCTCGAAAATCAGCATCTGATTACCGCTTATGAATTGGATTAGAATAGCCAACGTTTTGTTTTTCATCGTGTTTACCACCTGTTTGCAGGCACAAAATACACGGATAGTAGATGGAAAAACCTTTCAGGTTCATAGCATTGGCAAAGGTGAAACCTTATCTAAAATTGCCAATCAATACAGCATTTCTTTGCAAGAACTCAAATTTGCCAATAAAGGATTGACCGAAAACATCCAAGCTGGCCAGGAATTGCTGATTCCGACAAAAAAATCAACTTCCGGCGGCGACGAGCAAGGTGTACATGTTGTTCAAAAAGGTGAGACGATTTCGGCTATTGCTGCTAAATATGGCATTTCTCAGGTAAACCTTAAAACCTGGAATAAGCTAAAAGGAAACAACATCAACTTAGGTCAAAAACTAATTGTAGCTGATAATGCTGAAAATACAAATACTCCAGCAACTCCAAAGCCAGTTACTCCAGTTGTTGAAAATGCATCTGTTTCTGTTCAAACACATAGTGTGGCCAAAGGCGAAACGTTTTATTCTATTGCCAGAAAGTACAGCCTGAACCCTGCTGAACTGAAAAAAGCCAACAAACTTGAAAACTTAAATCTCAAAGAAGGTCAAATTTTACAAATTCCGGGGGTAGCAGCAGCTTCAACCAAACCTGAACCACCAGTAGAAGTCGCTCCCATACCTCCACCAATCTCCCAAAAGCCTGTAGAAGTTCCGCCTGCCAAACCTGAACAGCCAGCAGCGCAAGTAGATGTACAAAAAAAGGAGATCGGATCAGATGCCGACAACACCCAAACAGGTGAACCAGGCCGAACCATCACCAATTCCCTGGGCTATGAGCGGGTACTTGAAACCGGACTCGCTGAATTTATAGACAACAGCATTGACAACCAAAAACACCTTTGCCTGCATAAAACTGCTCCTGTAGGCTCCATTATTCAGGTGAAAAATGAACTAAATGGCGCCGTAATTTTTGTAAAAGTGGTAGGCAAACTACCTGACACCGGCAACAATGACCGCCTGATTTTAAAAATTTCGAAAAGGGCTTATGAAAAACTTGGCGCAACCGGCAAACGCTTTCCGGTAGAGGTGAGTTACCCAAATCCGATTTGAGGTTTGGGAGATTTGAAACACAAAAGTTAAAGCCTTGATAAGGTTGTGCTTTCTCTTCTATCCTTCGTTTGAAACGCATGAAAACCTGAGGCACATGATGTCACATAAGACCAACTCTAGATTCGAACTTTTTACTTTTATTGCGTTTTTTTGTTTTTAGCAAAATTTACGCTCTAAAAATTTAAAATTTATAAAATTTTATTCGGTCAATTGAATAGTTGGCAATATATTCGCCCCATTGCTATTGTAACTGACATAATGAATATAAGCTCGCACTACCAAGCCGTGCCCGGTTTGTGGGACGAAATGAAAGATGCTGCCAACCTTGTTCGACCTCACTACCAGGCCGTAATAGAAGAACTATCGAGATTAAGTTCTGAAGAACTAAGACGCAAAGAAGAATTGGCCAGGCAACTCTTTATGAATCAGGGTATAACTTTTACGGTTTACTTTGAGAATGAAGGGATTGAGAGAATTTTTCCATTCGATATTATCCCGAGAATCATTGAGCAACGAGACTGGCAGGTGGTCGAAACAGGTATCAAGCAAAGACTCCTTGCCCTGAATCTATTTCTCAACGACATCTACAACGAGCAGGAAATCATAAACCAAGGAGTTGTTCCAGCTAGTTTGATTGTTTCTTGTCCACACTTTACCCGGGAAGTTCATGGCATCAAGGTGCCTCACGACATCTACGTGCATATTGCTGGCATCGACCTGATTCGGGATGCAGACGGAACATATTATGTATTGGAAGACAACCTCCGAACTCCTTCGGGTGTGAGCTATATGCTCGAGAACCGGGAAATTACAAAGCGACTATTTCCGGGATTGCTGGGCGACAATCAGGTGCGAAAAGTGTCAGATTATCCCTTGATGTTGGGCAGAATTTTACGTTCACTTTCGCCAAGGCAAATTAGCCAACCTGTAGTGGTTTTGCTTACTCCCGGAATTTTCAATTCTGCCTACTATGAGCATTCTTTTTTGGCTCGAAACATGGGTATCGAAATTGTGGAAGGCAGAGACTTGATGGTAGAAGATCATAAACTTTTTATGAAAACCACAAGGGGCAAGCGCCAGGTAGATGTCCTCTACAGGCGGGTAGATGACGAGTTTTTGGATCCTCTTGTATTTAAAAGCAATAGTTTGTTAGGCGTGCCTGGTTTGCTTTCTGCTTATCGAAAAAGAAATGTGGCCATTGTGAATGCTGTAGGCAATGGTGTAGCAGACGATAAAGCCATCTATAGCTATGTACCAGAGATGATTAAGTTTTATTTGAACGAGGAGCCGATCTTAAAAAACGTGCCCACTTACCACATGGAAAACCTCGACGAACGGGAGATGGCCTTCAAAGAGATGGAAAAGCTGGTTATTAAAAAAACCAATGAATCAGGCGGTTACGGCATGGTGATGGGCTACAAAGCCACACAAAAGGAGTTGAATGAAGTGAAAAAAGAAATCGTGAAAGATCCTCGTTCTTTCATTGCTCAGCCTACCATTCAATTGTCAACCGTGCCTTGCCTCATCGATGGAAAACTTCAGGCCAGACATGTTGACCTTCGTCCGTATGCGCTTTACGGGCCAGAGGGCATTCAAATTGTGCCCGGCGGTCTTACCAGAGTTGCTTTAAAAGAAGGTTCCCTGGTTGTGAATTCTTCGCAGGGTGGCGGAAGTAAAGACACTTGGGTTGTTTGAGCCAAAAACGCTAAAAATGACAACAAAAACAAAGAACTTGATCAAATGCTAAGCCGGATAGCCGATTCGCTTTTTTGGATGGCCAGGTACCTTGAGCGTACCGATGGCATTTTAAGGATGTTGAAAATAAACTACATCACAGCACTTGACCAATATGGCCAACGTGAATACAATTGGAAGCCTGTGCTCACCATGTTTACCTCCCTGAAAGGTGAAGACATGGAAAAACTGGTTTCAAGCAGCGATGATGTATTGCGCTACGTGCTCGTTGACAAAGAAAACAGCAATTCGCTCACTTCAATTATTGGCCGAACCCGGGAAAATGCAAGAGGTGTTCAAGACCACATCACCAAAGAACTGTGGGAAGGCATCAATGAAATGTACCACATGCTGAGCGCAGCCCAAATTGAAAAATCTATTGTACGGGGCGAGCAAATCATGATGTTAACCCGGTTGATAAACCAATACTTGCTCATCATTGGCATTGAAGAAGTGACAATGCCCAGGGAACAAGGGTGGAACTTTATGAACCTGGGCAAATACATTGAACGAGGCATACTCACAGCCAACATGCTTGACTTGAAATTCAGCGACATCAGTTATGACCTCGAGAATCCTGTAGATGTGATGTATTGGCGCAATTTGTTGCTGTCATTGAGTGGGTATGAACTGTATTTGAAACGCTATCACGGCGGACTCGATGGCCAAAACGTAGCCAATATGGGGATTTTGAATCCACAGTTTCCACGATCGATGGCCTACTGTTTTTTTCGCATTGAACGCATCATGCAAAACCTGGCTGCCGACCATGTAGAATCTGACGAATTGATGAAAAGACAAGTTGGACGCATGCGGGCCAAAGTTGAGTTTTCTGATCTGGATAGCATTTCGAAAGTAGGACTTCATCAGTTTCTAAACGACTTGCGCAACGACCTTTTTCAATTTAGCAACAGCTTGGAGCAAAGCTATTTTTCAATTATTTAACCTGGAAAATGCCATTATTTAAAATTCACCACATTACGCAATACCTCTACGACAGGCCAGTGAGGGAAAGTGCCAATCAGATAAAAATTTATCCACTCCACAACTACGCCCAGGATGTTCGCCGACAGGAGTTGAAAATAACAAACCATGCTAACGTGCATCTATTCACCGATTTCTGGGGCAATCAAGTTGGATGCTTTATGCTCAACAACGCACACGACGAACTGGTGATCGACAGCCAACTGGTGGTTTACACTGCCAAGCAAGATTTTGATCCACTCGAAAATGCCTCAGCTGAAAATTGGGATCGGGTGGCAAAAGGAGTGAGCTTACAGTTGCGGTTGCTCGATTTTACACTGGCAGAACCCATGAACAAAAAGAAAGTGCTCGAAAAAATTGTGGCCGATATCCGCAAAGACTCTCCGGCTCCTATTCACTTTATTCAGCGGGTATCTACCTATATTTTTAATGAGTTTACTTACGAAAAGGGCATTACAACCATCGAAACAACTGTGGACGATATCATTGAACACAGATCAGGCGTTTGTCAGGATTTTGCCCACCTCATGTTGCAGATGTTGCGCATGGAGGGCATTCCCACCCGCTATGTAAGTGGTTACATTTGTCCGAACAAAGATGGCGCCCGAGGAGCAGGAGCCACGCATGCCTGGGTAGAAGCTTGGTTGCCCAACATAGGCTGGGTAGGCATAGACCCAACCAACAACAAATGGGTGAGCGATGAGCATGTTTCGTTGGCCGTCGGCAGAAATTTTGCCGACTGTACTCCCGTTAAAGGTACTTTTAAAGGGCCTGCCAATCAGGAATTGCATGTTACAGTCTCAGTTAGCTACGAAGATGGATGGGTAATGAAAGACAACAACACCGTTCAGCTGGAACGAGATAAGGCTGTGGCGCAAAAAGTTCAGGCACTAGCTGTGCAGCAGCAATAAAAAAGCCGGATTTTCACCCGGCTTTCTATTCAAATAGCATGAAATCAGTTAAGGCAACCGTACTCCCCTGTATCGCCCAACATTCACCATAGGTATGGTACTGCCAAATTTCTTGTTAATGCCGATAATAAATTCGTTGGCTGCAGCAGCATTTCCTCTGGGAGTCAGGTGAACACCATCGAGAGAAAAAATACCACCTGAAATAAACGAAGCATTGGTACCAATTCCGTCATAAATTAAACCTGCATTGGCCTTGTTCAAAAACCCATTGGCATCTATTAGCACCAGTTTGTCAGCATGTCTGTCAACTGTAGATTTAATTATCTCGTTGTAGGCCACGGTGGCTGCCCTTGCTTGTGCTGTTTCGGCACCATTGAGCACAAAAACATCTGGAATGGGATTGGCAGGATCTAAGCCAAAAGGTTTGGTTGAATCTATGCCCGACACTTCCTGCCGCATCAAATCATCTACCGTTATCGGAATTGGAATTAAGCTTGCATACGTTTTCAGAAGTTGTGAAAACAACGCCCTCCAAGCCTTGGCCGTTGGTTTGCCTACATCGCCTGCATAAGGTGCAAAAGTGAGTGTAAAAAACACATTGCCATCCCAGGTTTTGGTTACTGGGTTCAAGGTGGCAATTGCAGAAACTGGAGAAGGCCTTAAATTGACAGGATCGAGCAAAGGAAGCTGACCTAACAGCCGTGGCAAAATGGTATTAATAAGTGCAGAATCAAGGTGATATTCCAAAAAAGCTGGCGCACCTGCTGCCGCTAAACCAACCTTGAGCGCTGGCCCAACTGAAGTAAAATAAGGTACCGAAGTAACATCAGGAATATTGGCTAATGCTCCCCTGGGCGAATTGGCAGAATTGAGCATTTCGTCTATAATACGATTGTAGTTGGTTGCAAAATCTCCCAAAGGAGTTATTTTCCCTAAATCAGGATAACCACCTGCGGTAGCAAAACCCAACACATCGTTGTTGCCCAACCAACATGTAAAAAAGGTTGGATTTGTTTCTGCCACACGAGAACCATACGGTTTTCCGGTCATGTATTCTGTGCTGTTCAACAAACGTCCGTAGTAAGGATTTTTGAATCCGTAGCCAACCGTGTATAGGTTCTCAACCCGAATGCCAGGAACACCAAAGTTGTTGTTGGGTCCAGTGAATGGTTGCAAAACCACAGAATCCGGATTTCCAACTGGATCATAAGCCAAAGCCGTTCGTTCCTTGATGGCATCAGGACTACCCGGTTCGTCTACAATTATGGGTGAACCTGTGGCTGTGAACCCAATGAGTTTTTTATAGCCCAAACCTTTGGCTTGGTTTGGCTCAAATAGAGGTGCATAAAAATCGCCACCACCGGCTAATTTAAATTGCTCAGCCAAAATTACAGGCCAGGCCACTTGCTGCCCCTCAAGATATAAGCCTGCATCAGCAAAGCCTGCCGAAAGAGAGTTGCCTATGGCAACATAATTCGAAATGTTAATTCCGCCCCCGGTACTTGGAATTGGAGCGTCGATTTTGGGTTCGCAGGCGGCAAAAGCGTATGCAGTTAAACCCAGAAATATACTTAAATATCTGTTTTTCATTGTCTTATCTTGTTAAAAGTTGAATGAAAGAGAAATGCCCGGAACGATAACCCTGAGTTTGTAAGTACCTGGCAACACGTCTGCCTGAGTTCCAACTTGGGCAAGATCTGCTTCGGTTTGCTCACGCTCTCGTCCTTCTATAAACAGAAATGAGGCGTCAATATTGACTCTGTCAGCAATTTTATAGCCTATTCCGGCAGTAATACCAATTCTGTCGGCATCGGGAGTCTCAGGTGTCATATATCCCAACTCAACCGGAGTTTTGTCGTAATAAACGCCCCCTCGCAAAGCTAAGTTGTTGGTAGCCATGTATTCTGCTCCAAGTCTGACGGTGGGCGCATCTACATAGTTGCGTTTGGAAGTGCTTTTATTGGAGTTGTTTACATTGTCTTTGTATTCAAATTCAAGCTGCTTGTAGGCGCTCCAAAACGAATAGTTAAAATCAAAGGCCAGCAAAAGCTTATCGTTTAACTTATAGGCGAGGCCAACTGAAGCAACAGCAGGAAGAGGCAAAGTGGCATCGAAAGTGGTGGTGCCTCCACTCGGAAATGTGCTTCCTTGCAAAAATCCGGGAATGTTCGAAAAAGTTGCATCGCCCCCTTTTACTTTCATGTTTACCAAACTACGATAGCTGGCTCCAATACTGAGTTTTTCAAAAGGTTGAATATGCACGCCTGCATTAAAACCCAATCCACTGGCCGAACCTTTCAATTGAGCACTTGCATACCCATTTTCGGTATTGAGGGCTCCAATACCACGTCTTAAATCCACGCTTCCAAGCGCATAAACAAAGCCTGCTCCAATACCAATCATATTGTTGATTTTGTAGCTCACTGTGGGCTGTATAAAAATGGCCTGCAAGCTTAGCGACTGAAGCAATGAATATCCTTTCCAATCATCGGCCCATTTCACAGAGCTTCCATAAGGCGTATAAACGCCCAAACCATATTTCAGCTTCGAATCCTTTTTGCCAAAACTGGCATACAGCATAAAAGGCGTACCGACCGGACTTTCTGTAGAAGCCGTGTAAACACTGGGTTGAGGAGCCAGATAAGCAACCCGGGAACGGATGAAACTGGCACCAAACATCACATTGTTTACTTTGGTAAAAGAAAGCCCTCCCGGGTTGAAAAAGATAGACGAGGCATCGTAGGAAAAGCCGGTGCCACAATGGCCCATGCCAATTTGCCGCTGGCCTTGCAAGGCAACCTGATAGCCACCTGCCACAGCAGAAAAGCTACTCAAAGCTGCCGCCAGCACGAGTAATGGTTTTTTCATTTTGGTTTTATTGATAGGTAAAAAGTCAGGGCGAATGTGGCGTTATTTTCGGAAAAATAAAATGAACTTTATCTACTTTGTTCAAAGAATAAAATGCTGGTTTTCTCAACATAAATTCAAAAATTGTTTCAACAAACGAAAAGAGAAGCCATCATGAAATAATCGAACTTTGAACCAAACAGAAATAACCCATGAAGGATCCAGCACTTTTCATTTTATCGGGCTATGGTTTTGCTTTACCCATCAGAAATTCTCTATTTTCGACCCTCACAGCCAAATGACTTTTCAGCCATAATTCATAAACTCGAGAGAGATGCCAAAAAGAACCATTCAACAAATAGCCATCCTCGGATCCGGTGTAATGGGAAGCCGAATAGCCTGTCACTTTGCCAATGCAGGGTTTCGGGTGTTGTTGCTGGATATTGCAGCAAAAGAAACTGCCCCCAAAAACAATATTGTAGAAGAAGCACTCAAAGCGGCTATAGCATCAAATCCAGCACCGCTATTTCTTAAGCAAGATGTGAGTCTGATTACAACTGGCAACTTCGACAATGATTTACCCAAAATAGCAACTTGCGATTGGATTATGGAAGTAGTGGTTGAAAACCTGGAGATCAAACAACAACTTTTTGAGCGGGTCGAAAAATACAGAAAACCAGGTACGCTCATCACTTCCAATACTTCAGGCATTCCCATTTCCTGGATGGCAAAAGGACGGTCCGATGATTTTCAAGAAAATTTTTGTGGTACGCACTTTTTCAATCCGCCCAGGTATTTGCCTTTGCTTGAAATAATCCCCACTTCAAAAACACAAGCTCAGGTTGTTGATTTCCTGCTTCATTTTGGGGATTTGTATTTGGGAAAAACCACCGTATTGTGCAAAGACACACCTGGTTTTATTGCCAACCGGATTGGTGTTTACGCCATCATGGATGTGCTGAGGTTGATGAAAAAGTATAATTTCAGCATTGAAGAAATAGATTACCTCACCGGACCAATAATTGGCCACCCAAAATCTGCCACTTTCAGAACAGCCGACGTAGTTGGGCTCGACACTTTAGTAAAGGTAGCCAAAGGATTTTCTCAGGCTTTGCCAAACGACGAGGAAATAGCTGTGTTTGAAGTGCCTGAATATCTCAACAAAATGCTTGAAAACAACTGGTTAGGAGACAAAACCGGACAAGGATTTTTCAAGAAAACCAAAAGCACAACAGGAGAAAGAGAAATAACAGCCCTTGATATTGAAACGATGGAATATAAAACAGCAAATCGAGTAAAAATAGCAGCATTGGAACAAATAAAATCCAATGACTCATTGGCCCAAAGGTTGAAAAACATAGTAGCTCTCGACGGAAGAGAAGGACAGTTTTATCGGGAAATGTTAGCCAATTTGTTTGCCTATTGCAGCAACCGTGTGCCAGAGATTTCTGACGATATTTCCAGAATCGATGATGCATTAAAGGCGGGTTTTGGATGGGAAATGGGGCCTTTCGAAATGTGGGATCTGTTTGGCTTGGGCAAAGGTTTGCAATGGATTGAGGACTCTGGCAAAAAAGCAGCCGACTGGGTTAATGTGGTCGTGGCCAGGCAAGAGCGTCCATCATTTTATCAGCTGAACGAGGGCAAGCCATTTGAATGGAGCATAAATTCATCTGAATATGTTAAAAGCACTGGCAAAGAATCATTTATAACTCTCAACAATATAAGAAAAACCAGCAAAGTTTGGGGAAATGATGGTGCCACTTTGTTCGATTTGGGCGATGGCATATTGAATCTGGAATTTCATTCAAAAATGAATACCATGGGTTCCGAAGTTGTGCAAGGCATGGCTCATGCTGTAAATGAAGCAGAAAAGAATTTTCGGGGATTGGTGATCGGAAACCAGGGTGCTAACTTTTCCGCAGGCGCTAATCTGGCTTTGGTGTTTATGTATGCCATTGAGCAGGAGTACGATGAAATCGATATGATGATTCGTCAGTTTCAACAAACCATTATGCGGGTGCGATATTCTTCTGTTCCTGTGGTTGTTGCCCCACACGGACTCACCTTGGGTGGAGGTTGCGAACTCACGCTCCATGCTGACAGGGTGCAAGCCTCGGCAGAAACCTACATTGGCTTGGTAGAAGTAGGCGTTGGCCTCATTCCGGGCGGTGGAGGAACCAAAGAAATGACTTTGCGACTTTCGGATAGCTTTGAAAAAGGTGACTCAGAACTCAACAACTTGCAGGAAATGTTTTTGACCATGGCCACGGGCAAAGTAGCCACTTCGGCGAAAGAAGCGTTTGGTATGAAAATTTTGCGCCGGGGAGATCAAATTTCGATGAACAAAAATCGGCAAATTAAGGATGCAAAATCTCTGGCGCTCGAGTTGGCCAATACAGGATATGTGCAACCTGCACAACGCAAGGACATTAAAGTGTTGGGAAAAACCGGATTGGGCTTTATTAAAGCAGGCACTTACGGCATGCTAGCTGGTCAGTACATTTCGGAACACGACCTGAAAGTAGCCGAAAAATTGGCTTGGGTGATGTGCGGTGGAGATTTATCGGCACCGCAACTTGTTACAGAGCAATACTTACTCGACATGGAGCGGGAAGCTTTCTTGTCATTGTTGGGTGAAAAGAAAACCCTTGAGCGTATTCAGAGTATCATTGTGAAAGGTAAGCCTTTGAGAAACTGATGCGGATTTAAAAATTCAGAATTTTTCCAGCGGTCAGTTCATTTTTTTCATCTGAAAATCTGTAAATCAAAAGTCCATGTTGGTTTGGCAAAAGCAGCAGGCAGGATTTTCGCTTGAGAAAATTAGCACAAACAAAGGGTAAACAGCAAAAGCAAAAGGTGATTTTTGGTTTTCATAAGTTGAGGCTTAAAACTCAAACTTAAAGGAATTGTGCAAACCCAAACTTGAGAAAAAGTTATATGCCAATTTAGACAACACATGGAAAAGTTTTTTTGGCAGGCACTTGAAGTATCCACCCAGAAGAAAATATAAATGTAAGTAGTTTTAAGCCAGGACTTTACCAAATCAGGTTGCTGCAAAACAACCTAAAGCAGGTATTTAGTTTTGAGAAAGAATGAGTAGATGAATCGGTGCCTGCAAAAAATTGGAAATTCAATTGCTTCGTGAGCTCCAATTAAACTTTTGAACCAAAGGCAAGATACAGTAAGGCAATGTCATCTGTGTTTTCAACAGAACCTTTCCAGTTATTGAGTGCTGCGGTCATGTAGTCTTTTTTAGACTCAAATGGCAACAGTGCTGTTTCTTCGAATAACTTGGCTACATTCTTTTTACCCCATTTTTTATCATCCAAATGTCCGAATTGATCCGTCAGGCCGTCGGTAGTAAAAAAAACTTGAGAACCAGGCTCAATATTTACTTCATAAGTCATGTACTCCAATTCTGGTTCGTAGCCTATCGAAATTCTACTCCCTTTGAGCCACTGTTTTTCTTTACCGGGCTGAACAAGCATTAAATCAATTTTCGTAGTGCTGTATTGGAAAGAATTTTCGCCAGGTTTCCAGGCTATCACACCTAACTCTGTACTAAAATTCTCCTCGATGATACCACCGAAATTTTCACAAAAGCTTTTATTAATAAGGTTCAACAAATCGCTTGGATTTTCCGGCATCTTCTTTTCCATCACAGATCTGATTTCGCTCATGGTAAAATTCGACAAAAATGCACCTTGAACGCCATGACCTGAACAATCGCCAACCACAAACCACTTTGCGCCTTTATAGTTGAATGCAGCGTAAAAATCACCACTCACAATGTCTTTGGGTTCAAACAACAAAAGCAAACGTGGGTAAATGCGTTGTAAGGCTAATTCACTGTTTAAGTATCTATTCTGTACCCGTTTGGCATATCGAATTCCAGCCATGATATTATCATGTTGTTCATGTAATACCTCTTTTTGTTTTTCAATCTCTTGGTTCTGTTTCGACAGTTTATTGTTCAACCTCGCACTATTCACAATGGCAATGATGGTAATCGCCACAATAGCCATGGCCAATTCAAAAGTGAAAATATAAAAATTTCTGTGGCTTTCCCTGTAGCAAATCACCTTCTCCCGACCTGGCCGTGTGAAGCTTTTATAGCCATCGATGATCACATCATCCTTCTCATGCACCTCGCCTCCGTATATTTCTTGATGGTCGTGAAACTGGGTTTCATAAATCCATACAGATGCACCTATAACGAGAACCAACGAAATTCCAATGATGATGAATACATACCGCATAGCACGAATAACTGGCTAATATTCAATTCGAGTTGTGGTAAACCTATTTACTTTGCAAGCTTGCAAGTTTTTATGAAAAATGATAGATAAATGAGAGTAAAGAACAAGGAAAATCCGGATTAAAAACCCGGATTCTTTTACTTAGCATTGCATAAAAAGCAAGGTTTTCCGCAAAATGATTGCTGCAACTTCTACTCTTCCCGAGCTGTGCCGTTGACGACGCCTTGCTGCAATTGAATAGATTCGATATGCAGGAGATCGAGAAATTTTTTGACTGTTTCTTCCTGTAAACCAAGCGATTTGCCAAGCCAGATTCGGTTATTCACAATTTCGTTCCAGCGACCCATTTGCAACACAGTTACTTGATTGTCCCTTTTAAACTCACCTATTTTTTTCACTGCATCCATACGTTCCGCCAGAATTTCGATCAAGTGTCGGTCTACTTTGTCTATCCGCTCACGCAGGCTTTCCAATATATTCGCTTCAGACTCTGATGCGGCGATTTTAGTGTAAACCAATGTGGCCAACATTTGGCTGAGTTCTTCTGGAGTTATTTGTTGTCGGGCATCGCTCAATGCTTCCCTGGGATTTATGTGTGTTTCAATCATCAATCCTTTCATATCCAGGTTCAAAGCCGTTTGAGCTACGTGGAAAAGCAGCAGCGTATTGCCAGCAATATGACTTGGATCGCAAATCATAGGCACATCTGGCATCCGCCTTCTGAATTCAATAGGCATACTCCATTTCGGCTGATTGCGATACTGTGTTTTGTCAAATGAAGAAAAGCCCCTGTGAATGGCCACTATATCGCTGATGCCAGCATGAGCAATTCTTTCAATGGCACCAACCCAAAGTTCCATATCTGGAGTAACCGGATTTTTTATCATCACAGGAATGTCCACTCCTCGTAGTGCATCGGCAATTTCCTGCACTGAAAACGGATTTACTACAGATCGGGCACCAATCCAGAGCACATCAACTCCATATTTCAGGGCTAGGTCAACGTGTTCGGCATTCGCCACTTCAACCGTAGTTGGCAACCCAGTTTCTGCTTTAACTTTCTGAAGCCAAGGCAGTGCCATTTCACCATTGCCTTCGAAATTATTTGGCCTGGTTCTCGGTTTCCAAACGCCTGCTCTAAACAATTTAACTTTCTTGTTTGTAGCAATTTGCCTCGCTGTTTCCAAAACCTGTGTTTCGGTTTCGGCGCTGCAAGGTCCGGCAATGATAAGAGGCTCATCCTGAGCCAATAGTTTTCTTAAGCTTTCCATATTTCAATGTTGCATGGTTTGTTGCATCACACTCAGATTGAATGATTTAGATGCAACAAGGGTTTGACTAAGAAGCCAAACCCTTCGACAAAAGTAATAGAATGATTGAAATAGGCCGCAATAGGCCTATTTTCTTTCTTTTAAATATCCAAAAGCAAACGAGTCGGGTCTTCGAGCAGCTGTTTCACTTTTACCAAAAATCCAACAGATTCACGGCCATCAATTATTCGGTGATCGTAAGAAAGCGCCACATACATAATAGGCCGCACCACCACTTCTCCATTGATAGCTACAGGACGCTCTACTATGTTGTGCATGCCCAAAATGGCCGATTGAGGCGCATTGATGATGGGTGTTGAAAGCATAGAACCAAACACACCGCCATTTGTAATGGTAAAAGTTCCACCGGTCATTTCTTCAATGGTCAACTTGTTGTCACGGGCACGGGTAGCTAAGCGAACTACTTCTTTTTCAATATCGGCAAACGAACGCTTTTCAGCATTTCTGATCACAGGAACCACCAATCCTTTTGGCGCAGAAACCGCAATAGAAACATCAACAAAGCGGTTGTAAATAATTTCGTCGCCATCGATCATAGCATTCACAACTGGAAAATCTTTCATGGCTGCACAAACGGCCTTTGTGAAAAACGACATGAAGCCAAGACCAACTTCATGTTTTTCCTTGAATTTATCTTTGTACCTGGCCCGAATGTCCATAACAGGTTTCATGTCTACTTCGTTGAAAGTAGTGAGCATGGCTGTTTCATTTTTTACAGAAACCAGTCGCCTTGCAACTGTTTTTCGCAGCGAAGACATTTTTTGCCGATCAACTTCTCTATCGCCAACGAGAACCTTGGTTTCAGCTGGAGTTGCGTCTTTCTTTTCAGCCAGTGCCGGTGCAGATTTTTCCGCTTTCAGGGCATCTTCTTTGGTAACTTTGCCACCAGGTCCGCTGCCTTTCACAGCATCGGCGCTTATACCTTTATCGGCCAATATTTTTGCAGCAACTGGAGTTGCCGATGATAGTGTAGTTGAAGCAGTTTCTTTTGATTTAGCCTCAGACTTTTCTTCTGCCTTTGCAAGGTTTGTTCCTGCAGCATCACCGCTCACACCAACAATTTTACAAATGCTTTCACCTATTTGAAGTGTTTTGCCTGCCTCAGCCAGAATTTCTAAAATTCCTGCTGACTCGGCGGGGAGCTCAAAAGTAGCCTTGTCTGACTCGATTTCGCATAGCACTTCGTCCAGATTAACATAGTCGCCATTTTTCTTAAACCAATTGGCAATGGTGACTTCAGTTATGGATTCACCAACGGCAGGCACTTTCATTTCCTTCACCTCGCCGGTTTTGGCTACTACTTTATCTACTTTTTCAGGAACACTGGCGGCATCGGAACCAGCAACAGCTGTTTTTTCCAACACACACACCAAGCCTCCAACCGGCAAAGTTTCCCCGGCCTGAGCTTTAATATGTAAAATGCCAGATTCAGGTGCATTCAACTCAAATGTCGCTTTATCAGATTCCAGTTCGCATATAACTTCGTCCTGATTTACAAAGTCACCTTCCTTTTTTGTCCAATTCGCAACTGTCACTTCAGTAATTGATTCGCCTACTGTAGGCACTTTAATTTCTACACTCATGATTTCCTGTGTTTACTTGACTTTGGTGTTGAATGCTTTTTCAATAATCTCATTTTGTTCTTTGGCGTGCACTTTCATATAGCCAGTTGCTGGCGATGCACTTTCTTTTCTGGATATCACATCGATACCAATGTTTCGAAGATGGCGAAGAATGAAACCCCATGCGCCCATGTTTTCCGGCTCTTCCTGCACCCAAATGAATTGGGCTTTTTTATATTCCCCAAGAATTTTTTCCAATTGCGTTTTTGGGAAAGGAAATAACTGCTCGATTCGGATAATGGCTACATCTTTTCGTTTGTCGGCTTGTCGCTTCTCATGCAATTCAAAATATACCTTACCGGTACACAGCAACACAGTTTTCACTGTTTTGGCGCTTGCATAGGAATCTGGATAAATTTCTTGAAAACGACCTGAAGTGAATTCGCTAATCGGAGAAACCACTTGAGGATTACGCAGCAAAGATTTTGGAGACATCACAACAAGCGGCTTCCTGAAAGGCCAGGCCATCTGCCGACGCAGCAGATGGAAAAAGTTGGAAGGCGACGTGATGTTGGCAACTACCATGTTGTATTCACCTGCAAGCTGCAGAAAACGTTCAAGTCTGGCACTGGAATGTTCAGGGCCTTGACCTTCATAGCCATGAGGTAACAACAAAACAAGTCCATTCATCCGTTGCCATTTAGACTCGGCACTGCTGATAAACTGATCGATCATAACCTGGGCTCCATTGGCAAAATCTCCAAATTGTGCTTCCCAAATCACCATAGAGTTCGGGTTGGCCATGGAATAGCCAAATTCAAAGCCCAACACTGCATACTCCGAAAGCAAGGAATTATAGATTTGGAGAGGTTTTTCGCCCAATTTGGCTTCATCGAGACTATTGAAGGCCTCGTTGGTATTGGCATCGTTCAACACCGCATGGCGGTGCGAAAACGTACCCCTACGCACATCTTGCCCGCTAATTCGAACTCTTTTATTGTCAGCCAAAATAGAGCCATAAGCCAACAATTCAGCTCCTGCCCAATTGAGCATCTTAGTTTCAAAAAACATTTCATACCTGTCTTTGAGCAATTTTTCAATCTGCTTCAAAGGCTTGAAATGATCTGGAATGGTGGTAAGTGCTAAACCTACTTTTTCAACTACTTCATTCGAAATGCCAGTTTCAGGCGATGAATCGAAATCACCGGGAATAGAGCGACGAAGTTCACGCCATTCGTTTTCAAGTTGTTGGTATTTATAAGGCAGATTTTGCTGCTTAACCTGGTTGAGCCTGTCTTGAAGCAAATTTCGAAACTCTTTGTCCATACCCTCTGCAAGTTCAGCATCTACAACTCCTCTTTCGATAAGCGTTTTGTTGTAAACTTCTCTTGGATTTGCGTGTCGGGCAATGATATTGTATAAAGTGGGCTGTGTAAACTTAGGCTCATCGCTTTCATTGTGCCCATGACGGCGGTAGCAGACCATGTCAATGAAAACATCTTTGCCGAAAGTTTGGCGGTATTCAACAGCCATTTTTACCGCAAAATGGACATCCTCAGGCGAATCTCCATTCACATGAAAAATAGGAGAATCAATTAACCTGGCAACGTCAGTACAATATATACTTGACCTCGCATCAGCAAAGTCAGTAGTGAAACCAACTTGGTTATTGATTACAAAGTGAATAATTCCTCCGACTCCGTAACCTTCAAGGCCCGCCATTTGCACCAATTCGTAAACCACTCCTTGTCCGGCAATGGCTGCATCGCCATGAATCAAAATGGGCAAAACTTTTTTGTAGTCGCTTTTGTAAGCCGCATCGAGTTTGGCCCTGGCAAAACCCATCACACTTGTGTTTACAGCTTCTAAATGCGATGGATTGGGTGTTAACTTTAAGTGAACTGTTTTACCATTTACAGTTGTCACATCACTGGAAAAACCTGTGTGATACTTCACATCTCCATCACCCATAGTAAGGTCAGGAATGTAGGTGCCTTCAAACTCTGTGAACAACTGCTCGTAAGTCTTTTGCATGATGTTGGCCAAGACATTGAGCCTGCCTCTGTGCGCCATACCAATAATCGCTTCTTCGGTTCCTAAATCTGCACTGTGCGTAATAATGGCGTCTAAGGCAGAAATGGTGGTTTCACCTCCTTCGAGCGAAAATCTTTTCTGACCAAGATATTTGGTGTGCAGAAAATTTTCGAACACCACCGCTTCATTTAATTTATATAAAATTCGCTTTTTCTCAGCTGTAGAAGGCTGGTAATTGGGATATTCGTTCTCAATTTTATTCAAAATCCAGGCCTGTGCATCTGATTCTCTGATAAACCGGAACTCAAAGCCAATTTTGCCTGCATAGATTTGTTGAAGTTTTTCTTGAATCTGCCGCAGGGTTCCGTTTGGCAATCCAATTTCCTGACCGGCAACAAATGAAGACGAAAAATCTGTATCAGATAAACCAAAATCATTAATATCGAGCTGCGGTTTCCTATTTTTTCGAGGTCTCACCGGGTTTGTGTCACTTTTCAAATGCCCTCGTTGTCGCCAGGCATTGATAAATGCCATAACCCGAAACTCCTTATCCAGATTTTCAAACTGAGGTGCTGCCGCTACAGCTTTGGAAACATTGTCAGGTAAGGAATCGTTGAAATGTTGCGCAAATTCGAAGCCTTCAAAAAACTTTTGCCAGCCCGTGTCAACTTGATTTGGGTCACTTTTGTAGGTTTCATACAAATCGTCGATTACCCCTGTAAATGCATTGCTGAGATACGAGAACTTATCCATTTTATTGGTGTATAAATCAATTGTAGGTCAAAGTAAAGAGGTTAAAATCGTACCACAAAACCTAAAACTCGATTTTTCAATTTATATTGGTTATCAAAGCGTTAAACTGATGTCATGTTTTTTATATTCATGTAAAACTTTCTACCTCCTATATTTCCGAACCAAACCCAATACTCCGTTTGCGCATCCTCTATTTGCACCAATATTTTCGCCATCCCCAACAAGCGGGTCCATATAGGTCATTTTATCTGGCACAAGCACTTGTTGAGCAGGGTCATGAGGTAACTATGATTACTGCGCACAATGAACCAACAGGAACCATCGTGAATTTGGATGGGATCACAGTTTACTACCTTAGTATACCTTACCGCAATGAATTTTCAGCTATTAAACGCTACAAAGCCTTTCTGCATTTTGTTTGGAAGGGTTTTTTGCTGATGCGAAAGCTCAAAAATTACGAAGCCGTTTATGCCACGTCCACGCCGCTAACTGTCGGCATATTAGGTCTCGCTGCCAAATGGCTATGGAAAAAACCTTATGTTTTTGAGGTGCGGGATCTTTGGCCGGAAGCACCGATTCAGCTTGGCTATTTAAAAAATCCGATTTCGAGAAAACTAGCCTTGTGGCTTGAAAACCTTGTATACACTCATGCGTCTGGCGTGGTGACACTTTCGCCTCCAAATTTAAATTACATACAAAATAAATGGAATATTCCGGCAGCAATGATACCTAATTTGGCTATCCCTACAGAAATGAATAATGCCTATCCTGAAACTGACATAGTGATTGGTTATTTTGGAACCTTAGGCAAGGCGAATGGGTTGGATAAACTATTGGAATTGGCAAGTGTAGCAGATGAATCAATGGGGAATAACCTCAAAATTGTAGTAGCAGGCGATGGTGCTTTAAAAGATTGGTTTCTGAGAGAATTATTGATCAGAAAAATTAAATGTGTGACCTATTTGGGCTATTTAGAGCCTATTGAATTCAAAAAAGAGCTACAAAAAATTCATTTTGGATATGTCAGTTTTCGGGATGAACCCATTTTAGAACATTGTTCACCCAACAAATTTTTCGACTACCTGGCAGCAGGCATTCCTGCCATTTTCAACTACGGCGGTTGGCTAGCTGAATTGACACAAAACCATTGCTGTGGATTGTTGCACAAAAAAGGCCTGGAAAAAGATTTGATAGTTTCGCTGCAGCAATTTCTGATACAGAAAGATAATTATAAAGAACTGAAAAACAACGCATTAAACTTGGCAAAAGCATATACTCCAGAACAGGCAGGACTTAAACTAAATATGTTTTTGCACAGGTGTATTTAATCCAACATGAAACTTTGGTAAAGTTTTTGATTTAACTTTGGCTTTCAACCGAATATCAACTATGACAAACTTCATCCGCAATAGCATCATACTGGCACTGGGAACTTTGGTTCTGTCTTCAACGCCCGCCTGGACTCAGGATTGCCAAAAACCCATGGCTGATGCTTCTTTTAATGCTTTAGTTTCAGCCATCAATGGCCGAAGTTTCTCAAGCGACAAAATGAAAGTAGCTAGACAAGGAGCTCAATGTATGGACGTGAAGCAAGTAGAAACCATCATGCAACTGTTTTCATTCGAAGATCAAAAACTGGAGTTTGCCAAATTTGCGTATCCCAAAACGGTGGATAAAGAGAATTACTTCATGCTGAACTCTGTATTCAGTTTTTCATCTTCTACCGACGAGTTGGACAATTTTATGACCCGAGAAAAAGCCAAGGAAGAAAATAAGCCCAAACCTGAACCGGTGGTAGTTCAAACAAAACCAGAACCGCAAAATCCGCAAGTAACTCCCCGACCAAAAAGAGCTGAGGTGCAACCTCGGCCAAAAGTGCCAAACAATATACCAGTAACGGAGGAGCAAATGTCAACCCAAATACTTCAGGATGCCCAAACTCATATCGCTGATATTTTCGATATGATGACAGGTCCAAAACCAAGAAGAAACACTCAAACCAATGCGCCGGCAGCAAAACCACCCAGAATTGTGATCACAAGTCCTGATTTGAGAGAGGCTAAAGACTTGACTGCAGAAGTGAATGAGAAAAAAACAAGGGTTGCCGGTTTATTAAGTTCTTCGGTTGGCATTTATGAAGTTTTTGTGAATGCAGAAGAGGCTATTTTAAATGCAAATGGAACATTTTTCGCTGATATACCTTTATTTGAAGGTGTGAATAATGTGCGGGTTTCGGTAACAGACCTAAACAAAAACAACTCAAACTTCACCTTTAAAATTGACCGAAAAGGGACCACTGAAATACAGCAACCACAAGTAGATCCATCTCCAACTCTCCAACCTGTTGTTGTAGCACCTATCACTTCCCTGCCTGCCAATTTTATTTCCGACATTGATAAAAATGTACCCAAAGCAGCCATTCAAAATTCCAACGCTATTGCGGTAGTAATTGGCAACAAAGACTACACAAACACCAAACCTGTAGACTACGCCTTAAATGATGCCCGAAGCATGCGAAATTACTTGAAAGAAACTTTTGGTTTTAAAGAAGGCAATATTCTCTACAAAGAAAATGCCACTTTAGGCGATTTTAACACATTTTTTGGCACAAAAGGCAATCCAAAAGGTCGGTTGGCCAACACCATCAAAATCAATGTTTCTGATGTGTTTATCTTTTTCTCTGGCCACGGAGCACCGGGTTTAAAGGATAATAAAGGATATTTTGTTCCGGTAGAAGCCAACCCCAACTACATCGAACAAGGCGGGTACAGCATCGATCTGTTTTACGAAAACTTATCAAAAATTCAGGCTAAATCTATAACAGTCGTTACCGATGCCTGTTTTTCGGGTGCTGACATTTTTAGCCAGATTAGCCCTATGGTTATAAAACCTAAGCTTCCTGAAAACTCGGCCAATAAAACCTTGACTGTTTTAAGTTCATCTTCTGGAACTGAAGTAAGTAGCTGGTATCCCGAACAAATTCATGGCTTGTTTACTTATTTCTTTTTAAAAGCCATTCAAAATCCTAACGAATCGGATTTGAATAAAGACAAAAAAATAACTTTGGAAGAGGTCTACAAATATGTATCCGATATCAATGAAGGAGTGCCATACTATGCCAGAAGAATTCATGGTGTAAACCAAACCCCCACCTTGCAAGGTGCCCAAAAAAACAGGGTATTGGTGCAATACAAATAAAATTTTACCTTGAACTTTAAACCAAAAGCCATGTGCGAACCAAGTGTGTCAACATGGCTTTTTTTGTGGCTTTTTCTGGGAATTATAAATTTGAATCATGGGCAAGTCCGCATAGTTTGTGCTGATAATGACACCTTAACCACAGCAATGATTCCTATTGGCACGAGCGGGAATTGGACTTTGATTGAAGGTGGAGGAAATATCCTTTGGAATGACTCAACCACTTCATTAGTAACGGGTTTGGCCAGAGGTACCAATGTATTTGTTTGGTCGTTCGAAGAAAACGGCACCCTGTTTTCTGATACCATTCGCCTTTTATACCAAATTTTGTTGGCCGATGCAGGCATTGATCAGGCCTTGTGTGCCAACGAAGTCAGCATGCAGGCCATATCTTCTCCTGATGGAGTTGGTTTGTGGCAATTGGAATCCGGGATGGGCCAAATAGATGAGCCAACTTCGCCTGCTACACGAATTACGCAATTAGGCGTAGGGCGCAATGTTTTTTCCTGGAGCATTTCGAATGGAATTTGCACCTCCATGCACGACACTGTTGTAATTCTCAACTATGGTTTTGTACAAGCAAATGCAGGCATTGATCAGGTTATTTGCAGCGAAAGAACAACAATCCAAGGAAATTTGCCCGCATTTTCAAATGGCTATTGGTCTGCCCTTCAGTCTGGAATTACTTTTGAAACACCTGATTCAGCCTCTACCATAGTATCTCAACTTCGACCGGGCGACAATTTTCTGGTTTGGACATTGGAAATAGGCAACTGTGCATCTACAAAAGACACATTGGTAGCCAAAACTGCTTCGCCATTGTTTGCAGCTTTTGCTGGAGTTGATCAGAGAATTTGTGAAAATCAGGCCTCACTTCATGCCAACAGACCCACAGCGGGACGAGGAAGTTGGCGGGTTTTAGAAGGCGCCGGATTGCTGATCAATTCTCAGTCACACATTTCGCAGGTAGAAAATTTGAGCCCCGGGATAAATTCATTTGAATTCACCATTGAAAATCCACCATGTTTGAGTTCGTCAGATACCATTACAATTGAGGTACTGCGAATCGACATTCCTCTTATTGCAAGCAAAGACACTATTATTTGCAGTGATGAAATTGTGCTGCGGATAAACAATGCAACCTCGAGCGGCGGAAGATGGGTAAGAACATTTGGATCGGGAGAACTGGCAAACCCTCAAAACCCGGAAACGCAGGTTCGGCAATTAGGCTTTGGACTATCTGTTTTCAGATTCCTCGAAAACCAGGTCGGAAACTGCCCTTCCCGATTTGAAGATGTGTTGATAACAAGAAATTTGCCGCCTTCTGTTGCTCAGGCAGAAAACATTACGATTTGCGCTGACCAAGGCAACTTACAAGCTAGTTTGCCCACTGTGGGCGAAGGTCGCTGGGAGATAACAAATGGAAATATTGAGGTTGAAAATTTACAATATGCTACAAGCAGGTTTCAGCTTTCAGGGAATGAAGCACAGTTGAGCTGGGTCGTAGAAAATGGAAACTGTCCCGCTAGTCAGGTGGCTGTATCTATTCGCTCTAACCAATCAGCACCTCAAGCTTTTGCAGGTTATGATGATGCAGTTTGTCAAACTTCAGCATTGTTAGACGGCAACTCAAGCAATGGTTTGCCGGGTTTATGGACTTTGGTGGCAGGCTTGGGAGCCATCGAAAACCCGGGCTCAAACCAAACCAGGGTTCAAAATCTTGGTATCGGAGTCAACGTTTTCAGGTGGCAAATTGACCCACAGAATTGTCCTGAAAATTTTACAGATGTTTCAATTGTTCGTTTTGAACCTCCCGAAACACCTTTTGCTGGAGCCGACACACAGATTTGCACTTCAACATGGCGCATGTTGGCTGCAAATCCAGTTAGAGGTAAAGGAACTTGGGCCTTGGTCTCGGGAACTGCTGATATTTTAGAGCCAGAAAACCCAGGCACCTTGGTAACAGGTATCGGGCCGGGTTCTCACGAATTTTCCTTCACTGTAGTGCATGGCCCATGCAGAGCCGAAACGAGTAGCATCACAATTTGGAACAACAATATTGCCAACCTCGCAACTACTGGCGGAAACATGAGAATTTGCTCAGATTCCACGAGGCTATCTGGCAATTTTCCCCTGAATGGAGATGGGGTTTGGACACGACTTTCGGGCACAGGAATCATTTTAAACCCATTTTTAAACCAAGCCATTGTTCGGAACCTAAGCATTGGCGAGAACCGCTTTCGCTGGAATATTTCTGTACCCGATTGCCCTACAACGTTCGCAGAGCAAATCATTTTTGTGGCTGAACCACCAACCCGAGCCTTAGCAGGAAGTGACAGAAATGTATGCGGCAATGCTGTTTTGCTGGAAGGAAATGAAGCCATTTCAGGCGCAAGCAATTGGCAATTATTGGCAGGTGCGGGCCAAATTGCTCAACCAAATCAACAGCAAATCTGGGTTTTTGGCTTGTCGCCCGGGCAGCATGTGTTGGAATACAACATAGAGAATGCCCCTTGTCCTGCGTCTAGAGATACGCTTGTTCTCACTGTGCAGCCCAATGAAGTGCGGTCCTATGGAGGCGAAGACCAATTACTGTGCGAAAACCAGGCGGTTTTAGCTGCACAATGGCCACCCATTGGAAATGGACGTTGGGAGCTAATACATGGTGGCGGTCAAATTATAGAACCCGCAAACCCTGTTTCAAGGATTTTAAACTTGCCTTTTGGTCAAACCTTAATGCTTTGGAGCGTTCAACAGAATAGCTGCATTTCTGCAGATTTGGTGAGCCTGCATAGACCAGCATTCAATTTTTCTTTAGGCACAGATACCTTTTTATGTGCCGGTACATCTTTGACCTTGAGGTCGCCTGAAAATTCAATTCAACACCGATGGAACACCGGCGATACAAGCCAAAACATATCAGTGAGTCGTTCAGGCTGGTATAGTTTAAAAGCCTTCGCAGCGGAAAATTGCCAGGTATCTGACTCTATTTACGTGCTTTTTGGATTTTGTGAAACACTAAAAACGGAGCCAACTTTAACTTTTGACATGAAGTTGGTCGTTTATCCAAATCCTGCTGAAGATAAAATTCATATTCATGTTGATCCATTACTGTCAATTGATGACGTATTCATTTATGACTTTATGGGAAAGCAAATGCTGCAACAGAACTATTCCTATCATCAACAGCATGTTCAAATTACACTCCAAACCTTTCCCAGTGGGATTTACACAGTAAAAGTTGGCACTCAAAATAAAACATTGAATGGCCGGTTTCTAAAAAATTAAGGGTTCAAATACCTTTAAAATACAAACTGCCAGCAGACAAAAGGGCGGTTGTTCCATCTAAAAATGGCACCAAAATAAAAGGAGCAATTCAAACCTTTTACCCTTGTAAAAAGTCCTTATCATTGCAGTTCATTTTTTAACGCAACCAGCATCAATATGAGCAACGTAGCTAGACTTCAAGATACGATAGACGAAAAACTCTTAAACGAAAGAAAAGTATTTCTTTGGGGACAAGTAGACGACGATTCTGCCAGACACGTGATTGACAGACTTTTATACCTGGACTTGATCGGCCCTGGCAAAGAAATTCAATTTGTAATCAACAGCCCTGGCGGATATGTAACTTCTGGATTTGCCATACACGACACTATGTTGGGTCTTTCAAGCCCTGTTTCAACAGTGTGTGCTGGTTTGGCAGCCTCGATGGGCTCCATTTTATTATCGGCAGGTGCAAAAGGAAAACGCTATGTGTTGCCACATGCCCGGGTTATGATTCATCAGCCAAGCGGCGGGGCTGGCGGAACAGCTTCAGACATTTTAATTGCCATGGAAGAAATCATTAAAACCAAAAGAATAGGTGCTGAAATTTTGTCTAAAAACTGCGGACAAACGATTGAAAAAATCATGCAGGACATTAACCGGGATTATTGGATGTCGGCCGAGGAATCGGTGGAATATGGCATAGTAGACGGAATATTAAAAGGGCTTAGTTAAGCCCTTTTTTTTTGAAATAAAAGATGGCCCGGTTTGGATGAATCAAAACCAATTGGCTGAACTTTTTGAAACCTCGGTGCCCAACATCAGTATGCATTTATCTAATATACTGAAAGAAAATGAGTTGCAAGAGAATTCAGTTGTTAAAAATTACTTAAATATGCCGCAGATGATAAACAATATAATGTTACTTTTTATTATTTGGAAATGGTTTTAGGGTAAGAAGCAGGCGAGGTACACAGTTTAGACAATGGGCAAATCAAAACTTTGCCAGCTATCTGGTAAAAGGTTTTATGATGGATGATGACCGATTGAAAAATCCGGATGGAAGACCTGATTATTTTGAATAATTATTGGCTCGCATCAGTGAAGTATTAGCTACTGTAAAAAGATTTTATCAAAAAGTACGGGATTTAATAAATCGTAAAATTCCGGATTCAAACATCATACTTTCAACATTCAGGTTCCCGCATTTCCTCTCAATTGCGTAACCTTGTGCCTTGCTTTGCATGCTATGCCCAAACCTGAAAAAAAACTATTCTTGCTCGATGCCCTGGCGCTGATTTACAGGGCGCATTTTGCCTTCAGCAAAAATCCACGTATCAACTCCAAAGGTCTAAATACCGGTGCTGTATTTGGGTTCACCAATACCTTAATGGAAGTGCTGAACAAAGAAAAACCTACGCATATCGCTGTAGCTTACGATACGCCAGAACCCACCTTTAGACATGTAGCTTACAGCCTTTACAAAGCCCAGCGTCAGGAACAACCTGAAGACATATCCATTGCCATTCCTTTGACCAAAAGGGTGGTGCAGGCTTTCAATATTCCAGTTCTTGAATTGCCAGGATATGAAGCGGATGACGTCATTGGCACTTTTGCCAAGAAGGCTGCCCGGGAAGGTTTTGAGGTTTTTATGATGACGCCCGACAAAGATTATGGCCAATTGGTGGAGGAACATATTTACCTTTACAAGCCAGCATTTATGGGCAATGGCATCGAAATTCTTGGCGTCAAGGAAGTTTGTGATAAATTTCAGATTCAACGGGTTGACCAGGTTTGCGATATTTTGGGGTTGCAAGGCGATGCAGTAGATAATATTCCTGGAATTCCCGGCATTGGGGCGAAAACAGCGGTAAAGTTGCTTGCTGAATTTGACACAGTTGAGAACCTTGTGGCCAATGCCGACAAACTCGCAGGCAAACTGAAAGAAAATGTGGTCAATTTTGGTAAGCAGGGTATTTTGTCGAAAGACCTGGCCACAATCAATATTGAAGTTCCGCTCGTTTTTTCTGAGGAAGACCTTTTGAATACCGGTTTTGACAAAGAAAAAATCAAAGCCGTTTTCGAAGAACTGGAGTTTAGAACTACCCTAAAGCGGGTGTTGGGCGAAGACAGCTCTCCTACCCCGGGCAGTTCAGCCACAAAAGTAAAAAGCGATCCTGCCCAGTTGGATATGTTTTCGAACGCTGGCTCAAGCGAAGCTGAACAACAAGAAGAAACTACGCTCGCCTACAAAACCATTGCCGATACAGACCACACCTATCATTTGCTCGAAAGCAAAAACAGGATTCAGAAACTCGCCACTTTTTTGACCGGGGTTGATGAATTTTGCTTCGATACGGAAACAGATAGTCTGGAAGGTTTGAGTGCTAAATTGGTAGGTTTATCATTCGCTACCACACCTGGAGAGGCTTATTACATTCCACTTCCATATACAGACAGGCAAGCTAGTTTGGAAATTCTCGAGCTTTTCAGACCTGCTTTTGAAAATGAAAAAAGCCTTAAAATAGGCCAAAATATCAAGTTTGATCTAGGCCTGCTAACCAACTACGGTATTGCATTAAAAGGCCCGCTTTTCGACACCATGTTGGCGCATTATCTGCTAGAACCCGACCAGCGGCACAACATGGACACGCTTTCGAAAAGCTACCTCAATTACGAACCTGTTTCCATCGAAACACTGATTGGCGCCAAAGGCAAAAATCAGGGAAACATGGCCGATGTGGCCGTAGAAACCATTGCCGAATATGCCGCAGAAGACGCCGATATCACACTACAACTCAAGCAAAAATTTGCACCACTTATTGAAGAACGAGGGCTTTCATCGCTACTCACCGATGTGGAAGGAAAACTGGTGTATGTACTCAGCGATATGGAACGAGCAGGAGTAAAAGTGGATGTAGGGGCACTGAAAGAGATTTCAGAAGGTCTGAGCCTTGAAATTATAGATATTGAAAAAAGTATTTATCAGCTTTCTGGCGAGATATTTAACATTGGGTCGCCACAACAACTGGGCAAAATTTTGTTTGACAAGCTGAAACTTGACCCAAAAGCCAAAAAGACGAAAACAGGTCAATATGCTACAGGCGAAGAAGTGCTTGCCAAGCTTGGAGATGAACACGAAATAGTGGCTAAAATTCTCGATTACCGGGAAATGGCCAAACTCAAATCAACCTACATCGATGCCTTGCCTGCCTTGGTTTCGCCGATCGATGGCAGGATTCATACTTCTTACAATCAGGCTGTAGCAGCCACTGGCCGGTTAAGTTCAACCAATCCTAACCTGCAAAATATACCCATCAGAACGGCCAGGGGAAGGGAAATAAGAAAAGCTTTTGTACCTGGCGGAAATGAATTTACCATTTTATCTGCCGATTATTCTCAGATAGAATTGCGGATAATGGCATCGTTCAGCCAGGATGAAACCATGATTCAGGCCTTTAAAGACGGCAAAGATATTCATGCCATCACGGCTTCACGCATTTTCAAAGTGCCGCTTGACGAAGTAGGTTCTGATATGCGCCGGAAAGCCAAAACAGCCAATTTTGGTATCATATATGGCATTTCGGCCTTCGGCTTATCGCAACGGCTCAACATTCCCCGCAGGGAAGCGGGCGAAATTATCGAGGCCTATTTCACGGAATTTTCTGCTGTAAAGCAATATATGGACGATGTGATAAACCAAGCCAGAGAAACCGGTTATGTGAGCACGGTGTTGGGTAGAAGACGGTATTTGCCCGACATTAATTCCCGAAATATGACCCAAAGGGGCTTTGCCGAAAGAAATGCCATCAATGCACCAATTCAGGGAAGTGCCGCCGACATGATTAAACTGGCCATGATCAATATTTTCGACTGGATGAAAACTACCAATCTGAAGTCGCAAATGATACTGCAAGTGCACGATGAATTGGTGTTCGACGCCCACGTAAACGAGGTAGAACTTCTGAAAACAGAAGTGACCCGCTTGATGAAAACCGCATTGGAGCTGGAAGTGCCGATGGAAGTGGGCATAGGAACCGGAGTGAATTGGTTGGATGCACACTAGGATTGAATGAGAATCATCCAGGAGAAAGGTGTTGAGTTGTTCTTTAGTTTTTTTCACAAAAAAATTAGTACTCATTAAAAAAACTACCTGAAATACAAACAATTGACTTTTCGTTAGTAAATCCTGAAAATAAAAAGGATTATTAGATAGCTAAGCACATTTGAAAGTAGCCCAATCCCAGACCAAAGCTTCTATATTCTTAATCTTGATAGGGTATGAATTTAAAACTATTAACATATAGAATATGAAAAAAACTCTCAACTAAATAAACCTTAATACCTTAAAATTAATTATGAATCCGGGAACAACCTCAAGCATCCTCAGGAAAAACAATTCCTGATATATTTGCCCAATTTTAAAAATTCTTTTTCTATGAAAATCACATACTACGGTCATTCTTGCTTCGGCATAGAGAATGGTGGCTATAAGATTTTGTTCGACCCATTTATCAGCAATAACGAACTGGCAGCGGGTATTGATATTTCTACCATTGAAGCCGAACATATATTGCTCAGCCATGCTCACATGGACCATACAGCTGACGCAGAAGCCATTGCAAGAAAAAACGAAGCAACCATTGTGGCCAATTGGGAAATCCATGCATGGTACGACAAGTTGGGCCTCAAAACCCATCCCATGAACCTGGGTGGCACCTGGCATTTTGAGTTTGGAAGCGTAACCATGACATCTGCCATGCACTCTAGTTCTTTCCCGGATGGCACCTATGGCGGCAATCCTGCCGGTTTTGTAGTCGAATCTGCTGACCGAACTTTCTATTTTGCTGGCGACACGGCATTGTTTTCTGATATGCAGTTGATCGGCAATGACCATAAACTCGATTTTGCCTTTTTGCCCATCGGCGACAACTTTACCATGGGCATAAGAGACGCAATAAAAGCAGCAAAATGGTTGGGCGTAAAAAAGGTGATTGCCATGCACTACGACACTTTTCCCTACATTGCCATTGACCATGAAGAAGCCGCAACCCTGGCCACCTTCAACGAAATTGAGTTGATATTGCCTGAAATTGGCAAAAGTTTCAACCTGTAATTTTAGTTGATGAACTGAGCTTTTTCCACGGCCAATTGCAAGAACAAATTCCTTTTGTCGAATAAATTCGAATATAAATCAGACGAATTTATTCATTCACCGAACGATTAAAAGACTGTTTTTGTCATTTAATATTTGGAAAATCGGTCATTCAATCCCTCCTTTGCTATTCAGATTAAAAAACACCAATTTTAACTCATGAGAAAATTTTTTCCCTTTCTATTTGGGCTTATAGTTTGTTGCGGATTTGCAGCACAAGCCCAGGTCACCATTACCTTTAAAGTGGATTTAACCACCTACCTTTCAAATGGTGGAACTATAACACCTGAAGGCGTTCACATGGCAGGCAACTTCACTTTAAGTGGGGGCAATTTGCCGGATTGGACTCCTCTTTCAGGTCCAATGACGAATGAAGGCAACAATGTTTGGAGCCGAATTCTGATTTTTAACGGAAACGCAACTGACTCTCTTGAATGGAAGTACCTGAGGGGGAATGCCTGGACCAGCGGAGATGAGGGTGCGAACTGGAATCCACCAGATAACACATGCGCAAAACCGGGATCAAACAACAACCGAAAATTGCTTTTACCAACTTCAGGCAATTGGGTGGTTACTTCGGAATGGGCTCGTTGTGCTACGATAACAGAAGTTACCAATTCAGTTCCTACTGTGCTCACAGGCGACATTTCTGCTGTTACGCAAACCTCTGCCACAGTGTCGGGCACAGTAACCAATGATGGAGGATCCAGCATCAGCGAAAGAGGAATTTGTTATGCTACCACGCAAAACCCAACTTTGGTAAACAACTTTGTAGCTTCGGGAACTGGAACAGGCGATTTTTCGAGCAACCTAAGTGGACTTACGCCCGGAACTGTTTATTTCGTCAGGTCTTATGCTACCAATACTACTGGTACAGCCTATGGAGTCCAAAACCAGTTTACAACATTAGGTTCAAGCATCCAAACCTTTACTGTTACCTACAGGGTAGACATTACAAACTACCTGGCAGGTGGAGACACTTTAGCTGCTGGAGGAATAAGAATTGGCGGCGATTTTGCCAGCCGGGGAACTTCACTTCCTAACTGGACACCTTCTGCCGCTGCTTGCGCTTTAACAAATCTGGGGAACAACATTTGGGGAATTACAGTGACTTATCCTGATACTGTAGTCGGTCGGATTCAACGCTACAAATTTGTGAATGGAGACTGGGGACAAAATGAAGGTTCAGGCA